>CAJMAW010000053.1 GCA_905211485.1 uncultured Lentisphaeria bacterium | reverse complement strand
AAAATCTCATTGGGAGATTTTCAAATAGAAACAAACGAGATTTCTGTCAAAAAAAACATTGATAGAGGTTCCCGGGAGAATAGCGGGCGAACGTCTGAATATTTCTTCCCCGCACACAGTTCCCTCATTTTCTGCCGCCGCCTTTTCCTCCGGAGGGGGGCTGGATGACGACAGGCCAGGTCTCAGCGGTACAGCTTTGAATGGATCATTTCAATGACTTCGATGAAGACATCGAATTTTTCCGCGGGAATTCCTCTGGTGAGTTCCTCCGTAGTGACTCTCATGTAAGAGCAGATCCTGTCGAAGATCTTTTTTCCTTCGGGGGAGAGCCTGATACAGATGGCTCTGCGGTCGATGGGACTGTGGTCCCGCTCGAAGAAACCGCTTTTGACGAGTGAGTCCACGAGGACGGAAGTGGCGGGCAGAGTGGTTCCGAGTCTTTCCGCGAGTGCTTTGAGAGAGATGCCTTCAGGAGTCGTCCTGGTCATGTTGCTGACAGTCACAAGAGCCTTTCCCTGGCGCGCGTTCAGGAAGAGAAGGCGTTCTGCGCTTTCCTTTCCCATACAGCTCAAACTGTCGCTGCGCAGCTGTTCGACGATATCGAACAGTTTCATGAAAACCATATCCGGCCTTGCCTGCTGTCCGCTCATTGGAAACACCCTCCTGTGATCTCAGGGATGAGACAAACTCCCTGATTTCATGAATATATACTGATTTCCGGCAACAATCAAGCCGCCGCGCTGAGAGTTTCTTCATTTTTCCCCCGCTTTTGTTTTGAAGTTTTTCCGCCGTGAAGTATATTACCCGGAAATTGATTTTCGACTTCGGAACCTGCTGCAGGGAGAACGGAATGTATCGCGGAATCCATCCTGAATTTCATATCTGCGGAGCGCTGTTTCTGATTTTTGTTCTTTTCATTCTCAGTGCGCCGTGTACTGTTCTCCGTGCTGTCGATTCGGACTTTCCCCCCTTCTGGTCGGTGGAGCGGGACAATCCGGTGACAGGCACGCGCTGCCATTGGAGATATCTTGGCCCGCTCGGGGAAAAAGTGATCTCTCCCGGAGGCAGGGAGGAAACTCTTTATGCCTTCCGTCCCTTCTGGAGCAGCTTCGACAATCAGGAAAATGGCTTTTCCGGATCCGACTATCTTTGGCCCGTGAGCGTCTGGCGTGATTTTCCCTTTGCGGATTTCCGCTGGATTTTATGCTATTACGGGAGCCGGGAAGGCAAGGGGACGCGGCGTGATTATCTGATTCCGTTATGGTTCAGCGGCATGAAGGAAGGGGAGTTTTACTGGGGTGTCTTCCCTTTTTACGGTGATCTGCGGGATGTCATCGGATATGATCAGACCCGTTTCATCCTTTTCCCCCTGTACTGGCAGACATGGAAGGAAAAGTCGTACGGGGAAGCATATCTCTGGCCGATTGTGAACTGGGAAAAGAGTCCCCGGCATGACAAATTCCGAATTTTCCCGTTTTACGCGGTGAACGAGGTATACGGGCGCAGTCTTCACCAGTCGGTTCTGTGGCCTCTCTTCCACTGGATGAAGTCGCTGGACGGGAAACATCCCGGGGGAGGATGGTTCTTCCTTCCCCTTGCGGGACATACGGAACTCGACGGAACAGAAGCCTGGACGGGGCTCTGGCCTCTTTTCTACTATCAGCGTTCTCCCGATTCGTTCCGGATTCATGCGCCGTGGCCTGTTTTCCGTTATGGAAAGGAGGCGGATCATCAGAGGGACATCCTCTTTTTCTGGCCCCTCTGGGGACGTCAGCGCAGTGATGAATATGATTTCCGTTTCTACCTGTGGCCAGTCATTCTGCATCAGAAGGACTGGGGAGAAACGCTTCTGACCGAAGGAGTCTGGATTCTTCCCCTTTACTGGAGCCGCGGGGACTATCGGCTGGAAAACGGGGAAATCACCGGACGCCTGATGTATTACAGGAAGTTCTGGCCGTTTTTGTCCCTGTATGAGAAGGGGGATCATTTTCAGGCAGTTGCGCTGGATTTGTCGCCGATGAGGGGATTCCCCGTGGTGGACCGGAACCTCAGCATGCTCTGGAGACTCTGTTCCTATGAGGAGAACTCAAAAGGAACAGCCTGGGATCTGCTGTGGGGAATTCTCCGGAGTTTTGATGTCCGCGGGAAGGATAAATATTTTTCCTGGTCGCCTTTTTACGAGGTCCGCTGGAACGTGATGGACCGTGTCATCCGCGAGACCGACGGAGAGAATCCAGACCCCGAAATCACCCCATTCCGCCCCATCGAATACGATGTGGAACGCAGTTTCTTCTTCGGCATGGTGAAAGTCCGCAGTTCCGCCGTCTATCCGACTCAGTGGAAACTGTTCTGGAGCCTTGAATTTTAAGGATTCAGGGATATATTATCCCTTTCTTGGAAAATGTACGAAAAACAGAATTTTTCAGCCGGACAACAGAATCATGATCGTACCGTATGAACAGGATTATATTCCGCGTTCGGGGAATCCCGTGGCGAATCTCGGCGGATTCATTGTGAAGTTCTGCCGCGATGTGGGGCGCTGCTGCAAATTGATTGTCATGGCCTTTGCCTTTCTGCCCGTTTTTTTTCGGAGCAGGCGGGAAATCATTCTTCAGATGTACTGCTGCGGAGTGAAGAGTTTTCCGGTGACTTCCATTGTGGCGCTGTTTACCGGGATGATCCTTGCACTGCAGGCAGGTCTGATTTTGCGCTCATACGGTCAGGAAATCATGGTCGGGTATCTTGTTTCCCAGACCATGTTCCGGGAAATGGGGCCGTTCATGACGGCGCTGATTCTGGCCGCGAGCGTGGGATCGGCCATGGCGGCTCAGCTCGGATCCATGACGGTAAGCCAGGAGATTGCGGCGCTGGAAGTGATGTCGATCAATCCGGTCCGTTTTCTGGTGATGCCACGCCTCTTCGCCATGATGATCATGTGCCCGGTACTGACGGCGTATACGGATCTGATCGGTATTTTGGGAGGCGGCCTTGTGGCGAATACCCAGCTGGATGTGGCATGGAACGCGTACTGTGAGAATGTGCGTTTTATGCTTCATGAGAAGGAATTGTGGGTGGGATTTTTCAAGGCGTGGGTGTTTTCGGTGCTGATTGTGGGGATCAGCTGCTATCAGGGGATGTCCGCACGTCACGGCGCGGTGGGCGTGGGGAATGCCACGCGCAGTTCCGTGGTGATTTGTTTTCTTCTGATTCTGATTGTCGGATACATCATAACGAGGCTGTTCTACTGATGATTGAATTCCGGAATGTCACGAAATATCTTGGAGGAAAGAAAATCCTCGACGACATGAGTTTTTCGGTCCGGGAAGGGGAGACCTTCTGCATTGTGGGGCCCTCCGGAACCGGGAAATCCGTGACGCTCAATCACATGATCGGGCTGTATACGGCCGATTCCGGATACGTTTCCGTGGACGGACGGGATATGGCCGCCTTGAGTGCAAAGGAACTTTCCGAACTGCGCATGAAAATGGGAATGCTCTTCCAGTCCGGAGCTCTGATGAACTGGATGACAGTGTATGACAATGTGGCGCTCCCTCTCCGGGAACGATTCCGCCTTCCGGAAAACGCGGTCCGGAAGAAGGTGATGGAGATTCTGGAATTTCTGGAGCTGAGCGCCGACTATATGAAATATCCGGGAGACGTTTCCGGAGGGATGGTCAAACGGGCCGGACTTGCCAGGGCGGTGGTGACGAATCCGAAAGTCATGCTGTATGATGAACCGACATCCGGGCTCGACCCCGTCATGTCCCGGAAAATCGACCAGCTGATACTGGCATTGAAGAAACGCTTTAATATGACTTCGGTCGTGGTCACGCACGATTTATGCAGCGCGTTTGGGATTGCGGACCGGATTGCGATGATGGCCGGCGGACGGATTGTCGCCTGCGGCACTCCGGACGATTTCGCCGCCAGTTCCAATTCTCTGGTGAAGGAATTCATCGCGGCCCAGTTCGCGAACGGCATGTGAAACACAGTACAACCCGCAGAATGGGAGAGTTTACGATATCATGGACAATATGGAAATCAGGAAGAAAAGTCTGTTGACAGCGGAATTTTTTCTCGGAATCTTCTGCATCGGAGCGATCTGCATCCTCTTTTACTTTACGGTGATGATTCGGGGAAAAGATCTTCTTTTCCAGTCGGAGAAAGTGTATGTGACGGTGCAGTTCCCGACCGCGGGCGCTCTCGCCGTGAACGACAAGGTCAAAGTGATCGGTGTGGATATGGGGCAGGTATCGAAAATCGAGCTGGCTCCGGATAACAATTCGGTCATTGTGACCCTCCAGATGAACAAGAATCTCCGCATGAACGAGGACTATGAAATCACGATTCAGAATTCCTCCATTTTCGGAGGCGCCTATGTCAACATCATTCCCGGTACAAATACGGAATCCCCGGTGTACTTCGACCGGATGCTCATCGGGAAGCCCCCTGTGGACATCATCATGGAGGCTTCAGGCCTGATCGCCCAGCTCAAAGAAGATGAAAGGAAACTCCGCGAACTCTTCGAGGGCGGTTTCTTTGACGATATTAAAAACGTGATCAGCAGTATTGAATCCAATTCCCGGAATCTGGATCTGATCTGCCAGGACCTCCGCGAAGGGAAGGGGACCTTGGGCAAGCTCTTCAAGGATCAGGAACTGTATGAAGAAGCGAAAAAATCTCTCGCCAACATATCCACGGCATCTGAAAATATCAGCACTCTGCTTGCCGACGTCAAGGAAGGAAAGGGGACTCTGGGCAAACTCGTTCGCGACGACGAAGTCTATCTTTCCATGAAGGATTCCCTGAATTCCATCAACGCCCTTGCCGGAAAAATCTCCGAATCCGACGGTTCTCTGGCAAAGTTCCTCAATGACAACGGCAAACTCTATGCCTCGCTGGAAAACGCATTGCAGACACTGGACGGTCTCTCTCAGAATCTGGACAACCTTTCCAAAGACGTGACCGGCGGAAAGGGCACCATCGGAAAACTTCTTTCCGACGATTCCCTTTATGTCGAATTCAAGGACACGGTGCGCCAGCTGCGTGCGGCGATAGAGGACTTCCGTGAGATGGCGCCCGTCGCCACCTTCGGAAGCATTGCCCTGGGCGCTTTGTAATATATATCAAATCCGGGGAAGAGAAACGGATCGGCTGTTCCATGCGGAAATATTGTATTCAGTGCGGAGGAATGAGGGAGCCTGCGGTTTCGCCGGAAGACGAGTCTTCGGCATCCGACCTTTGCCCTGTCTGCGGAACGGAACTCTGCGGCCTCGGGGATCTGCCTCCCGGGACGCTTGTCGAAGGATTCATGATCAAACATGAAATCGGCCGTGGAGGCATGGGGGTCGTCTACCTTGCCGAGCAGATGAATCTGAAACGGGAAGTGGCGCTGAAGATTCTTTCCGAGGAACTGGCTTCCAACAACAGTTTTGTGGAAGGTTTCTTCCGCGAAGCGCGCGCTGCTGCGAGCCTGAACCATCCGAATATCGTACAGGCCATTGACGCGGGATCAACTCCGGGCGGAATCTATTATTTCGTGATGGAGCTGATCGAAGGCGAAAACCTGGATGAGCGGATCGCCCGCGAAGGTCGCATTGATCTCGACACTTCATTGAATATTGCCGAAAAAATTTCCGCCGCCATGGCTTATGCCTGGGAAAAACAGAAACTCTGCCACGGAGATATCAAGCCGGAAAACATCATTCTGAAGCCGAACGGCGAAATCAAACTTGCCGACCTCGGCCTGGCAAAAAACTACAATGATACTTCCAACGCCACTTCGTCCGACACGGAAATTATGGCCACTCCGCTTTACGCCGCCCCGGAACTGATCCGTTACCAGAGGGACAAAATCGGCTACCGGACGGATATGTATTCCTTCGGCGCCACATTGTATCATATGCTGGCCGGCAAACCTCCGTTCCCCGGGAGCGATCCCCAGGCGGTCTGCGAGATGCAGCTCAATTCCCAGGCGCGGCCTTTGATCGCGTTGGACCATTCCATCCCGAGCCGCTTGTCCATCCTTGTCGATACGCTCATGGAAAAGGATATTTACAAGCGTCCGGAAACCTGGAGAGACGTCCATTCGGTCATAGAAGAAATTCAGGAACACCGGAAAGCCATGATCGGCGAAACCATTTCCTCCGCCGCAGGAAATGATAAAAAGGGAAATGAAGCCGGAGAGGAAAACTGGACTTTGCCCGGATCCGTCAAACTCTTTTTCTTCCTTTTTCTTGCGCTGCTGCTTCTTGCAGGAGGATCTTTCTTTCTTCTTCGTCAGTTCTCCCGGGATGGGAAATCGGGCTTCTTCGCACTTTCGCTGTTCTCCTCAAAGGCGGATCAGGAAGGAAAGACAGCGGCAGCTGGCGCCGCCGCGGGAGAAGCTTCGGATGCGGCGCTTCAGGAGACGAATGCTGCACGAAATGAATGGATTCTATTGAAAGAACGTCTCGGATCCATGAAACTTCAGAATGCGATCAATGAGGTTTCCGCATTCATTGCAAAATATCCGGATGTTTCGACGGAGGATGCCATCCCGGTGTTGAACACCTTGATGGCGAGGAGGGAAAGAGAGGAAAACATCCGCGCGTTCCGGGAAGAAGTGGATTCCGTTCTTTCGGAGGTGGAGACTTCAGGGGAGAAACTGGAAACCGATCTCCGCCGCCAGAAACTGCTGCTTGGGAAAATCGGAGCTCTCCGGAAGAAACAGGACGTGATGAAGGTTCAGAACGTTCTGGGAACAGAATATCAGAAGCGCTTGCAGGCTGTGCACAGTCGTCTTGTCGCAGGGATTGCGCGTCTGGAAAATGAAGCGCGCAGGAGAAAGAAGGAAGCAGAGCAGAGGCGTCTCCAGAAGGCCAGTGAAGAACGGGCCCGGGAAATGGAGAAAAAACTTCTGGAACGGAAAGCCCGGGAAATGGAGACCCGCGCAATGGAGGATCTGATTCTTCTGTTTGAAGATCATTATGGCCGCATTTCCAGAAAAGAGCCGGATCCCGACCTTGAAAAAGATTTTCAAAGCTGGTTCAAGACATATATTTCCGTGCCCCAGCAGATTCAGAAGTCCGGAGAACTGGCTCACAGTTTTTTCCTTGCGTTGGAGAATCCATTCTGGAAAATCCTTGCGGAGAACGGCGCCCGATTGAAAGGATTTGAATTGTTCCCGGAAACTTTTCCCGGTTATGGCTTTGACTCCGTGGATGAAAAACTGATCAAACTCTCTCAGCAGGACGGAAAAGTGATTCTGGGCAAGAGAATTCCCTGGGAATCCCTGAAAGGCCAGGACCTGAAGGCCTTTATGCGCAGAATCATCGGGAATGAACCCTTCTTCAAGTCTCTGGACCGACACAGTCAGGATGGGTTGCTCGGGCATTATATTCTGGCAAACGGCTTTGAACCGTATGTGTTCAGTGTCGCCAAGCGTTATTTCGGCCCTGAAGACTCTCAGAACTACACGGATGTTTCCAGATTCATGAAGATGGTGGAACAGGAAGGGAAAGCCATTCGTCTGTGGCGTGAAATCCTGGCCATGGAAGCAAGTGGAAAGAATCCGGTGAAGCAGGCTGAAACCCTGATGAAAGAGCATCGGATGAGTTCAGTTTACAAACGTTATGCGTCCACCATTTTGCGTTATGCCTCCATGAAGGAGGGGAAAAGCGGGGCTCTGCCGGAAGAATAAAAGCAGCCTCCGCAGAAGCGCTGATGAGAGAACAACAGAACGGGAAGAGTCTTTATAAGGTTTTTATAAGGTTTTTATAAATAATATCTTGAAAAGAATAGAAGAAATCCTCTCCGAAGCCCTGCATCATCAGGGAAATTTCCCCGAAGCGGGAGAAAAACTCATCAGGGAACGGCAGCAGATGCTCCAATGCTCCGAAGTTCCAAAACCTGCTGGAAATTCCGGTTTCCGGTTTGAATTTTCGCAAGAGAATCTTTCCGGGGGAAGGGGGCTCTGCCGGAACACACTCCTCCGTCTTGCGGAAGAAGCAATGAACCTCCTTTTTTCCCTCTCTTTTTCCAGACCAGAACTGCCGCTGTTTCATCCCTCAGGGATTCTCTTCCTGCGGGGACGGATGTTTCAGGATGAATTCAGAATGTCCGGACCTCCCGGAACACGGGAAAAACAGGAGACTCCAGAGATGAAACAGCTTTTCCACTGTGGTAAAAGATACAAATATTTTTCAGTATAAATGGAAAATGTTTCATTTTTCACTCCCGGGTCCGGAACAGATTTTTTCGCAATATTTTTTTGTGAAAAAAAACAGATCCCGGGTTGAAAAAAATTTTCCCCGCTTTATGTTTTTCACAGTGCTTGTTCAATACGGATAGATGTAAGTTCTCATGGGAAAAATACTGATTATTGATGACGAGGCCAGCTCACTGCTGGTCATGCAGACTTTGTTGACAAGGGCGGGGCACGAGGTTCGTACTCATTCAGACGCGGAGGAAGCCCTCCGCATTCTCCGGGAGGACTGCTTCGACCTTCTGATTTCCGGAATCAACCTTGCGGGAATGGATGGACTGTCCCTGGTCCGCGAGTCGAAAAAAATCCATCCTGATATGCCGGTGATGGTCATGACCGCCTATTCCGATGTCGGGACTGCGCTTGAGGCGCTGGAAAGCGGGGCCACGGATTATCTGGTGAAGCCTTTCAACTATACGGAACTGGTGCCGAATATCGACCGGATCCTTTCCGCGGATCATACGACTGCGACCTCCAGCGGTTTTCACCGCCGTTCCTCCATCCGCTTCCATTTCGGGATGCTTGTGGGGGAATCCAAGACCATGATGGAAGTGTATGCGGATATGGAACGTGCTGCGGGGAGAAGGGATCATCTGCTTATCTGCGGGCCTCGCGGGACCGGCAAGGAACTCTGTGCGAAAGCCATTCATTCCGCCGGGATGCATGCTCCGGTGGGCGCATTTGTTTCGGTCGATTGCGCGGCACTGCCTCCGGACCGGATTGAGGAGGAACTTTTCGGTTCCATGGAATCTTCAGTGCTCCGCAACGGACTCTTCATCACGGCGGACGGTGGGACGCTTTATCTTCAGAATATCGACATTCTTCCGGCGGAAGAGCAGAAACGGATTGCAAAATTCCTGGATACGCACGAAATCTGGCCGGTCGGAGTGAATTCACCAATGTCCCTCGACTTCCGCCTGATCGCCTCCATTCGCTGTGCGGGGCGGGACGAGTCCGGGGGCTTTCCCGGGATCGAGTCGGCTCTGCTCAGGAAACTGACCAAGTTTCCGCCGCTCAGGATGCCTCCGCTCAAAGAAAGGACTCAGGATATTCCTCTTCTGGTGATGAAATTCCTTGACGATTATGAGATCGAACAGAGGCGCCATATGGAAATTTCGGATTCGGCATTGAGCATGCTGAAGAAAATGGACTGGTCAGATGGTCAGCTGGACCGTCTTTCGGCGTTTTTAAAACTCTCCATTTCCTATTCGCCTGCCGACTGCATTACCTCGGACTGCATCCGGAACACTTCCCGCAGGAAACTGAAGGGGCTGAACACGGAGCTTCCTTCCTATTCCGTCTACCGGAAATCCGTGCAGTATTCGCTTCCGCCGTTTTCCATTGAATCCATTCCGGAGCAGATGCCGTTGAAACAGCGTCTGAAACGTATAGAGGCGCATTATATCAGGAGAATTATTTCGGATTTTGACGGAGACAAGGAACGGGCGGCTGAACATCTCGGAATCAGTCTGGCCACGCTGTACCGGAAAATGGATGAACGCAACAGCTCGGAGGATCAAAAATCATGATTGTCAAAAGAATTTGTCTTGCACTCGGGGTTCTCTGCTCAGCCTGTCTTCTGATGGGGTCGAGCACCTGCAATCCGGAGGAGACCTGGGAAATGATGCTGGATCCGGAGGCCGCTGAAAAAATGATGGCGGAACCGGAATATGTGGTGACGGTTCATCAGATCGTCAAATATCCCAGGGCCGAAATGCTGGAAAAGGCGATCCCATCCTATTTTGGAGATTCCGTTATTGTCAATCAGAATTATTATATTTCCTCCAAGGAAATTGAGAAAATCGAACTTCTTGAGCGGAAAACGGATCCCGGTTTTTATGACTTGAAGCTGACTTTCACTTCCCGGGGGCAGAAAATGTGGATCGGTCTTTCCGTCAACAACCGGAGAAACCAGCTCGCTTTCGTGATCGACGGCATGCACTACAGAAATTTCGAGCCGAGATTGATTCTGGATGACGAGGACCTGACTGTCATTGTGGATGGCCCCTTTGATGTCGCCACCGCAAATGCACTCCAGAAAAATTCCGAATCCAATTTCAAAAAGCTTAATAAGCGTTGATTGGAGGCTTTTCTCTTCTTCCGCTTTCCCGGTTTCGCGGTTCACATCATCCCGGCTCCTCCTCAACTGCCCTCCCTTCCTGGGATGTGTTTTCCCCTGCGTCTCGGGGATTTGAAATACTTGTAGAAAGGGGAGGGAGGGAAGGTAAAACAGGGCGGAGGGAGAAAATGGGAGAGACTGTGAGAGAAAGGAGACATCTCTTGCGGATAAAAAACACATTTTCCCCTCTGCAGAAATTTTCTTCCGAAGTGCCGGATGATGCTCTTTTTTCAGCTTCCGGAATCCCGGGGGAAAGAAAAGACAGGGGAAAAAAGGGAAAGAAGAAGAGAAAAATGCTCTCGGGAATTTTCCTTTACCCTCAATCGGACGCTTGATTCGGGGGAAGACCTTCTGAAAAAAGCAGGGAAATGGAAGAGAGAAGAGGGAATCCTGAGAGAGGGGAGAAAAACGTGTATTGTCTTTCTCCTGTTCACAGAGCGGTATTTCCGCCTCTAAAGCGGACGGCAGAGCCGAATTGACTTCTCTCAAAACCGTCTCTCCGTCCGGGCTGTATACAGAGAGAATCGGCGGAAGAATGAGTTTTTTCTTTTTTTCTCTGTATTTGGACTTGAAAAGAAGATGTTCCGGCCTATATTACTCCTTCGATTTTCAAGGGAAGAGGCACAGCCTCCGTTCCTGCGAATGAGAGAGAAAAACAACGCCGGAATGGATCGGCTTTTCAAGAATTCAGGAGTAGAAGAAAATGAGCAATGTCTGCGATATCTGCGGGAAGAAGAAATTTTACGGTTCGACCATTATCCGGAAAGGTCTTGCCAAGAAAAAAGGCGGGATCGGGATGCATGTGGTGAAGGTTTCTCCGAGGACGTTTGAACCGAATATACAGTCTGTCCGTGTTAAGGAAAACGGAATTGTTGTCCGGAAGAAAGTCTGTGTGGCGTGCATCCGCAGCGGCAAAGTGCAGAAGGCCTGCTGAAGACAACAGTGCAAGTGTTTCCGGGACTGGGAAGCATGGATAGCCGGAGTTGATTCTGCCTGATGCGGAGGACTCCGGCTTTTTTTGTCTTTTGCAGAACGGCAGGGGCAGGGAGTCCAGGCTGTGTCTGATGAAGAATTCAACCATTACCATTCATATTATTTAGGAAGGATTGCAAGATGAAGAAAGGGAAGAAGATCGCCTGGATTCTCGGGATTGTTGCCGTTGTACTGGTCCTGCTTATTGCTGGGGGGCTTTTTTTCCTTGACAAACTGGTGAAGACGGGTGTGGAGACAATCGGACCGAAACTTGCAGGCGTGAGCATGACAGTCGGGTCTTTGGATATTTCCCTGCTCAGCGGGAAAGTGGATCTTGAGGAATTCGTTATCGGGAATCCGGAAGGGTATACAACGCCTCATGCAATCAAGGTGGGAAAAGTAGTGGTTCAGATTGAGCCTCTCTCCGTTCTTGGGGACAAGATCGTGATCCGCGAACTGACTGTGGACGGAGTCGATGTGAATTTTGAAACTTCCCTTGTCGCCAGCAACCTGAATGACATCCTCAATAATCTGAATCGATTCTCCTCCGGCGGGAAAAATACTGAAGACGCCAAAGAACCTGCTGATGATGAGGCTGCGGAAGCCAGCCAGAAGAAACTTCAAATCGACAAGATCGCTCTGAACAACAATACGGTTTCGATTGTCATCAAGGGATCCGGTGCGGGTGCGCCGATTCCTCTTCCTCCGATCAATCTCGAGAATCTCGGGCAGGGACCGGAGGGAACCGGCATTGTGGATGTTTCCGAACAGATCCTTGCAAAACTTCTGACCTCCATTGCGGACGCCGGAAAAGGAATTGATGTCAAACTGCCGGAAATTCAGCTTCCTGAAATCAAACTGCCTGAAATGAAACTCCCGGAGAGTTTGAATCCCTTCTGATCCTTTTTATCTTTCTTCAGAAAAACAGCGGGAAGGAATCGGAGATTTTCTTTCTGTTCCTTCCCTGTTTTGAAAATGTGTTTCTGCTTCATCTTCCGGCAGCGGATTTTTTAAGCATGATTCCAGAATCCTTTTCCTTAGAAATCAGGAAGGGGATTTTTCTTTTCTCCTGCTGAAAAGAGATTCTTTCCCTCCCCTGATTGTTTTTCTCGTATAAGAGTTTGTTCATTGAGAAGAAAGAAAAATCCCGTGCATAGTGCAGACAGAAAAGGATGGCGGGGGGAGGGGGAAAAGAATCCGGGTTTGGAATCCTGAGGACGCGGAAAGCGCTCCTGCGGGAGTGAACACATTTCATTTTTCTCTTTTCCCGGATGATGATTTTTTCAGGAGAAGTAATCCTGGAAATAGACCATCAAAGCCGGATCGCGCAATTTTTTGATGGCTTTGTATTCGAGCTGACGGATGCGCTCTCTTGTGAGATTGAAGATCTTGCTGACTTCCACAAGAGTCATGGGCTGATTTTCGGAAAGGCCGAAACGCAGTTTGATGATCTGCTGTTCTCTTTCCGTCAAGGTGTCGAGAGCGGTTTTGAGACGGGAACACATCATTTTGAATGCGAGTTTTTTTGCAGGGTCCGCAGATTCGCCTTCGGAGATGAGATTTTCAAGGAATGCGCCGTCACTGTTGGAAAGCGGGGCCTGAAGAGAGATGGCCTGACATGCCATTTTCTTGATGGCGCTGACTCTTTCCCTGGGCATCTGGAGGATGGAAGCCAGTTCTTCATCGGAGGGATCGCATCCGTTGAGAAGGATGTAGTTCTGCTCCGCGCGATTGATTTTTGAAATGGCCTGGAGCATGTGTGAAGGCAGACGGATCACCCGCGACTGACTGGCAACCGCCTTTGAAATGGACTGCTTGATCCACCATGTGGCATAGGTGGAGAATTTATGCCCCAGACGGTAATCAAATTTTTCCGTGGCATGGATCAGACCGAGATTTCCTTCCTGAATCAGATCTCCGGTCTGGACGCTGCTGTTGCGGTAATGCCTCACGATGCTGACGACAAGGCGGAGATTGGCGATCAGAATTCTGTTCTGATATTCTTCAATGGACTGGAAACATTTTTCCAAAGCGCGCATGGTCGTCTTGAATTCTTCAATGTCCATCAGAAGCTTAGCCTCGACTTCCTCTTTTTTCCCGGGGAGGACTTTTTCGGCAAGACTTGAGTGTCCTTCATGGATTTCCAGACTCATCAGGAAAATCTGGGCCACCTTGTACCATTCTCTCAGGAGGTTGCTGTGCATGGGATAGCGCATGAGGAGTCCGATGCCTTTTTCTCTTTCCTTCCTGAGTTCCTCACTGTTCCCGGCGAGGAAATGCCCTTTGAGCCGTTCATAGGTGCCGGCGATCATTTCTCCCCAGGGACGGGCATGCGAGAAAAGAAAAGCCGTCTGGTTCATATTCCTGATTTCAGGGGGAAGTGCGGACTGGCGGAAGACATCGTCTATATTTTCCTCCGAACAGGTCTCCAGGATCTTGATATGTTCCTGGAAAACGAAGCCGAAACGGTAGAGAAGACGGCGAATTTCATCACGGGATTCTTCAATTTTTTCCCAGACTGCAAATTCATCTTCCTGGGTCATCGGTTCGCTGTCATTGAGATGCCTGTAATAGATTTTGAGCGAATCGGTTTCTTCTGTATTGCTGTCTGTTTTTGCGGAAGAGGAGGAGATCTGTTTTGAACGGGACGCATTGTTTACGGAAGAGGGTTTCTTCCCTGCTTTCCCCCGGGCAGGCGAAGGAGCCATCTCGGCATTTTTTTCTGTATTGTCGGCTGCGGAACGAGTGCGGAGAGACCGCTGTTTCCCGGAGGTGTGAAGATCTTTCTCAATCTCCGTATTATTATGCAGTCCGTTTGAATTTTCTTTTTTTCCGCAGGCGGCCATATCCGTTTTTCATCCCGGAGCTGAGTTCTGGATATTGAATGCACTGATAATCTATCCGCAGATCAGTCCAATTCAAGATTCCGGCGGGGTGAGTTCCCGATAAAAAGACGGAAAAAATCCTTCCTGCTTGATTGACAAAATTCTGAACTGCGCTATATTAATCAAACCGAATCAAACGGGGCAGTAGCTCAGTTGGCTAGAGCGATACGTTCGCATCGTATAGGTCGTGAGTTCGAATCTCATCTGCTCCACCAGAAATCCCGCCCTTTCGAGCAATCGAAAGGGCTTTTTTGTACTTAAATAGCCAATTTCTATACCATCTATTTGACCGTTTTTTAAAGTCTCCACAAGTTTCACCCCCCTATGCACATTTCTCAATAAAAGGCTTGTCAACTCCGGAAGGAGGAGAGACGCACCTTGATGATGAACAGCATCTCCGACGAAAAAGAATGAGCTTATTAAAAAATGAATTTGCCAGGAAAAATATTTCCGGCATGACTGTTTTTACCTTATGCTGCTCAACTTTTTTTTCTGTGAATATGAACGGCATTCAGTTTTCTCTTTGGAATATATGCTGTATTCTTTTGAAAAAAGAATGAAACAGGATTTTTTTTCAAAAACAGCCGGGAATACGGAATACACCGGAATCCCCGCGAAGAATGGAAGATTTCCCCGGGAGCTTGAACGCAGGCAAGTCATAAAGAATCAAGCCTCCCCTCCTGTTTCGAGAATTATGGCGTCTTTCAGATCTTATTTTTGTCTTGAAATATCTATCCAACCTGCTGAAATTTATTTAAAAAGCATGATTTTCTTAGAACCGAATGGGATCCAATATGCCACAGAATACCAGCCGTTGTTTTCAAGATGATAAACAATGACCAACCCTTTTGCATTATATTTATAGGTAATCCAGATATCTTCATAATGAACGTCTTCCAATTTCGACTCACTCAATTTTGCAATATCATTCCTTTTTTCGTGAATTCCCAGTATCAACAAAGAAACAAGTAATGGGAAAAGCAGCATACAAATAAATGTTATCATGACATATAACATTCTGTTTTTCATGACAGATGTATCTCCAGTGTTCTGGACAGGTCCTGCTGAAGGATTTTATAAGGGACATTAATTTACTGTATTTCCCAGATAAGCGATTGCAAATTTTGGAACAACAGATTTCCTCCGGAATCTGATGTCGCCGAATCGAATGAATCTTTGGGGAGTCCTGAAAGTTCACCAAATGCCGGACGCCGGAAGGGAGCTTTCAAGCGGAAATGAAGAATCTTTTCCTCTCAAGCGTCATAAGCAGGTTCATCCGCTTCGTGTCCGGGGAACGCTCAGGAGATTCTTCACCGGGCGCAACTTGCGATTCATCTTGGAAAACATACAGCGCAATGATTGCCGCAGAAGACAGGAAGGAATGGATTTTTTCCCTCCTCGGAGAGAAAAAATGCCGGGAAGCGCACAGCCCCCCTCTGCTGCCGTACACCGTCATTTCCCATTGAGCAGGATCAGATACAGAATCAGAACGGCGGAGGAAAGCCAGAGGAACCAGTTGAGTTCACGGAATTTCCCGCAACAGGTTTTGAGGAACGGGTAGAGAATGATTCCGATGGAGAGTCCCCCGATGATGCTGTTGCTGAAGGGGATGCCTGCGAAAATGAGAAAGGCCGGAATTCCTTCCGTGCAGTCGTCCCATCGGATCTCCGAAATGGAGTGAATCATCATGGCGCCCACTATGACAAGCGCGCCGGAGGTGATCGGCGGATATCCCGCTACCGCTGTAATGACCGGGGTGAAGAACATCGCCAGCAGAAAACACATGCCGATTACAATGGCTGTGAGACCGGTCCTCCCGCCCGCTTCAACACCCGCCGCACTCTCGAGATAGGATGTGACCGTGCTCTGCCCGCAGAGAGCCCCGGCGACGGTCGCTGTGGCATCGGCTGCAAAGACCCGCTCAATCCGTTCGATTTCGTTGTTTTCATTCAAAAGCTTTGCGCTTGTCGCAACACCGAGGACCGTTCCCATCGTGTCGAACATGTCCATGAAGAAACAGAGAAAAATCAGGGGCAGCAGTTCCAGTATGTGACGGCATACCGTGACGACGTCCGCTTTGAAAACCATCGGCATCGGATCGGCCGGGAGTCCGACAATCCCATGAAACGAAATCCTGCCGCACAGAAACGCTGTCAGCGCGGAAAAGAGAATCCCGATCAGAATGCTGCCCCGGACCCTGAAATGCTGCAGAACTGCAATCGTGAGCACCCCGGTGAAAAAAATGAGCGAAGGCGGATCCGTTACCGCGGTCTTGAGCGTCATCTGACTGTCTTCCACGGCGATGATGCCGCCGTTTTTGAGCCCGACCATCGTGATGAAAAGTCCGATCCCCGCCACAATGGCGTTCTTCAGCGAGGGACTCAGCGAGCGGAGCATCATCTGCCGCAGTTTCGTGAACGAGGTGATCAGAAAAAGAAGTCCCGAAATCAGAATCACCCCCATCGCCGTCTGCCAGACAAGCGGATCTCCTGCCTTCCCTCCGGTGACAGCGGCACAGGCACCCATGACGCTGAACATGACAAAAAAATTCGTCCCCATTCCCGGTGCAAGTCCGATCGGATAGTTCGACAGAACCCCCATCAGAATGCTCCCAAAGGCGGAGGCAATGCAGGTCGTCGTGACAAGTGCTCCGAAGGGCATTCCCGTCTCGGTCCCCGTCATCTGCCCGGAAAAGAGTGCGGGCTGAATGCAGATGATGTACGCCATTGCCGCGAATGTGGAGAGCCCCGCGATCATTTCCGTTCTGAGGGTGCTGCCGTGAGAAGTATAGTGAAAATAGCGGTCAAGAATGAAATTCATATTCTGTGTGCCGGATGTCGACTGTCGGAAAAGGAAAACAGATGTGGCGCCTCCTTCCGGAAAGTCCGGAATATTTGTTTTTCCCGGATCGGGAAGCGATCCTGCTCTACATTTTTTACTTCAGGTGATTCCGGATAAATGATACTATAACGTCTCGGCGTAAAAAAACAATTTTCATGATGTGATTTCTCCGCAATATGAACTCAGACCCGCGGTTCCTGACTGAAACTGGAACCTGTGTCTGGAATCCGGGGAAAAGATGTCGGCGGATATATCCGCCCCGTGTATTTTTTTTTCTGCACTTTGCTTGAGCGCACGGAAAGAGTACAGCAAGAGGGAGAAGTGAGAAAGATGGAAAAAAAAAGAAAATCTGTAAAAGGTGGAAAGGTGAAAGGATGGAAATGGATGACGGAGTGGAGAAAAAAGGAGAGAGGACGGGAGGAGTGAAGGACTGGAAGCCGGAAAGAAGACATGCCGCATTGCGTTTTTCATCTTTCGTTTTCTCCGGGGTGTATCGGGATTTTTGTGAGAGAAGAGGGGGGCGCACAGAGTCGTTTGCTCCGCCCCTTTTTCAGATGATTCCTGATGTTTTTTGACTCCGGGCAAAGACGGGAGTATATTTTTATTATATAATAAAGCGGAATTCCCTTTCAGGCAGACGGAATGAGGCAGAAAGCGTTTCGTTCTTCCCTGTTCCGGCAGAGACGGATGTTATGTTTTCTCTTTTTTCTCCTGAATAAAAGAGGATTGATGAGAAGATGAGTACTTCTGTTGCAAAACAGAAAATCAAGTGGATTTTGAGGAAGATGGGCGAGTCGGCACTGCGGATCTTCAGGAGAAGAGTTCCCCTGCCTGCAAAACCCTCCCGCCTGCTTGTCCTTTCCATTCATTATCTGGGGGATTCCTTCTGGGTTCTGCAGGCGGTCCATTTTCTAATAAAGCGTTTTCCGGAAACGGAAATCCATTTGATGCTTCGCCGGGAATTCGGTGAACTCTTTTACGGGGTTCTGCCGCCGGAACGGATCCATGTCGTCCCTGCGATGATCAGTGACAGAAAACGGGAAAAAGTGTCCTGGCGTGCCATCTTCCGTGCCCTCCGGGAATATCGCACTCAATTCGACTGTGTCTTGGATCTCTCCGGAAACCGTTATTCCGCCATCGCTTCCTTCCTTCTGCGTCCCCGCTGCTCCTGCGGATTTTCCGGAGATGAGTTCGGATTCCTTTACGACATTCGTTTGCCGGATGAGGAAAGCGCATCCTTCCCGCTTCAATTCCGGCCCCTCCTGGCAGCCCGCGCTCTCTGCGGTACCACACTGCGAACGGAAGAAGAAAAAGGGAAGAAAATAGGGCATATCCCGGCATCTGGATCAGAATCTGGATCTGGATCAGAACCGGATTCCGATTCCGAAGCGGATTTTTCCCTTCCGGATCGGATGCAGCCTCCGATTCTGCGAAATCCTCTGGAAGAAATTCTCCGGAAATATGGAATCCCTTCCTCTCATCTGGCTCTCCTGATGCCGGGTGCAGGATGGAAAGCAAAGGAATGGGGGGATGAAAATTTCACGGAAACAGCGAGACTTTTGAAGGCTTCCGGTTTTCACGTTTATATCCTCGGATCTCAGACAGAGGAAGCACGCTGTGTGAAAATCGCCTCCGATTCCGGAACGGATGTTTTGACCGGGCTTCCTCTCGGAGAACTCTTTTCACTGCTCTCCGGAGCGGAACTCTTTGTCGGAAACGACTCCGGGCCGGGGCATATTTCGGCATCCTTCCATCACGCCTTGTGCATATCTCTTTTTACAGGGGCAACGCCGATGTATCATGCTCCGGTGGGGGCAAATGTCGTTGCCCTGGACGAATCGGAGGCTCCCGTTTCGCCTGAAGACGTCCTTACCGTCGTCCGGACGCGACTTTTTCATAAACCCCAAGCGTGAGTTCCGCACATCGCTTCCAGCTGTGTGCCGCAAGCCGTTCCTGCCGGATTGCTTCGCTGAAACAGTCCGTCAAATCCCTTCGGTGGAATTTCAAAAATGCTTCTGTCCAAGCATTTTGATCTTCCGGATCAATATAATACGGATATTCCCCGCCCACTTCATGAAAAACCGGAATGTCCGAGGCCAGAACAGGCAGTTTCCGTTCCATTGCCTCCAGCAGGGGCAGTCCGAATCCTTCGTAACGGGAGGGAACGCAGAGCAGTTCCGCCCGTTCATAATACTCCAGAAGTTCCTGTTCCGGGACATAATGCAAATAACGGATTGCAGCGGGTGCGCTGCCTGATGAGGAGCGTATGATGTCTTCCAGTTCCTCCCCTTCAGTCCGGGGAGGACCGAGAAAAACCAGCGGCGGAAGCGAGGAATCATATTTCCGGGCTTTCTGATATGCTCGTGCCAGCATCAGCTGATTTTTTCTGTATTCAATCCCTCCCACGCAGAGAAAGATCTTTTCACCTTTTTTCCCGTGAGCAAAGTCACTGGCGCGACAAGAGGACCCCATCCCGGGCCCCAGTGATGTGACTGTCATTTTCTCCCTGGGAATCCCTTCCAGACGTTCCAGTTCATGCATGGTAAAT
Source organism: uncultured Lentisphaeria bacterium (assembly GCA_905211485.1). Taxonomy (GTDB): domain Bacteria; phylum Verrucomicrobiota; class Lentisphaeria; order Victivallales; family UBA1829; genus CAJMAW01. Next base: position 529 of record CAJMAW010000053.1, on the reverse strand, counting down.
TCTGAATTGCAGAGAATGTGCGCCGCATTGCGCTTCACCGGGGCCCAGAGCAGACGGAAAAAACATGCCTGAAGCAGGGCGCTGTGCGAGGCATGATGCAGGGGATAGAGATCATGAACCGTTGCAATTCCCGGAATGTCCAGTTTCCACGGGAGTCCGGTGCTGCAGGTCGCGTGAAAAAGATCCGCCTTTTCCCGAAGAAGTTTGGAATTCAAGGAAAAAAAGATGGCTGCGGATTGTTTCCCCGTCGGATTCCAGTAGGAGATCGGCGCGAAGTTCCGCCCGAAATTTTCCCCCTTCCAGTCCCGGGTTGCATGAAAGAGCAGGAATTCATGGCCGGTTTCCAGTTCAGAGAATGCCTGCAGAAGGCGGATCACATAATATCCGAATCCCGTGGCTTCCTTCTGAGCCTGAGTCGCTTCAATGGCAATACGCATAAAAATGAGTCCTGTGAGAAAGTGAAAAAAGACTTGTCTCTTCAATGTGTTTTTTTGTATCATATCATCTGCCTTCTCTTTTGTCAAAGCCT
>CAJMAW010000052.1 GCA_905211485.1 uncultured Lentisphaeria bacterium | reverse complement strand
CCTGCCGTATTTTTTTATTTTATTTTTTCCCTTAAAAGCATGAGGGCTCCTCGCCCTCATACTCCTCGGCTCTCGCTGCATTCCCTGTACCCGTCAGGGGCTTCCCGCCGTGTTTTTTTCCCCCCTGACACTTCGCTTTTTCACTCGATCAGTCGATAAAAAGAAAACGGCACCGATATCTGAAATTCAGAAACCGGCGCCGTATCAGAAGAATCCCCCGGAAAAACGTTCCTTCCCTTTTCCCCCGGAGAAAAGCCCCGGGTCAGAGGGGAATGAATCTCATCTTATCCGGGAATCCAGATAGACTCAGGAATTCTCCAGAATCGTGGCAAGCTCTTTCCCCGCACGGAACTTGACAATCTTCCTTGCAGGAATGACAACCGTCTTTTCCGGTTTGCGCGGATTGCGCCCGACACTGCTCTTGCGGACTTTGATTTCAAAGACTCCAAAACCACGGAGTTCAATGTGCCCGCCCTTGGCGAGTTCCTCGGCCATAATATCAAGCGTAGCCTGAACAGCAGCTGCTGCATCTGTCTGAGTGGAACCAATTCTCAGGGCGACTTCCTTGGCAATTTCACGTTTTGTAAGAGACATTTTTGTTTTCAATCCTTATGTTAATAGGCTTTAAGTATTTATATCAATATACATCCACTTTGCAAGAACTCAAGCAGAAAAGTCAAAAAACTTGATATTCATCTTATATATTTAAAAATTAGAATATTGTAATCAAAAATGAAGGTGAACTGACAGTCCCGGAGAGGTTTTTTCCTGATTTTTCTTCCGCAGAGAATGTGAGAATCCTGTGAAAAACGGGATTCCGGATTTGATTTTCCTGCCCCGGAAGTCTACATTAAACGATTCAAAAATGGAAACCCTCTGAATCTGCCGACAGGGAAAATCAAAGATATGAAAAATCATTTTGCCAAAAAAAGCGCTTTTATCCTGGATATGGATGGAGTGGTCTATCATGGAAACCGCCTTCTTCCCGGCGCAAAGGAATTTGTCGACTGGCTGAGAAAAAACGGGAAGAAATTCCTCTTCCTCACCAATTCCAGCGAACGGACACCGCGCGAACTTCAGGAAAAAATGCTGCGTCTTGGAATCGAACTGGAAGAACGTCATTTCCATACCAGTGCTCTTGCCACAGCAGATTTCCTCGCAACTCAGAAACCCGGATGCAGCGTCTTCGTCATCGGTGAGGCCGGACTGTACAACGCACTCTATGAACGCGGCATTTCCATGAACGATACCAACCCCGATTACGTGGTCGTCGGCGAAACGCGCACCTATGGCTATGAACGCATCGAAAAAGCCAGCTTCCTCGTCCAGAAAGGCGCAAAACTCATCGGATGCAATCCCGACTTGACCGGTCCGACTGAAGCTGGTATCGCTCCCGCAACGGGCGCCCTCATCGCGCCCATCGAACTGACTGCCGGGATCAAAGCTTATTTCCTAGGGAAACCCAACCCCTTCATGATGCGCCGCGCGGTCAAACGCCTGGAAGTGAGCAGCAGGGATACCCTCATCATCGGGGACAGAATGGATACCGACATCATTGCAGGCGTCGAATCGGAAATCGATACCGCCCTTGTCCTCAGCGGAGTCACCTCCCTGGAGGATCTGCCGAAATTCGCCTATCAGCCGAAGTACATATTCAAAGGCCTTCAGGAAATGGTGGAAAGCCTTGCCTCTGCCTGATCTTTTTTCCGCCTGATCTTTTCCCCGCGTGTCGGCACGGACTTCTCTCTCTCCCCTGCGTTCCGGAGAAGAACACCCCTGAAACACCTCTCAGGAAAACTGGATTCGCGGTCTCATTGGATGGAAAAAAGGCTTTGAAGAATGCAAAAGAGAGAAAAGGGGCCGGGATTTCTCTTCCCTCCCGGATCGCCGCCTTTGCTTCCCTCCGGCAAAAAAAAGATTCGTTTTTCCGGAATGGAATTATAGGCTCTATCGTTATATTCATGCATGCAAAGAAGCATTGAAAACGTGTGGAAGGGGAAAGTCTGATCTCTTTTCTTTCCTGATTTTTTTCTTCCTTCTGACGTCTTTATCAGGGTTCGCGCATGGATTCATCCAGGGATTTGATCAGGGGATAGATCAGATATTCAATGATTCTGCGTGTGCCGGTTTTGATTTCACACTGGACTTCCATGCCGGGAATCAGGCGGAAATCGTCCCCGACAAAGTTCAGGGATCCGGAATAGGGGATGCGTAGTTTGTAATACGCGCCCGTAGGGGCGCCGGGTTCGGGATTCCGCTGGAAGGTGTTTTCCGAGATGGTCCTGACAAAGCCGTCAAGCGTGCCGTGCTTCTGGAAGGGGAAGGGGTTCAGCTTGATCCGGACTTCCGAGCCCGGTTTGACTTTGCCCACATCCTTCGGTTCCAGTTCGGCTTCGACTTCCAGTTTGTCGAGCGGCACCAGCGTGATCAGCGGTTCCGCCTCGCGGACGCCGGCGCCTTTGGAGAAGGAGGCGATTTCGTGGACCACGGCATCGCAGGGAGCTCTCAGATATTCATAGGAGCAGATCTGTTTTGCCTTGTCGAACTGTTTCAGAGTGGAATAGAGTTCTCTGCGAGTGTCGACCAGTTCTTCGGAAATGGTTTTGCGCCATTCTTCCACAAAGGAATTGCGGTTGGCGATAATGCTCTGTTCCTCATGCTCAAGTTCCACCAGGGAGTTGGAAAGGTTGCTGACTTCGACTTCCATCTGCATCCGGGTGATGGAGGTTTCATACAGATCCTTCAGGGCGATCGCGTCCTGCTCCTGAAGGTTTTTGTACATTTCTTCGATTTTCCGGACAACTTCAAGACGTTCGGTCTGCTTTTCCAGACTGTCCTTTTTGGTTTTTGCCGAGGCAAGAGTCTGCTTGATGCCCTGATCGTAGTAATTCATCTTTTCCTGATAATAGCGCTGGCGCTGTTTGAAGATGGCCAGCTGCCATTGTGCATCCCGGTCGTCAGGCGCTGCCGAATATTCCTGATGTGTGAATTCGGCGTTGAGTCGGTCGAACTGTGCTTTGAGCGTGGCTGTTTCCGCTCCGAGCCGGGCGGCTTCCGCGCGGTTGATCGTGGGATCGAAGGTGAAAAGAATCTGATCTTTTTTGACGGTTTCGCCCACCCGCACGTTTACGCTGTCGATGACCGCCAGTTCCGGGGGCTGCATGACGATGTTCGGATTGTCCGTGACCAGTTTCCCCGGCGCCGTGACCACCACATCCACTTTCCCGATGCAGGCCCAGATCAGCGCCAGCAGAAAGAAAAGGAAGGACAGAAGCACGCTGTAACGCGCCCACCACGGCAGACGTTCCTGCTTGATTTCGATGGCGTCCGGCTGATATTCGACGGCCTCCTCCATCAGGGGCTTTTCTTGATGCGGCTTCCGCTGAAGTGTTTCCTGAGTCATTTTGCAAGATTCCTTTCCATCTGCTGCTGCCAGAAGTCGCGGTATGTTCCCGGCATGGAGAGCAGTTCCCGGTGCGGGGCAAATGCGGTGAGTTCCCCTTTGTCGATCACCATGATCCTGTCCGCTCCGCTGACGATGGAGAGACGGTGTGATATAATCAGAACTGTTCTCCCGCGTGCAATGGCGGAAAGATTGTTCTGAATGACATTTTCACTTTCGGGATCAAGCGCACTGGTGGCTTCGTCGAAAATCAGGATAGGCGGATTCGTCAGAAGCGCGCGTGCGATGGCCAGACGCTGTTTCTGCCCCCCGGAAAGATTCGAGGCGTTTTCCTCCAGCATCGTGTCATATCCCTTTGGCAGAGTCTGGATAAATTCATCCGCCCCGGCAAGGCGCGCGGCGTAAATGATTTCTTCCAGCGATGCGCTGCGCTTGGTCAGGCAGATGTTTTCCCGCACTGTCCCGTTGAAAAAGTAGTTCTCCTGCAGGACGACTCCGATGCTGCTGCGGAGATGCGCCTTGTCGATTTCCCTCAGATCAATCCCGTCGATCCGGATGACGCCCATCTGGACCGGATAAAGCCCCTGAAGCAGTTTGGTGATGGTCGTTTTCCCGGAGCCGGAGCGCCCGACAATCCCGATGGTGCTTCCCACGGGAATTTCCACATTCAGATTCCGGATCACCTGAGGCAGATCCGGACGGTACTGGAAGGAAACGTTGTCGAATTCGATTTTCCCCTTCAGCGCGTTGCGGACTCCACCGCCGGCGGGTTCCTGAGGACTGTTCATCACCACGCCCAGCATCCGCACGGAGAGAGCGACCTGCTGGTATTCATGGATCAAACCGACGAGTTTCACCAGAGGACCCGTCACGCGGCCGGCAAGCATCTGAAAGGCGATCAGGGCGCCGATGCTGATCTCTCCGTCGCAGACCAGCAGTGCGCCGACCCAGATCACGGTGACGGTCATGAGCATTTCCAGAACCTGACTGATGCTCCGGGCTGTCATGGAGATTTTCCCGACACGGAAATAGGACTTGATGGCATAGGCCGTCGAATCATTCCAGATCTTTTCCTCAACGGGTTCCAGGGCCAGGGACTTGACCGTCCGGATCCCGTGTATGGATTCCACCAGCATGCTCTGGCGTTTGCCTTCCGCCTGATAAAGCTCGTTCAGACGTCTCTGAAACGGCTTGATGAGGCAGGCAATGACCAGTGCCATCAGCGCGGAAAATGCAAGCACGATCAGGGTCAGACGCACACTGTAAAGCAGGAGAAACGGAATGAACACACACAGCGAAAACAAATCCAGTATCGAAAAAAACAGATTCCCGGAAAGAAAGCCCCGGATCTTTTCATTCTGCTGCATGTGCTTGAGAAGGACTCCCGAAGGCACCCGTTCAAAAAAGTCCACCGGAAGGCGCATCAGATGGCGGAACGTCTTTGTCGCTGTGGAAATATCGATTTTATTCGTGGCGAAAAGCAGGAAATAATTCCGAAGGAAATCCAGCGCCCCGTTGAACAGAATCGCCAGCACGATCCCGACTCCCAGCACATTCAGCGTGTTGTAAGTCCGGTTCACCAGCACCTTGTCCACCACGATCTGGAAGAACAGAGGCGTGATCAGGGCGATCAGCGTGATCATGAGAACTGTCAGAGCAATCTGGAAAAAGATTCCTTTCAGCTTGAGAAATTCGGGAATGAACCAGAGCAGCCCGAAGGGCTGTTCCTCGTCGGCAAGTTTATACACCCGTTTGACCAGAAGGGCGTTTTCTCCGGCCTCCGCCTGGAAACGTTCCTGATCCCAGAAAACAAAGGCGGAGACAGCATTTTCATCCGGATTGTCCGGATCCAGCACCGCCAGCTCGAATTCCCGCTCCTCGGAGTCGCTTTTCGGGCGGATCCCGCAGTAGACGACGGCTTTCCCGTTCTTTTTCCATCCCATCAGGGGAAAGGCCTGCCCAAGATGCTGGAAATTCTCCCACTGAAGACGGATGATACGGGACTTCAGGCCGTAGTCCGAAGCAATGTCCCTCAGCACATGGACGGGCGGCTCCTCTTCTCCGATCGCATATTCATGCAGCAGGCGGCGCGGATCCATTTTCACATTGTGGTGTCTGCCGATGCTCGAGAGACAGAAGAGGGAACTGTGTTTGCGGTTGTCCACGGGCTGAAGATTGCGGAAAAGAATCAGTTCTCCTCCGAAGCGTTCGAGCAAGGCTTCTTTCGGGACGTTCACGGTCTTGGATTTCCCCTGAATAAGGGGGTCGAACAACGTGACCGTCTCCCCGTCATGAATCTGACCGAGACGGATCACGCAGATCCAGTTCCCGTTCTTCAGTTTGACCAGCGCCGGGCCGTTGTAGGAGGCCGCCGCGTCCAGCGACTCGCTGCGTTCCGGACGCAGTTCCACTTTCTCCGCCAGTTCCAGAAGCACTTCAGCGGGGGTTTCGGCATAGCGGTTTTTGATCTCTTCCGTCAGCAGCGCCTCGAAATTCACCGCCCTGCGCAGATTCACCAGAAGACTGTGAAGGCAAATCAGACCGCTTGTATTCCGTTTCTCACTCATATCCGTCCATTCCGTTCAACTCGACTTTACGCGCAATCCATCAATCCGTTTCCGTTGCGGCTGCGGAGGTGTTTTTTCCGTTTTCCTGCGGGGTCTTTCATCCTTCCCGCGTTTTTCTCATTTCTTTCACAAGCTTCTCTATTCCTGTTCCTTTTGCGGCGGAAGAAAACAGATCTTCCAACAAGCGGGAAAAGAAATCTTTTTCCTTTCTGATTTCTTGTCCTGATTGCGGGAAGGTGTAAATTAACATGGATTTGGATTCCTGTCAAGGGAACTGCGGATAAATCCGCATCGGCCTACACTTGTGTTAAAGGGCAAAGCTTGTTATGAGTATTGCCGCCGCCGTGCCTGGTGCTCTTGCCGAGTGAATGTGTGAGTGAATCAGATGGGGGCGCCTTTTCCCCGTTTCCGTTCCCGGACTTTGCAGTCATTCTTTTCCGGCACGGTCACACGCTGATGAGCGCCGGAAAAAATCAAGGAGACTTCGGCCCGAAATGAATCATCGGCAAACTGATCAAAAGCGCTGGGAGGAGCTTCAGCGCCGTTTGAAAACCTCCCCGTTCCGTTCCCGCTTCAAGCTCGGAGAACGGGAACTGGCCTATCTGGCGGAGAAAGGGTTCCGGACGATTGGGAGACAGGCGGAAAAATTCATCGTCGAACGCCTGTCGCCCGCGGCTCCCCGGAACGACGGGAAACAGACTCCCATGCGCGGACATCCTGTCTTCATCGCTCAGCACGCCACCGCTCTCTGCTGCCGTTCCTGCGCGGAGAAATGGCATGGCATTCCCCGTGGACGTCCGATGACTGCTCAGGAAATCCGGTGGGCTGTATTTGTCCTGTGTTCCTGGCTCCGGGAGGAAGCCGCGTCGTCGGAGAATGCGCCGGGGGAAACTCATCCATATTTCACCCCGATGCTCTTTCCTTCAGACACGGAAGAGGAAGAAAACGGCTGTCCGTAATGGAAGCATTCATTCCGTTCCCTTTCCATCTGTTTTCCCGATGAGGGCTTTCCCCGGGGAGATTTTTCTCTGAAAGATATTCTCCCTGGAATCCGGAAGAACGGAATGCGGAGGCCTCTGGCAAAGTCCTGCTCTGCGGCAAAGTCCAGTTGACTTTCAGTCCTGCTCAGGGGAGGGGGAGTGTTTTTGTTTTTTTCAGGAGGAGAGCGGCAAAAGCGCCGTCATGCTTTTCCGAGGGCAGCAGGAGACGCCGTCCCTCTTCGGTGAAATCCGGATGTTCCCGTAGGAAACGGTCTATCTGCCCGCCGTCCTCCTCCTCTTCGATGCTGCAGGTGGAATACAGCAGATGTCCGCCCGGACGCAGCAGTCCTGAGAGCGCATCCAGGATTTCATGCTGCAGTTGTGTCAGTTCCTCAAGTTTCCGTTCCGAAAAGCGCCATGGCGCATCGGGCCGTCTCCGGATGACTCCGGTATTGGAGCAGGGCGGATCCGCCAGAATGAAATCAAAGGATTCCGGAGGGAAAACGGTGCTTCTGGCATCAGATCGGACTGCCCGGATTCCCGGAAGTCCCGCCCGGCGAAGATTTTCGCGCAACTGTTCCAGTCTGGCGGAGGAGCGGTCGAGGACCGTGATCCGCATGGTTTCGGGGTGTTCTGCAAAATCATGGAGCAGAATGGTTTTCCCCCCGGGAGCGGCGCAGGCGTCCAGGACCTCTCCTTCCGGGGGCTCCTTCAGGAGCGAGAAGGGCAGTGCGGTGGCGGGATCCTGAATATACAACAGATTCCCTTTCTTCAGTTCGCCGGACGCGAAGAGCGCCGAAGCCCTGCGCGTCGCAAAAAAAGGAAAGTTCCCGGTGAAGCCGAGTCCGGAGACGGCTTCCGGAGCAAGTTCTTCCCAGAGTTCGGCATTTGCTCTGGAAAACTCCTGGATGTTTCCGCGGATCCGGAATGTCAGCGGCGGATCGGAGGCGAAGCAGGCGAAAAGCTCCGCGGCATTTTCCTTTCCGAAGCGTTTTTCCCATCGTTTCCCCAGGATGGATGGGAACGATGTTCCATCGGTTTTTCCGAAGCGGCGGGAAGAAAACGGACTTGTTTTTCCGCCGTCTGTGCTTTCCGTTTTTCTGTTTTCTTCTTCCAGTTTCTGCTTCTCTTCCTCTTCGCATTCCCGGAGAATGGAGCGGAGGACGGCGTTGACAAAGCCCGAGGCCATGCGCCCGCGGGTTTGTTTTGCCTCTTCGACCGCGACATTTACGGCGGATTGAGCCGCGATCCCCGTCTGGAAAAGCGCCTGAGTTGCGGCGCAGGCGATGATGAGGCGCAGTTCACGTTCCGGAGCTCGTTTTGCCGTATGGCGCGCGATCCGGGAATCAATTTCCTTTTTGTGTCTGAAATACTCAAAGAGAAGGGATGCGACGGCCGCCTTTTCCCGGAAATGCTCTTCCCTCAGATCATCCAGGAACGCATCGAGAGTCACTCCGTCTTTTTCCCATTCCATGAGCGCCCGGACTGCGGCGGAAAGAATTCTCTGGGAAGCTCCGGTATTCTTCATCTGTCACCTTGCAATATTTTTCATGCGGATAAAATACACCGAAAATGCAAAGTTTCATCTCTTTTTCCTTCCCATTTCGCGATTTCCGTGGTATATTCTATACAAAAAGCATGGAAAACAGTATGGGAAAGGAGTTCCTGTTTATGGCGCACTCAATTGAAACGCTTTCCGTTTCCTTTATCGGAGCCGGGAAAATGGCGACGGCTATTGCCTCCGGGATGATCCGTGCGGGCGCCGATCCCGCGAAAATCAGAGCATACGATGTATCCCGTGAAGCGGGGAAGATTTTTGCCGAAAAGAGCGGCGCTCTTTTCCTTCCTGATCCGGCGGAGGCCCTTGAAGATGCGGGAACGGTTGTCCTTGCGGTCAAACCCCAGTTTGCCGCGGAGGCTCTGGCACAGGCGGGGGAGCTCTTGAAAGGAAAACTCCTGATTTCCATTGCCGCCGGACTCACTCTTGATTTCCTTGCCTCTGCTTCTGCGGAAAAAGAGCGTTTGATCCGGGTCATGCCGAATACGCCGGCAGCCGTAGGGGAGGGCATGAGCTGTTTCGCGGCTTCTCCCGGAGCGGCTCCGGAGGATCTGCAGACGGCGGAGTTGATCCTGAATTCATTCGGGCGATCTGTGAATGTGCCGGAGCACCTGATGGATGCCGTCACCGGACTCAGCGGGAGCGCGCCGGCCTTTGTTTTGGAATTCATCTGCGGACTTGCCGACGGGGGCGTTTATGCCGGTCTTCCGCGTGCCATGGCGCTGCAGATGGCGGCTCAGACCGTTCTCGGAACGGCCCGGATGTGTCTGCTGAGTCAGGAACACCCTGAATCGCTTCGGGACGGTGTCATTTCCCCTGCCGGAACGACTGCCAGGGGAGTGATGGTGCTGGAGAAAGCCGGGTTCCGGGGCATTGCCGCTGAAGCGGTCGTCGCGGCAGCCGAACGTTCTGCGGAACTCGGGAAGAAGAAGTAAGCGGCGTCTGAAGACGCTCCTCCCTTCAGTCTTCCGTCCCTGGTCTTCCAACTTCTTCCCGCGGAAAAGTTCCCGGACGACGTAAAAAGGGACTGGGCGCAAACCGTTGAAGCTTTGCGCATGCAGACGGGAAATGTTCTTCCGAAAGCTCCGAAAGTAGAGAAAGCTGAGAAGAGCGCCTTCCGCCGTCAGCGCTCCCTTTGTCCGCAAACCCGAACAATGTTTTTTCTCCGAGCATGTACGTGCTGCAAAAAAATGAGAGGCGCCCTTCTTTCCCGGGAACGCCTCCCGCCATCGGACCGTAAGTGATCCAGCGCACGTGATAAAAACACTGCCGGATCGCTTTTTCCGCCGTTTTGCCGGATTCAGCGCTTGGTTACTTCAAGCCGAGCACATCCTGCATGTCATAAAGTCCCGGTCCCGCCTTTTCGAGGAAACGGGCGGCGCGAAGAGCCCCTTTTGCGAAGGTGTCTCTACTGGAGGCCTTGTGGATGAGTTCCACACGTTCTCCCTGAGCGGCGAACAGGACTGTATGATCGCCTACGATGTCTCCGCCACGGACGGCATGCATTCCGATTTCATGATCTGTGCGGGCTCCGACAAGACCTTCCCGGCCGTGACGGATATCTTTTTCATAATCGAGTCCGCGCGCTTCGCAGAGAATTTCCGCCAGACGCACCGCCGTTCCGCTTGGCGCATCCTTTTTCTGGTTGTGATGCGCCTCGATGATTTCCAGATCGAAATCCTTCCCCAGGATTTTCGCCGCAATTCCGGAGAGATGAAAGAGAAGATTCACTCCAACGCTGAAATTGGAGGCAAAAACGATTTTAGCTCCTTTTTCCCCCAATGCGCGGAGTTCATTTTTCTCCTCCGCCGTCAGCGCTGTGGTCCCGATCACGCAGGCGACACCTTTTTCCGCCGCCAGACGCGCGTTCGACAAAACATTCCCCGTGCTGAAATCAATGATCACATCCGCGTTGTCGATGATTCCCTTCAGGGAGTCCGTGATTTTGACATTCTGTTCTGCCGTTCCTGCCACGCGGCCTGCGTCCAGTCCGAGGAACTCGGATCCCGGCCGTTCCGTTGCCCCGGCGAGCGTCATATCCTCTGCTTCCGCAATGTTGGCGACAAGGCGTCTGCCCATTCTTCCGGCCGCGCCGGTCACAATCACTTTCATTCTATAGCGTTCCTTATCTTTTCTTCAAGAAGAATTGTATGCTGTTCAGCTGTGCTGAAGGAGGCAGGGAAGAGGGGGGTGGAGAGAAGAAGAAAAACGTCCCCTCTTCATGCTTATTTGTTGCGTCCGCCGAAAATGCGCAGGATCATCAGGAAGAGATTGATGAAATCCAGATACAGTGCCAGCGCTCCGACGATCGCCAGTTTCTTGCCATCCTCGGAATAGACGCCTTCTTCATTCATTCCGTCTGCGAGGCGTTTGAGTTTCTGTGTGTCCCAGGCCGTCAGGGCGATGAAGATCAGGACTGTGGCATAGGTCAGAATCCAGTAAAGCCCCTCGCTCCGCAGAAAGAGGTTGACGAGTGTTGCAATGATGATTCCGATCAGCCCCATGAAGGCAAATCCGCCGATGCTGCTCAGGTTCATGCGCGTCAGATATCCGAAGAAACTGGTGATGGCAAAGACCCCTGCCGTCGTGAAAAACGCCATATAAATCGTCGAGGACGTATACACCAGAAAGATGGCCGAGAACAGGAGCCCGTTCAGCACCGCATAACAGACATACAGCAGCGCAGCGACAGGCGCACTGATCTTATTCAAAGCGAAATTCAGTGCAATCACCAGTCCAAACGTCAGCAGTACAAGCAGAAGCGTTCCTCCACTGCTGCAGGACCAGTTCATCAGCTCCTTGTTGGATGCCGCAAACCACGCGACAATCCCTGTCAGCGCCAGCCCCGAGGCCATCCAGTTGTAAACCCGGTTGAAAAATGTTCTCGACGCATCGACCGCCTCCGCTGCTCCTGCTCCGACGTGTTCAATGCTCCTCCGGTATTCTTCTCTTCTGTCTTCCATTGTTTTGATTCCTCCCCCGTGTGAGTGTGAGTAAAAATTGTGAATGTATATAACGTATTGTTATACATCATCCTAATTATCTGTCTGCCTGCCGCAGCCTGTCCCGCGTGTTGTCCGGGACTGTGTCAATCGGGAATAATGTATGACACGGGAGGGAAAATACAAGGCGTCATTCCGACTTTCGGTCAAAAGATTTCCCTCCTTCCCGGAGCCTCTTTGCCTGTGTGTGTATGCGTGGAAAGAAAAAGTGAGGAAAAAAAGAAAATCCCGGGAAGGAGGAGAAAATGCGGTCTTCTCCTTCTGTCCCGGGAATGAAAAGACAAAGCCAGAGCGGAAAAAGGGGACGGTTTGTTCTTTTCCTTCCCCCCATCTTCCTTGACTCTTCTTTATTTCTCTATTTCTCTCTCTCTTCTTTTCCGTTCTTTTTTTCCCGCGGAAGGCCGGGGTCTCAGTCCGCCTTGTGCTTCCAGTCGAGAGCGCCGGTGGGGCATTCTTTGACGCAGGCGCCGCAGTCTTTGCAGTAGGAAGGCAGCCCCTGGTTGAATGCTGTCTGCACCGTGGTGTTGAAGCCGCGTCTCATCAGTGCGAGCAGGTTCTTGTTGATGACTTCCGCGCAGATCTTCACGCAGGTGCCGCAGCGGATGCATTTCTGCCTGTCGTGAATGATGTATTCATGACGCGTGTCGACAGCGGAAAGGGGTTTCTTGCCCTTGAACATTTCCGGGTCGACTCCGTAGGAGGTGGCGTGTTTCTTCAGGAAACAGTCGTTTTTCGCAGTGCAGCTGCATTCGATGCAGCGCTCGGCTTCCCGGGACATCTTTTCCGGAGCGATGCTGGGAAACAGTTCATCAAAAGTGGTTCTGCGCTTTTCCATGGAGATGAAGTCCGGATGGACACGTTCGGCTTCGGAGACTTTCCTGAGATACACCAGGTCCTCTTTCGCCAGACTCCGCCAGTGCCCGCGCGACACATTGAACAGATACGGTTCCGTATGTTCCCTTCCTTCCATGGCGTCCATGGCGGCGATGGCCGCCTTGCGGCCTCCCGCGACCGCTTCGACCACCGTGGCCGGCCCGGTGACGCAGTCGCCCGAGGCGAATACCTTTCCGTCCTCCCCAGTGCAGTGCAGATCCTGATCGTTCACGGCGATGCCGCGCCTGGAGGACGTCATCCCTGCCGGGACCACCGTCCGCTGTCCGATGGCAGCAATGACCGTGTCCGCGGGGATTTCAAAATCGGAGCCGGGAACAGGGACTGGGGAACGCCGTCCGGAAGCATCCGGTTCACCACCCAGCTGCATCTTCTGGCAGAGAAGGGAAAGCGATCCGTCGGCGGCTTTCTTCAGGGAAAGCGGAGCCGTCAGGAACGCGAACTGCACGCCTTCATCCATGGCTTCCTGAACTTCAAGCGCTTCGGCAGGCATTTCCTTCTGCGTCCTGCGGTAGACGACCGTCACATCTCCCCCGAGCCGCAGGGCAGAACGCGCGCAGTCCATTGCCGTGTTGCCGCCTCCGACGACCACCGTTCTTCCGGGATTGGCGCATCCCTTCCAGTTCTTCTTCGCGATTTCCCCGAGCCAGGCAATTCCCTGTTCTGCCAGTTCCTCTCCTTCGATCCGCATCGAGCTGGAGGACCAGGAGCCCACGGCCAGGATCACGGCGTCATACTGTTTCTTCAGATCGTCGAGCGAAAGGTTTTCCCCGAGTTTTCTGCCGCATTCGATTTCAATGCCCCCCATCCTCTCGAAGTGGGAGAGTTCCTTGCGGAGAGTCGCCTTCGGCAGGCGGAACTCCGGAATCCCGTAACGGAGCATTCCGCCGGGTTCGTCCATTGCTTCGTAAAGATGCGAGCTGTAGCCCGCGCGTCGCAGATAGTATGCTGCCGAAAGTCCCGCGGGGCCGGCTCCGACAATGGCGACTTTCCGTCCGCTCAGGGCAGGGAGGTCTTCCATGTAGGATTCATAATGCAGATCCGCCGACGTGCGCTTGACGTCGTTGATGCAGACCGGTTTCCCGTCGATGTTCCTTCGGCAGTCCTTTTCGCAGAAACGCGGGCAGACGCGCCCGATGGACATCGGAAGCGGAATCCTTTCTTTAATGATCTTCAGGGAACGGAGATAATCCCCGTTGCGCGCCGCACGGACATATTCCTCCACATTCGCGTGTGCGGGACAGGCCATGGTGCAGGGGGCTTCGCAGTCGCCCGTGTGTTCGGAAAGGAGCAACCCGAGCGCGGTTCTGCGCATGTCGCAGACCTCTTCGGAGGACGCGTCGATATCCTGTCCCGGCGCCGGACAAGCGGAGCAGGAGGGAAGGAACTTGCCCGTTTTGTTGTCTTTCACGACGCAGACAAAACAGGAGGTTGTATGGGAAATTTTCTGATTGTGGCAGAGTGTGGGAATTTCAACGCCGTTTCTCGCGGCAGCCGAAAGAATGGTCTCACCCGGAAGGGCCGAAACCTCTTTTCCATTGAGTTTGAAAATAATGTCAGACATGTTCGGATTCCGCCTTACTGTTTGTTCGTGGAATGGAAACCTTCTCCCTTTTTGACACGGGAGATCGTTTTTCTGGGGCAGACTTCAATGCAGGAGTTGCAGCGCGTGCATTTCGCATTGTCAATGACGAAGTCCTCGGAAATGGCTCCGACCGGACAGGTCCGGATGCAGAGACGGCATTTCACACATTTCTCCTGATGAAGTTTCACATCCACAAGCGCGCTGCATTCCAGGGCGGGGCAGACATGGTCCTTCACATGGGCCTCATACTCGTTCCGGAAGTAGCGGAGTGTGGAAAGTGCCGGATTCGGGGCGGTCTGTCCCAGTCCGCAGAGAGAGCCCTTCTTGATTTTCGGACCGATGTTTTCCAGAAACTCAATATCGGATTCCGTTCCGTTGCCTGCGGTGATTCTTTCCAGTGTTTCAAACATGCGTGTTGTGCCTACCCGGCAGAAGGTGCATTTCCCGCAGGATTCCCGGTGGGTGAAGCTCAGAAAGTATCGTGCGGTTTCCACCATGCAGCGGTTGTTGCCGATGACGATGAGTCCGCCCGACCCCATGATGGCGCCGAGGGCGCTGAGAGAATCGTAGTCAATCTTCGTGTCGAATTTGTCGGCCGGGATGCAGCCGCCGGAAGGACCGCCTGTCTGGACCGCCTTCACCGTGCCCGGAATCGCTCCGCCGATTTCATAGACAATTTCCGCCAGTGTGATGCCCATGGGAACTTCCGTCAGCCCGGGATTTTTCACGTCTCCCGCCAGGGCGAAAATCTTGGTTCCCTTGCTGCGTTCCGTCCCGACGGAGGCGAAGGCGTCTGCACCCATGGCCAGCAGCGGGGGAATGTTTGCGAAGGTTTCCACATTGTTGATTGCGGTGGGGAGTTTGTTCCAGCCGCTGTCCGTGGGGAAGGGGGGACGGAAGCGGGGCGTTCCGCGATGTCCTTCCAGAGAATGGATCATGGCTGTCTCTTCTCCGCAGACAAAGGCGCCGGCACCTTCCTTGATCTTGATTTCCAGAGGCTTTTCACGGCCGGGAAAATGATGGAGAGCCGCTTCCTTGATTTCCCCGATGGCGATGGTCAGATGCTTGATGGCAAGAGGATATTCCGCACGGCAGTAAATGAAGAGTTTGGTTGCTCCTGTGGCGTATGCGCCGATGAGCATGCCTTCCAGGACCTGGAAGGGGACGCTTTCCATCATGGAGCGGTCCATGAACGCGCCGGGGTCGCCTTCGTCCGCATTGCAGATGAGCACTTTCTCCGGAACGTTTTTCGCCGCGAGAAAAGACCATTTCATTCCGGTGGAGAAGCCTCCGCCTCCGCGCCCGCGCAGACCGGCCCTCTTGACTTCATCCACCACCTGGGCGGGAGTCATTGTGAAGGCTTTCTCCAGAGCGGAGAAACCGCCGTTCGCGCGGTATTCGGCCATGTCCACTGGATTGATGCGTCCCGCCAGACGGGTGACGGTCAGTTTCTCGAGTGCCGACCGGGTGCCGGGGACCTGGAAACGACCGTTCTGCGTGAGGGAAAGAATGTTTTTCGCTGTTTCATCGTCTCCCTTGACGGAGGAATAGAAGATGCTGGAACCGTCCTCACATTCAACTTCGACCATCGGTTCCGCATAGCAGTGCCCGATGCAGCCGACTTCCACTACCGGAATGTCTCCCGCATTGCGCTGAAACGCTTCCAGAACCGCGGCGGAACCTGCGGCCAGCCCGCAGGAAGCCGTCCCGACTTTGATTCTTTTGATATGGGTCATCTTGCTCAGTCCATTTTTCTGTATTCGTTCAAGATTTTCGTGAGTCCCCTGCGGTCGAGTTTGCCGTAGACTTTCCCGTTGATGGAAAGCACCGGCGCAAGACTGCAGCAGCCAAGACACGCCACGGTCTCAATGGAAAACCTTCCATCCGCCGTGGTTTCTCCGCTGCCGATGCCCAGTTCCGCTGTGAGCCAGGACTGAATCTGCGTGGAGCCTTTGATATGGCAGGCCGTCCCGTCGCAGACGCTGATCTGATATTTACCCGGCTTGATCCGTTTGAACTGTGCGTAGAAGGTCAGAACCCCTTCCACTTCCGCCTCCGCAATGCCGAAATGCCTGGAAACGGCCTGGACCGCTTCGTTCGAGACATATCCCTCCCGGGACTGAACGAGCTGCAGGCCTCTGATCAGATCGCCTTTCTCATTCCCAGCCTCCGGCAGATAGGAATAATCCTCACTCATTTGTTTCCTCCAGATGTTGACATATGACAGAAAAATTTTTTCCTCCAATTCAGATCACGATGCTGAAACCAGATAAAGTACACTTTTTGCCGGAAATTTCAACTTTCCATCTGCACTTTGCTTGCTCTTTTTCAACAGGGCAATATATTGCGCAGGATTGTGCCGAGGTCCTTCCCGGCCGCTCCGGGAAAAGGGGAAAATCACAGAATGAGATTTCTGATGAGAAAAAACAGCCGTTTGATCTGCCGCTTCCTGCTTCGGAATGCGGCGGTGCTTCTGCTTTTGCCTATTTTCTCCTTTCCGGCTTTTTCCGCGGATGAGTCTGGCGGGGCCGAAAGCTCCCCTGTTGTGCGGCATGTGCCTGTGTTTGCCTGTGATCCGGAGCTGCTGCCGGCCCTCCGGACGGCAGCTCAGGAGTTCCTCCGTCTGCATCCCGGGGAACGTCTCAAAATTGAGACCTATCGCCCGGTGCGTCGGTCTCAGACTTCTTCCGATTCTTCCGCCGATGCGCTTGTGCCGGACGTGATCCTTTCCTCCTCCCTTCAGCACCTGGAAAAAAACGCCGGGGGCGAAAATCCTCCTCAGGGGGAGACGGAGGAAGAAGGGGGAAAAAAGGCGAAGGAGAAGGGGAAATCTCCCGCTCTTCTCTTCTGCGCCTCCGCCGTTCTTTTCGGCGTCAGTTGGGAGAATCCTGTCTCCGGGCTTTCCTCCGGGACGGCGCTGAGAATCCTTTCTGGTTCAGCAACTCATTGGAGCGGAGAGGAAAAGAAGGATCGGACCCCGATTCACCTGTATCTTTCTTCCGGCATGCTTCGCTTCCTTTCCCTTTTTTTCTCTGCCGCATCATCGTCTTCAGGCGTTACTCTTCCCGCAAATCCCGGAAAGGGGGAGAAGAATGACGATGATTCTCCTTCTTTCCGGCAGGAACGCTTCATTACCGGGAGAAAGTCCGGAGCCGTTTCCTTTGCCGCTTCCGATCCGGACGGAATGGCTCTGCTTGACATCACCGACTTCAGCCGTTCCGAGCTGAAACTCCTTCCCGTGGACGGTGTTTCCCCCGCAATGGACAACATTCTGAGCCGGAAGTATCCTTTTGTGAAACTGTATGGAATGACCGAGCGGACCCCCCTGGCTTTTTCCGATTTTCTGAAAACCCCAGAAGCTGCCCGGATCTTTCTTTGCGAGGGATTTTTCCCTCTGACCCTGAAAAAACGAACCCAGCAGGAAGGAACGCCTTGTCCGGCTCCTTCTGAGACACCTGCAAACCCCTGAAATCCCGGCTCACGGGAAAAGGAGATGAATTCATGAACACATATTTTGTCACCGGAACCGGGACAGGAATCGGAAAAACCTTCAGCACCGGAGTGCTGGCGAAAGCCGCTTCCGGAGCGGGCGCACGGACCGCGGTGATGAAACCGGTCCAGACGGGACTCGAACGGCCGGAGGATGGGGATATCGGATGTGTCGCAACAATGGCGCCGCTTGTCCTGAAACTGCCTTCGGATCTGGCGTGTCCCTACTGTCTGAAATTTGAATCCTCTCCGCATCTTGCGGCGGCGAAGGAAGGGATTGTGATTGACTTCGGGCGGATTCGTGCGGCGTATGACAAAGTCGTGTCGGACTTCTCTCCTGATCTCGTGCTCCTGGAGGGCGCCGGCGGACTGATTGTCCCGATAGATGAAAAACGCATGATGGCGGATCTGATCGGATATCTCGGTTTCCCTGTCATCCTGACCGCCACCGCGGGACTGGGCACGATCAACCATGTGATGCTTTCCTTGAACGAGCTGGAACGCAGAAATATTCCCGTCGCAGGAATCTGCATCAACCTGATGCCGTCTCATCCGTCGGAAATCGAGACGGACAATGTCGAAATGATCCGCAAACTTTCCGGTCTGCCCGTCCTGACCGTGATTTCCGAATCCTCTTCTCTTCTCTCACCTGTTTTCACGGAGGTCCATAAGATCTGGTGATCCCCGAGATCAGCGGATTCCGAGATCAGCGGATCCTGTGGTTTTGATTTTTCCCCATCCTCATTGATGAAAGCGGAGGGAAATGCGGAAATTCCATTTGTCTTTTCTTTTTTCCGGCATTTCCCCACATTCTTTGATTTTCCGGACTCTCTGTGATATAGTATGACGCTATGAATGGAGACCGTATGGGAACCGTGTGATTGAAGACTGCGGAAGCCTATGCGCAGACCCGCGGCAGTAATTTTTTCGGAGAGAAATGTTCTATGAGTGAAAAGAAAAAAAGCAAACTGACCATTGAGCTGGAATACCGCGCCTTCATGCTGGCTGTCGGCCTGGTTCGTCTTCTCCCGGTCGATATCGCCTATTGGCTTGCGGGCGTGATTTCCCGCCTTCTCTACATTTTCGATTTCAAACACCGCAACCGCACGATACGCCATATTCTCCACAGCGGAATCCGTACGGATCTGAAATCGGCGAAGAAACTTGCCAGGGAGAACTTCCGCCACATGGTGAAACTCTTTGTGGAAATCGTCAAATTTGACCAGATTATCAATGAGGACAACTTTTATGAGTACATTTCGATTGCTGGTGATCCTGCCAGTCAGAAAATGCTGAAACCCGAGACCACTTTCAAGATCATACTCACCACGGCTCATCTGGGAAACTGGGAACTTGCGGGCGGTGTTCATTCCCATATCACGGGCATTCCGATGTGTTCGATCATGCGTCCGCTCGGGAATTACAAGATCGGGGACTATATTTACAGTCACCGTTCGAGTTTTCAGCACAGGACTGTATCGAAGGAAAGAGGTCTCCGTCCCTTGATTGAGGCGAACAAAAAGGGGGAGAACATTACGATTGTGGCGGATCAGCATGCTTCAAAGAAGGAAGGGGTGGACGTGATGTTTTTCGGTCATCCGGCCCGTGCGCATGCGACTCCGGCCCTGCTGCATCTGAAAACCGGCACTCCCCTTGCCATGCCCTATCTGATCCGTACGGGGAATTTCAAATTTGAGTTTCACTGTCCCGAACCGATTTCCTATACGCCGACCGGGGACAAGGAGAGGGACGTCAGGAATCTGACCCAGCTTTACACCATCATGATTGAAAAAGAGATCCGCCGCTTTCCGGAACAGTGGCTCTGGGCGCATCGCAGATGGCTTGACTGCGAACGCGGGCACGACGATTATCAGATCCCTCCGGAACAGATGCCCGAGGTTCTGCTCAAGGGAAAGGAAGACACTCCATGAAACGTCCGCTGAGCGATTTCACAAACAAGCGTGTTCTTGTTTCTCCATCCCTTCTTGCCGCGGATTTTGCCGCGCTGGGCGAAGAACTCCGGAGAATCGAATCCGCGAATGCCGACATGCTGCATCTGGATGTGATGGATGCGCATTTCGTCCCGAATCTGACGATTGGCCCGGCATTGATTTCCGCCCTCCGGAAACACAGCTCCCTGCCGTTCGACACGCATCTGATGATGACTCATCCCCTGCGTTATGTCAAAGCCTTTTCCGATGCCGGTGCGGATCATATCACTTTTCATATTGAATGCTCCGAAGATCCTGCTGAACTCATCCGTGCAATCCGGGCGACGGGCTGTTCCGCGGGGGTGTCCCTGAAGCCGGGGACACCCGCTTCGGCGCTTCTGCCTGTGATTGCGGATCTTGATCTGGTGCTCGTGATGACGGTCGAGCCTGGATTCGGAGGCCAGTCCTTTATGACGGATATGCTGCCGAAAATTGCTGAAATCCGCCGGATGCTGGATTCCATTTCCAGCCGGGCGCATCTGGAAGTGGATGGCGGAATCGGGGCCGGGAATGTGGAAGAAGTGGTTTCCGCAGGAGCGAACGTGCTGGTGGCTGGGACGTCCGTCTTCCGCAGTCCCGCGGGGGCGGCCGAAGCCATTGAAGAGCTTCATGCCGCGCAGAAAATCCTGAACAGTTCCAGAGTTTCTGCATCCTCCGCTTCTTCTTTGTCATAAACTTTACAGGCGATATGAAGCATCTCTCCTTTTTCCGGGATTATCTGATCAGGAAATACGGGAGTCCGCTGTACCGGATTCCG
>CAJMAW010000051.1 GCA_905211485.1 uncultured Lentisphaeria bacterium | reverse complement strand
CCTGCACCCGTCAGGCTGCGCCTGCCGTATTTTTTTGATTGCCCCCAAAAAAGTTTATTTTCCCTTGTTTGAAGGCGGAAGTTCGAGGAATTCAATGTATTCCAGATAAGAAACAGCCTTTGTACCCGTATATTGGCTGTTGGAGGAAATGCTCAGAGCCAGATTCTTTTCCGGAATCTTTTTGACATCAAGAGCCTTTTTCAAATCCTCCCTGACATTGCATTCATCCGTATACCATTTTCCCGTGCCATCCTGATAATTGCGCATGGCTTCCCAAAAGACTTTGACAAAACCCGCTCCGTATTTTGCCTGTCCTTTCGTCCCCTTTGCCGTCAGATTCTCCCATCGGTATGCCACACTGGTCTGGGTAAAACGACCGCTTCCCATGTAAACGGCAATCCCCTGATCGTCTTTCTCGTCAATAAGCCCGTCCGCTCCGTCAGGAAGTTTTTCGACCATCCACTTCCAGCGCATATAGGGATATTTTTCCAGACTGATGTTCTTCATGTCAAAAAGAATGGCCCCGCTTGCACGGTCCGCCGTGATTTTCAGGACCTTCTTCCCGGAAACAGGATCCTTCACAATTTCGTAAACCGGATCCGGAGTTCCGATTTTCCCTTTGTAAACCCATCCTTCTGGGATTCCATCGGAATCAAGCTTGCTGTGTTCAAAGTCAATTCTGATGATTTTTCCGTTGCCGGTCGTCTGCGTTTCCTGAGCCGGAAGTGAAAGCGTCAGAGTCAGTCCCAGAGCGGAGAAAAGTATTCCGAAGGCCGTTTTCAGTACAGGTGTCATAAGTCTACTCCTTCTGATCCATTTTCCATGTTTTCTTGTACGTTTCATATTTTCCTAGAATGGATTTGACGTAGGAAAGCGTGGAGGCAATGGAAATTTTATCCAGAGCAGATCCCTCCGGAGTCTGCGGCTTCCACGCTCTGGCATTGCGCGGCCCGGCATTGTATTCCGCCAGAGCCAGCACCACGTGATCCTTGTAGCCCCGCCACTTCCAGAGAGCGCGTCCCAGATACCAGGAACCGATCTCTATATTCAATGCGGGATCGGCAAGAGCGCCTCTGGAAGGAAGTTTCACTCCCTGCGCATCCGCCCAGTCCTGAGCAGAGGCCTTCGGCATGATCTGCATCAGACCGATTTCCCCCTTCGTCCCGCGCGCATCTGGACGGAAACGGCTTTCACGCCAGATCACCGCCTTCAAAAGACGGGGATCCACTCCATTCCTTCTGCCGGCTTCCAGAATCAATGCGTCGTAGCGGGAGTAACGGTCACAAAAATCACAGAGCTTCCGGATCCCCTGCCAGAGAAGGACCGCAGCAAGAACTGCCGATGCCGCCACAAGCAGAAGCGCCAGCGATGAAAGCCGGAACGGCAATCCTTGTCTCCTTGCACTTCTGACTAAATAGATCATAGCCTCTGATTCCTGTCTCGATTTTTCCCTGATGCAGTATGCTGAAAATTCCAGGTTGTTTCGTTCTCTTCTCTGCGTTTCTGCCGTTCGCTTCTACTTTCTTCTCGGTATGCTCCCTCATTCTTCCCGCTTTTCTCCCGGAAACAACGGCTCCCCCTCTTCTTTAATTCTTCTTCTCCTGCCTCTCTTCTTTCTTCCGCCCTCTGCGGAGAGAGGAAATCCTGAAGAAGAAAGAAGGTATTGTTATGTATAGAGAAAGAGGGGAAAGGAAATGACTGCCGCCGCAAGAAGCCCCCCGGACTGTGGAAAGGGGAGGGCGCGTACGGGGCGGCAGCCTCTCTTCCTCAGGCCTGAGGAAGAGAATCCCCCGTCACTGCAGAACCCGCAGAAGCAGAATCCCCCGCCATGGCCGCATCCGCGGCCGCGGCGGCATCTCTGACTTTCTGAGCTTCCGCCATGATTTTCCGATATGTTTCCTCATACTTGAGTTCCTGCGGAATCGGCACAATCCGGAGTTCCCGGAGCTGTTTCATGTCCACATGCGCCGGAGCATTCATCATGAGGTCCTGAGCCTGCTGATTGAAGGGGAAGGCGATGACTTCCCGGATGTTGGGTTCATCAGCGAGAAGCATGGCCATCCGGTCGACTCCGGGAGCGATTCCCCCATGCGGAGGCGCACCGAGCTTGAATGCGCGGATCATGCCGCCGAATTTTTCGTCCACCACCTTGCGGGGATATCCGGCGATTTCAAAAGCCTTGTACATGACTTCCGGCTGATGATTCCGGATGGCGCCGCTGGAAAGTTCGATCCCGTTGCAGACAATATCGTATTGATAGGCAAGAATATCGAGCGGATCCTTTGTGAGAAGAGCTTCCATTTCCCCCTGCGGCATTGAGAAGGGATTGTGACTGAAGATAATCTTGCCGCTTTCCTCGTCCAGTTCAAACATCGGGAAATCGACGATCCAGCAGAACTGGAATTCATCATCGGGGATGAGCTTCAGCGTTTCCGCAAGGCGGGTGCGGACTTTGCCTCCGATGGCGTTGGCAGCGTCCGTCTTGTCCGCGATGAAGAAGAGGACATCCCCGTTTTCAATGGAGGCAAGTTTTTTCAGTTCTTCAATTTCCTGAGCCGTCATGAATTTTGCGATGGGGCCCTTGATTTCCCCTTCTTTCGACCAGGTGATGTATCCCAGGCCTTTGGAACCGTTTTCCTTGGCAAAGGCTTCCATCTTGTCGTACCAGGTTCTCGGCTGGACTCCGACAACTCCCGGGACACGGATCCCGCGGACGGCTCCTCCGTTCTTCACCGTCGAGGCGAACGCCTTGAATCCGGAATCGCGGAAAAGTTCAGACAGATCCACCATGAAAAGCGGATTGCGCAGATCCGGTTTGTCCGAACCATAGCGGTTCATCGCTTCGCGGTAGGGAATACGGGGGAAGGGGGCGGAATTCATCTTCTTGGAGCTGAATTTCGGGAAAATCGAGGAAAGAAGTTCTTCGAGAACGGCAAAAATGTCTTCCTGAGTCACGAAGCTCATTTCCATATCGAGCTGGTAGAATTCTCCCGGGGAACGGTCGGCGCGTGCGTCCTCGTCGCGGAAGCAGGGGGCAATCTGGAAGTAGCGGTCGAATCCCGCGACCATGAGCAGCTGTTTGAACTGCTGCGGAGCCTGAGGCAGGGCGTAGAAACTCCCCGGATGCACACGGCTGGGGACAAGATAATCCCGCGCGCCTTCCGGAGAACTACTTGTCAGGATCGGGGTCTGAAATTCATTGAAACCCATTTCCGTCATTTTCCGTCTGATTTCGGCGATCAGGCGGGAACGGAGCATGATATTGGAGTGGAGTTTTTCCTTTCGGAGATCCAGGAAACGGTATTTGAGGCGGGTCGCTTCAGGGGCGTCCTCGTCTTTTGCAACCTGGAAGGGAATCTGTTCGGTGGTGCCGAGAATTTCCATGTTTTCGGCAGCGATTTCGATTTCGCCCGTTGGCAGTTTCGGATTGACCGTCTCCTGGCTCCTGGCAACGACGGTCCCCGTGAAGGCAACGACCGTTTCCACACGCCAGCGTTCCAGTTCCTGGTAAAAATGCATTTTCGGGTCAATGACGATCTGAGTTTTCCCGTAGTGGTCGCGCAGGTCGATGAAAATGACTCCCCCATGATCCCTGACGCTGTGAATCCAGCCGGCAAGTTTGACTTCCGCTCCGACGTCACTTTTCCTGAGAGCGCCGCATGTGTGCGTTCTGTATTTGTGCATTTGCTGTTTCCTTTTTCCTGTTGAAACGATATGCGATATCAAGTGAGAAATTTCAGAGGATATCGGTATTTCTTCTGTTTTTCTGCAGAAAGAATAATATACACCTCTTTTGTAAAATTCCTCGTCTTGAAAGATGGAAAAATGGAGTTATCTTAAAGAAATGTGCTGCTGAACGGGATTGAAGGATGTTTTTTCTTGCTTCCGGAGCTGTCCCGCAAGGACTTTGCCTCTGGCAGACATTGAAAACGGTTTGTTCTCTTTGACGTGCCGTATCTGTCGGGCCCGGAGGCTGGAAAAAGGGCGATGAAGGAATTTTTATCATGCAGAGGGCGCTTAGCTCAGTTGGTTAGAGCGTCACGTTTACACCGTGAATGTCGGGGGTTCGAGTCCCTCAGCGCCCACCAGTTCCTGAACACTTTTCTGTCCTCAAAATCAACTGCTTATGTTGATGGAAGCCTGGCCGTTTTTGATCGTTCCGGAATTTCTCTCTCTCGCGTCGCAGCCCTTGCAGTTCCGCATTGTCCCCACATTTTTTCACCACATCCCCCCCCCGGGAAAGCGTTTCTTATGGAGGCGGGAAAAAGACTTCACCCCGGTTCCGGAGCGGAAACAATGGGATTTTGCGGGAAAACAGGTTTCCGTTTTTTTCCCTTCCTCAGAAAAAGGTGCGTTGCGCAGAACTGGACCGCTTTCCCCGGCGGAGCCGGAGGAAGTGCCATCAAAATGGAGCAGACAGGTCTTCTGAGAGGAGAAAAGAAGAAAAAAGAATGGATCAGGATATTGGAATATGAAGTCCCGTTTCAGTAAAAGAAAACGTTTTTTCTTGTTCTGCACCGGAATTGTCCTTGCCGGTTTCGGGGTGGCTTTCAGCACCCTTCCCGGACTGGGGACGACACCCATCAGCAGTCTTCCGTATGTGCTCACATTCATTTTTCCATGGACGCTCGGGATGACGACCGTCGGGATCAATCTGCTCTTCATGGGGCTCCAGGTCCTGATCCTGCGCAGACGTTTCCCGTGGACTCGCCTGGGACAGCTCCCGACCTTGTTCGCCTTCGGCTTCTGCATTGATTTCGGGATGTGGATCGGCTCCTTCCTGGTGCCGGAACAGTATTGGCTCCGGCTCGGAGAGGAACTGCTCGGATGCGGACTGCTTGCCTCCGGCATCGCCTTCCAGCTCCTTGCCGATGTTTCCTATATGCCGGGCGACGGATTCGTCAGAACGCTTGCGGATGAATATGACATCCCTTTCGGCACTGTGAAGGTCTGTTTCGATCTTTCCATTGTGATTGCCGCTCTCGTCCTTTCCCTCTGCTGCTTCCGGAACATCAGCGGGATCAGGGAAGGAACCATTCTTGCTGCTTTCCTGGTCGGTTTTTTCATCCGGATGCTTCAGCAGCCGCTCCGTCATCTCAAACGCCGTCTCGTCAAATAAGGGAAAAGATCCTGCAATTTTGTCCTTCTCTTTCCCTTCCCTTCACGGCTCCCCGCAGGGGAAAAATCCGCATCCGCCGCCGGAACGGAAAAGATAATTCCGGAAGATCTCCGGAAAAGAAAAAGAGAACTCCTTCTGACCCGGAAGCAGTCGGGAAGAAAAAAAAGAAGGGAAAAGGAGGAAAGAAAGAAAAGAAACAGGGAACGGCTTCCCTGGCCTCTTTTCTTTTTCCACCTCTTCCCTTTCAGGTCAGGGAAAGGAAAAATTCCTCCGGGAAATTTCCCGCAGGAACGTCAGATCTGAATCCATTCAAACGGCTTTCCGGAGGCCGAGACTCCCGCTTCCAGCAGCGCCGCAATTTCGATTGTTTCCTCCTGGGGAATGGGGGATGTGCCGCTGAAAAAAAATTCGGTCATTTCAGCAATCAGATTTTCAAACATCCTTTTTTCCACGCGGGTTTGTTCTGAAACAAGGAAGGCATTCGTTCCGAGTGCTGCGCTGAAGGGCAGCGCCGGATGGTAGTGGGCCATTCCGAAACGCTCTCCTCCATAGTCGATCATCAAATGCAGATTCGGTTCCGTCCGGGAACAGGACATGACGCGTTTCGCGCCCGTTCCGAGGCAGGAGACCAGCATTTCCAGCTGATGGATCCCGTATTCTTCAAAGGTCTTTCCCCCACCCGTCGTGACGGCGGAGACAATCTTCCCCGCTTCTTCGCGCAGACGCTTCTTTGCCTCCATGAGTTCTTCTCCGAAACGCAGTGCCGAAGAGGACATGAGTGGCGTTCCGTGTTTTTCCGCCAGAGCAAACATTCTCTTCGCGGCCGCCTTGGAAGGCGCAAAGGGTTTGTCCACATACACCGGTTTTCCGCTTTTCAGCGGGAGTTTCGCAAGTTCTTCATGCACTTCCGGATTCGACGGAGCAAGAACGCAGAGCGCGTCCGAACGTTCCACCACTTCCTCCAGCGATGCGGCGGGAGTCATGCCATACTCTCTGCACCAGTCTCCGAGAGCCTTTCCCGCCGGATTCGGAGTCTTTTCCCACGCATATCCAAGTTCGATTTCCGCAGCCCGGGGCGAGGACCGGAACCAGGCAGGATAATTGTTTGCGTGCCATTCATCTATGCTGAGATCAATGAACCCGATCTTCATTTTCTTTTCCACTTTGTTTCTCCTTTCCTTTCTTTCCTTTTTTCTGTGCGTTTCACTTCAGGGAAATGAAACGCCCAGTCGCACTGGATTTGTAGGCTGCAAGAACCACCTTCAAGGTTTTGATCCCGTCTTCGATTCCCGGAGAGAAGGGCTTCCCGGATGCAAGTGTCTTGACGGCATAGGCCATTTCGTGGTTCCATGCCCACTTTTTCCCCTTGTGAAGGATGGATGTAACGTTTTCATGAGTTCCGTCCGGCTTTGTGCATCCGCAGGTCAGAAGAGTGCGGTTGTTGTTGTAGTCGCAGACGATGAGGCCCTTGTCTCCCATGATTTCGATTCCGCCGAATCCGGCCGGGGAAGTCCAGCCGCATTCGACATATCCCATGCAGGAATCCCCGAACTCCATAAGCGCCACGACATTATCGTCAACCTTGATCTTTTTCCGGAGAGTCTTGGCCTTTGCTGAAATCCCGGTGATCGGCCCGAGAAACCATTGGGAAATGTCAAACGCATGGACTGCCATGTCCAGAAGCGCTCCGCCGCCGGCGATCTCAGGATTGTAAAACCAGTCTGTCTTCGCCCATCCCGGGAACGGCCCGCTGTGCGCAAAGCGGATCCGGATCATATACGGCTTCCCGATTTTCCCCGCTTCCAGCGCCTTCTTTGCCGCCACGTTCAACTCGTTGAAACGGTGGGAAAAACCGACCATGATGCGGCGTTTCTCCTTTTCCGCCGTCCGCTGTACAGCCATGCCTTCCTTCAACGTGAGCGTGATCGGTTTTTCCAGAAGAATATCGGCGCCTGCGCGCATCGCCGCAATGGCGCATTCCGCATGAAATTTGTTCGGAACGCAGATGGATACAAAATCCAGTTTCTCCTCTTTCAGCATTTCACGGTAGTCGGAGTATTCCTTCTGAAAAATCATCTTGTTGTCGTGAAGCATTTTCAGGCATTCTTCTCAGGACCCGCCACTGCGGCCAGAATGCAGTTCTTTGCCGCCATGTAACCCGGAATGTGACAGCCCTGGGCGATGGCCCCGGCTCCGATGACTCCGATGCGATATTGTTTCATGTGAGAACATCCTTCCTTGTTTTTTTGGGGGGGGGAACGTTGTTTTCTTTCTCATCTATTTCAGAAAAAAATCCAAACCTTTCCTATATCATAATGTAACTGTTACATAAAACAAGCGAGAAATCTGCTTTTTTTCTGTTTTTTTTCACAGGATGTATTGATTTCGGCGATTTCCCATGTCAAAGTACAAGCTCGGTGTAAGAGCTTTCAATTACAGGCGGGACAGCCGGGAAGGAAATGTGCCGGAAAAGGCTGCGGCACCCTCATCCCCTCATCCTGTCTGGAAGAAGAGTGGAATCATTTCATCGCAAGGAGGTCTCCGCGAATGAAAAAACAAAAGAAGACGCCCCGGGGAAAAACGGCAAATCCGAAATCCTCCTCCACTTCAACTTCCTCCTCCATTCAGGATATCGCCCGGGCGGCGGGAGTGTCCACCGCCACGGTTTCGCGTGTTTTCAGCCGACACCCCTATGTTTCTGAGAAGACCCGGGAAAATGTCCTCAAAACCGCGCGGGAGATGAATTACGCTCCTCATATCTACTCATCCCGTTCTCTTTTCGGCATCATGACCAGCATCCCGGGGGCGTTTTCCTTCGATCCGTATTGGAATCAGTTGCTGCATTATACGACAAAACGCCTTTTTGAACTCGGCTGCAATGCCCAGATCTTCGGACCCGCCTTTCTGCCGTATCTGCATGAAAACTCCTTCCGCGGTGTGATCCTGACCGATGGGACCTATGCGGAACAGATCCGGGCAAGCGGAATTCCCGTCCTTCTGGTGAACAGTTTTGCCGATGGCATTCCTTCTGTGGTCACCGACCATCGGGAAGGGCTGAAACTTGCGGTGGATCATCTCTGCCACGCAGGCCACAGCAGAATCGCCTTCCTCCGCTGCGCCTGGAACAACTGGGGCAGCAATCAGCGGGAAGCCGGATACAGGGAAGCGCTTCAGAAACACGGAATCGCTGCGGATGAAACGATGATCGGTTTGTATTCCCGGCAGGAAGAGATCCCCGAAGCCCTCTCTCTGCTCCTCAAACAGAAACCGACGGCATTGATCGTAGAAGGTGAAAACAACGGCACAATTGTGAATTATGCTCTTTATCTGCTCAACAAACAAATCCCCGCGGATTTGTCCCTGATCACTTTCGAGGACGACCGCAATTCCTGTTACATGACGCCTCCTCAGACCACCGTTTCCCAGGATTTTTCCGCCCTAGGCACCGCCGCCGCGGAAATCATCCTCACTCTTTCTTCCTCTTCTTTCTCTTCCTCTTCTCCGCATGCTGGGAAAAATGCCGTCCCCATGGTGACGACTCTTCCCTGCAACCGCCTGATCGAACGCCGTTCCGTTCTCCGCATCGGGCCGCCCGTTCCTGAAATCTCCTCCTCTTCCTCCTCTCCCCCCATTCCGGACTCCTCCGGCAGCAGAGAAGGTGGGGAGGAAAGTGCCGCCGCCGCCTCCTCCTCCGCCGCGCCGGAAGAAAATGCCTGAGTTTCCTCTTCTCCGCAGAAGCGGCGGAAATAAAAAAGTCGCATCAGCGCGCATCCCCGTCTTTTGCTTTCTCTTCACCCCCACCGTGCATGCTGCCGCAGGAGAGAAAAAGATGGAAACGGAAAAACAACAGAGACGAAGACGTCGGATATAGAGACAGGAAGGTGTGTAAAGGGAAAAGAGACGCATCCTCCTGCAGGAGAGAGGTAGAAAACAGGGACAGCAGGAAAGCTTAAAAAAATGCTGTTTCAAAGTCAGGAGAAAGAAAATCCGGGTCCTCCCTCAGTTCCGTAAAAAGGAGGGGAAAGCCCGGATTTTCTTTCTCCTGTTGAACTTGAAACTGTTCTTGTGACAGTGTACTGGGAAAAGCGGGGGAACGGAAACGTTTTCCGGATCGCTCAGAATTCGTTGTTTGCGCTTTCCTTGCCGTCATCGGGGAAGCGGTAATTGTCACCGTATCCGTAACGCTCCACGATGTAATCGACGTCCTTGTCGCCGCGTCCGCTGCAGTTGACGAGGATGGCCCCCGACTGCATTTCCCTGGCTCTTCTCATGGCGTAGGCGACGGCATGAGCGCTTTCCAGCGCGGGGATGATGCCCTCATACCGGGAGAGTTTGAAGAAAGCATCCACCGCCTCTTCATCTGAAGCCGTGACATAGTTGACTCTCTTCTGGTCATG
Source organism: uncultured Lentisphaeria bacterium (assembly GCA_905211485.1). Taxonomy (GTDB): domain Bacteria; phylum Verrucomicrobiota; class Lentisphaeria; order Victivallales; family UBA1829; genus CAJMAW01. The sequence goes on along the minus strand of CAJMAW010000051.1, from coordinate 10,712 downwards.
CCAGAAGGCATGTTCGGGTCCGACTCCGGGATAATCCAGTCCGCTGGCGATGGAATAGACCGGTGCCGGGGATCCGTCCTCATTCTGCAAAATAATGCTGTCAAAGCCGTGGAGAGTGCCTTTTTTTCCGAAGGTCATGGAAGCGGCGTGCTGGCCGAGAGCGGAACCCTTTCCGAGGGGTTCGACACCGCAGATTTCCACAGGATCGTTCAGAAACGCCGAGAACATGCCTGCCGCGTTGCTTCCTCCGCCCACACAGGCGCAGACCACATCCGGGAGAATGCCCGTCATTTCCAGGAACTGTTCTCTTGCCTCCAGTCCGATGCACATCTGGAAATCCCTCACCATCTGCGGGAAGGGGTGTGGTCCGAGTGCGGAGCCGATGCAGTAGATGGATTCCTCATAGGAATTCAGATAGGACTGGAAGGCGGAATCGACCGCTTCCTTCAAGGTGCGCAGTCCAAAGGAAACCGGCACGATCTTTGCTCCGAGGATCTTCATTCTTGTGACATTGGGCGCCTGTTTTTCAATATCGACTTCGCCCATGTGGATTTCGCATTCGAGTCCGAAGTAGGCCGCTGCTGTGGCGAGGGCCACGCCGTGCTGTCCGGCGCCGGTCTCGGCGATGAGGCGCTTCTTTCCCATGAATTTCGCGAGCAGTCCTTCCCCCATGCAATGGTTGAGTTTATGTGCTCCGGTATGGTTCAGGTCTTCGCGTTTCAGATAAATCTGGCATTGCCCGAGTTTCCGGGAAAGGCGGGCGCAGTGATAGACGGGAGTCGGACGCCCCTGGAATTCCTTCCGGATCCTGCGGAGTTCATTGATGAACTGTGCGGAATGACAGATCGCATTGTAGGCTTTGCTGATTTCCTCGAAGGGTTTTTTCAGTTCGGGGGGGACGAGTGCGCCGCCGTATTCGCCGAAGCGGCCGTTCTTGTCCGGGTAGTCCCGGAAATATCTTCTGTAGTCCATGTGGATCCGTCATCCTTTTCTGTCTGTGAGACGAAGTCTTGTGATTGATTTTTCAGATTCTTAAAATTCTTGAAAACATTTTCAAAAATACCATGCGGGCGGCTTTTTTGCAAGTCATTTCCGAGCGATTCTTTTTCTGCTTCCGCTGCGGGACGGGAGCGGCGTTTTCCTTTCAAAAGCCTCTTTCCCCTCCGACTGAAAAACACGCGTTGAAGAAGCTCCGGAGAACTCGGGATCCTTTGGATCCTTTCTGCGCGGGAGGAGACTTGAATACTTGAATATGAATTTCCCGAATGCTATATTGCCCGGAAACAATGCAGAATCAAAACGCCTGAACTCAATCTGAAGACCAACTTTTTTTTATGTAGGAGATGAATCCCATGCCGAAACCCGTGATCAGAATTTGTCTGGGAAGCTCCTGTTTCGCCCGGGGCAACGAGGCGAATCTCAGAGTGATCGAAAAGTATCTTGAAGAACACGGACTGCGTGATGAAATCGACCTGGATTTCAACTGCTGCCTTTGCCAGGACAGTTGTGCGACGGGGCCGAATATCACGATCAACGGCAAACGCTATGGGGGGATTGACCAGAACATTGTCCTGCAGCTGATGCGGGATCTTTTTGAAAAGAAAAATGAGAATGAAAATGAAAATGGAAACATGACGGAGGGAGGAAGCGGGGAATGAATACGGGTTTTCCTGTCTATACGGTGACGAATGAATGTCAGGACTGCTACAAATGCGTCCGTCACTGTCCCTGCAAGGCGATCCGGGTGACGAACGGCAGCGCCAGCGTGATTCCCGAACTCTGCGTGGCCTGCGGGACTTGTGTGAAAGTCTGTCCAGCGGGGGCGAAACGCATCCGTCCGGATCTGAGCCACGCAAAATTCCTGATTTCCCAGGGGCGGAAAGTCTATGCTTCCATTGCACCGAGCTGGACCAGTTATTTCCAGGAACTGGATTCCGCCAAACTGATCGCGGTCCTGAAGAAACTGGGCTTTGCCGGAGTCAGCGAGACCGCGCTCGGAGCCCAGCTTCTGAGTTCTGAAACCGGGCGGCTCCTGCGTGAGAATCCCGGGCGGCTCTTCATTTCCCCCGCCTGTCCCGCAACGGTGTCCTACATCCGGAAATACCTGCCCGAGCGCGTGGATTCCATTGTGCCGATGCTGTCCCCCCTTCTTTCGCACTGCCGTTTTCTGAAGAAGGAATACGGCAGCGACATTGCGGTGGTGTTTTTTGGTCCCTGCGCCGCGAAGAAGAACGAGAGCGCCGCCCATCCGGAACTTCTGGACGTGGCGCTCACCTTCGACGATCTGAAACTCTGGATGAAACAGGACGGCGTGAATTTTCAGGATACTCTTTCCGGAGCGGAGGATGTTTTTGTTCCGTCTGCGGCCGTGGAAGGCCGTCTCTACGCCGTGGAGGGTGGAATGAACGAAACCCTCCGCGGGGCGCCCGGTGACAATTCGTATTATCTGACTCTTTCGGGGCTGAACAACATCAAACGCGTTCTGGGGCCGAAGAGCCGTCTGGATTCTCTGCCTCACGGGGTGTTCATCGAATGTCTGGCGTGTAACGGCGGTTGCGTCAACGGCCCCTCCATGCATGGAAACGAATCTTCCATCGGCGGAATTCTGGCGACGATTGAGGAGTCCACGGTCCGGAACAGTCTGGACCGGAAGGTGGAAGTCGACATTTCGGAAACCTTCAGCGCCGATGTCCAGACGGAAAAAACCGTGTCTGAAGAAGAAATCCGCTCCGCTCTTGCCGAGATCGGCAAGTATGCCGCGGAGGATGAACTGAACTGCGGCGGCTGCGGATATCCGACTTGCCGCGACTTTGCCATTGCACGTCTGTCGGGGAAAGCGGAGTCCGCCATGTGCCTTTCCCATCTCCGCCGGATGGCGCAGAAGAAGAGCAACGCGCTCATCAAATACATTCCTTCCGGCGTGGTGATTGCGGACCGGAACCTGAAAATCATCGAGTGCAACGAAGCCTTTGCCTCTCTGTTCGGCGAGGACACGAAAATGGCTTATGACGCCGAGCCCGGGCTCGCCGGGGCGGAACTTTGCACGATTCTGGAGTTCACGGAACTCTTCGATACCGTCCTGAAAACGGGGAAGGACCTGATTCTGAACAACCAGATGGAAAAAGACAAGATCTTCAACGTGACCATTTTCTCCATTGAGCCGCACCAGATTGTGGGCGCCATCATTCAGGACGTCACGCAGACGGAAATGCGCCGTGAACAGATTGCCGAGAAAGCCAACGAAGTGATCAAGAAGAATGTGGAAACGGTCCAGAAGATCGCCATGTACCTCGGCGAACACATGGCCGACACCGAGATCCTGCTTCACGAAGTGGCCAGCGGCTACAAGGCGAAGCCGAAGAATCCCTCTGAACAGGCCGGAGGCTGAGACAGACCCATGAGTACGGAGAATCCCATTCTGGAAGAAACTTTTGTGGAGATTGAATGCTCCCAGAAAATCAAGACCGGGCAGAGCGTCTGCGGGGACGATTTCCAGAGCATCCGTGTGGATGATGAAGCCCGCACCCTCGCCGTTCTTTCCGACGGTCTCGGGAGCGGCATCAAGGCCGCGCTCCTTTCCAAGATGACCACGACCATGGCCTTGAAACTCTTCCGGGACAGCAATGTGGAGATTGTGCAGGCCGCGGAGATCATCATGGACAGTCTTCCTGTCTGCGAGAAGCGGAAGATCAGCTATGCCACCTTCACCGTGGCGGACGTCCGTTCCGGCGGCCGTGTCCGCATCATTGAAATGGACAATCCCCGTTTCATCCATCTGCGTGCCGGCAAGGATCTGCAGTGGGATCACAGGACCATGTATGCCGAACGCTGGCCAAACCGGAAACTGGAAGTTTTCGATTTGAAGGTGATTCCGGACGACCGGATTATTTTTTTCAGCGACGGCGTCAGTCAGGCGGGTCTTGGATTCAGCATTACGAAATTCGGATGGCGGCGCGAAGGCTGCCTGAAATTCATTCAGGAGACGGTCGCAAACAAGCCGGACATCTCCGCACGGGATCTTTCCCGTCTGGTCGTGACTCAGGCCCTGCTGAAAAATCCCGAACAGCGGGCGATAGACGATATCAGCTGCACGGTGATCTATCTTCGCCGGCCGCGCCGCCTGCGTCTGCTGACCGGCCCGCCCTTCAAGCCTGACCGCGACCGCGAATTCGCCGAGACCGCATTGAACTTTGACGGCAAAGTCATCGTCTCCGGAGGCACCACCGCCTCCATTCTGAGCCGTGAACTTTCCCGCCCCCTGAAAACCGACTGGCGCCACATGGACGCAAAAGTCCCCCCCAGTTCCAAAATGGACGGGATCGCCCTGGTGACCGAAGGCATCCTGACTCTGACGGAACTGGTGAAAAATCTGGAGACCGGGAACATGAATCCGGAATCCTCCACCGTGAAGAGAATGATGGACATCTTTCTGGAAAGCGATGTGGTGGAACTGATTGTCGGGACCAAAGTCAATGAGGCGCATCAGGATCCGAATCTTCCGGTGGATCTGGAGATCCGCCGGAACATCGTCAAGAAACTCAAGCAGGTCCTTGAGGAAAAGTATTTGAAGAAAGTGATCATCAGATATTTCTGAAATATATGGAGGAACGATTTCATTATGCAGGAAAAAATCAAGGTGGAAATCTGCGTCGGGACGACATGCTTCATTCTGGGCGCTGCGGAACTGCAGAATCTGGAGGATTTCATTCCCGAAGAACTCAAGGACCGTGTTGAAATTTTCGGCAACACCTGTCTGGGGTTCTGCAAGAACAGCAACCACGGGAAGGCTCCCTTTGTCCGGATCAATGATTCCGTGATCGTTGCAAACGCCTCCATCGACCGGATTATCGACGCACTCCGTGAAATCGCCGCAAAGGAGAAGTGATCCAGATGGCCATGCAGAATGATTCACTCAGGACCCGCCGCGAACTCCTGATCAACCTGATCCGGGCGTTCGAGAGAGAAGATCGAAACCGGGAAATGGACCGGATCCCGTATGTGATGCGTCCCCGCGGCCATTCGCCTTCCCGCTGCTGCATCTATCTGGACCGCGCCATTCTGCGCTATCGTCTGATTTCCATGCTCGGCTTTGCGGTCGAGGCGGATCAGGATGATTTCAAACCGGTTTCGGAATACTGTGAAGAGGCTCTGAAAAGGGAGAAGGCTCCGGCGGAGGCGCTGAGTCTTCTGGGAATGGCGTGCCATGCGTGTGTGAAGTCTCAGTACATGGTAACGGATGCGTGCCAGGGATGTTTTGCGCGCCCCTGCGTTTTCGTCTGCCCGAAACAGGCGACGTCCGTGCGTGACGGGCATTCGCATATCGACCACACCAAGTGCATCGACTGCGGCAAATGCACGCAGGTCTGTCCCTATCACGCGATCATCCGGATCCCGATTCCCTGTGAGGAAGCGTGTCCGGTCGGCGCGCTGAGCAAAAATCCGGACGGAACCGAAAAAATCGACTTCTCCAAATGCATTGCCTGCGGCAAGTGCATGAAAGCGTGTCCGTTTGGCGCCATTATGGAGCGCTCCCACATCATTGACGTATTGAAGCATATCCGTGCCGGGCGCCAGGTGATTGCGATGGTGGCTCCTGCCATTTCGGGGCATTTTCCCGGAACGCTGGGGCAGATTGCTTCCGCGTTGAAGGCGGTCGGCTTCTCCCACATGGAGGAGGTTGCGTTCGGGGCGGAAATGACGGCCGATCATGAGACGAAGGAGTTCTTTGAAAGAATGGAGCGAGGAGACCGGCTCATGACTTCTTCCTGCTGTCCTGCCTACGTCGAGGCTGTGCGGAGGCATGTGAAAGAGCTTCTTCCCTATGTTTCCTCCACCCCGAGCCCGATGGTCTTTGCGGGGCGCGAGGTCAAGAAGCACTATCCGGATTCGGTGACGGTCTTCATCGGTCCCTGCCTGGCGAAGCGCCGGGAGGCGGCAGCGGAGGAATCGGTCGATTACGTCATGACTTTCGAGGAACTGGCCTCTCTCTTTGCAGCAAAGGAAATCGACGTCACCTCCTGTCCGGAGGAAAAACTGGACCGTCAGGCAGATCCGTATGCCCGCGGTTTCGCCACCAGCTGCGGCGTCACCGCAGCCCTTCTCAACGCCGCGGCGAATGATCCCGAATGCAAGGAGAAAATCAAGGAGATGAAGGTCGACACCCATTTCATTGACGGCATCACCAAAAAGACGTTGACTCAGCTCAAACTGTACGGCATGGGCAAACTTCCCGGAAATTTCCTGGAAGTGATGGCCTGTGAGGGCGGATGTGTGGGCGGCCCCTGCGCTCTTTGCGATGTCAAACTGGCAACGGTGGCTTTGAAACGTCAACCGGGTGCTTCCTCCGGGATGACGGTCGGTAAGCTTCCTCCCGTTCCCGAAAAGAAAGAATCTTAATTCATCTCATCTGTATCAGACTGTACAGGAGAATGAGGGAAGAGGCGCTGTCTGCCTCTTTCCTTTTTTTATATTCTTTTTTTCCTTTTTGCTTTTTCCTTTTGATTCCCGGCCCCGGGGGTGTCCTCTGAAAAAAAAAGGCGGGGGGCGAAGAAGCGTCCGGCGGAATGGGAGGAGCCGGAATTCCTCTTCAGTGGTAATTTTTCTGCGCTTTGCAGTGCATTTTTTTGCAGGCTGCTTCTCATTTTTAAGAAAAAATTCGCTTTTTTTGATTTTTTCATCTTGACAATGCAATGGACGCGGGATATAATAACTCACGGGCGAAGAAGAACGTTTTCATGGTCGGAACGCTGGTATTCCCCTTGCCACGCCGACTGTTCTTCGGAGTCCGAATATTTCTCTTCCCAAAAGGCGTTGTCCCGCTCCCCCTGCGGGCAACGCCTCCCTTTTTTTGTATCTGTCCAGACATTTATTTTTCCGCGGATGTTCTGTTCCGGGAAGAGGGGAAATGCGCTTCGGCGGATTCCTGCATCCCCTGTATTTTCCGGAGTTCCATTGCTGCCGCCCGGACTTTGAAAAACGGGAGGCGGGGAAGGAGAAAAAAAGCCCTTTTTCTGCGCGGGGGAGGACAGAAGAAAATCTTCTTTTCTTTTTTCAACTTTGAGAAAAGTTCTTTCCCGGAACCCGGTGTGATGGAGCTCGGAAACCGGCCATGATACAGCAGAAGAAGCCGGCTGTGCGAAATATGGAAAAATCGCGATTTTTCACGGGAAGGGCTTGTAATGGAAAAACATGGTGCCATAATACAATATGGTTTTGTCGTTTTTTTCCCTGTTTTTGCATGTTTGTTTCCGGTTGTGAACTGCGTGGAAATTCATCTGCCGAAAGGGATGCCGGTCCTGGCGGCGTGAGAGGGGGAAAATTTGCCGAGAGAACCGATCTTGCTGTTTGTCATTTTTACATCACTTTGTCCGCGAGGCGTGCCATCCGGGCAAAAATACAGGAAGGATAAACGGGGATGAAACAACGGTTTGGGATAGGGATGGGCAGAATTTGCCGCAAAGGGATTTTCACACTGATCGAACTTCTTGTGGTCATTGCGCTTGTGGTTCTTCTTGCATCGTTGCTTCTTCCGGCGCTCGGGAAGGCGCGGGAGTCTGCAAAACGGATTCTGTGTGCGGGGAATCTGAAAAATCTTTCCCTGCTGGATTCCGGCTATGCGGAAACCTACGGTTATGTGACACCGAGCTGGACGGTGAAGCTTGCCAATCCCTATTACACTTCCCTTACCACGACTTACTGGCAGGAAATTCTTCGATATGAATATGATTCTGCGCGCGGACACGCCATCAACGGGACTACTCCCGTACCGAAATTCATGAAATGCCCGAACGGGATCGACAAAGGGGCCACGCGCTATTACCTTGCGACCCACTACGGGGGACTGAACAAGGAATCGGCAATTCACGATCCGATGGACGGAATCCGGGTCCCTGAAATACGCACTCCTTCTGCGCGTTCGAGTCTGATGGATTTTTCAAATACGTATTCTTTTTACAATTATATGATTACACCGAATTATTATCTGCCAGGTGTCGGTATTTCTCAGGACGGGACCATTGCCGGTTACGTCCTCTCCGGGATCAGCTCCTTTACGGGGGAGGCTGGCGCATTGAAATTCCAGGACTTGATGTACGGGCGCCACACGAACATGGTGAATATTCTCTTTTATGACGGGCATCAGGAAGCATGGAATTCTCTAGAAGCCGGATTTCACTATTATCTGAAGTCCAATACAGACAGCTCCCGGATTTTCAATACCCTTCTTTGAAAGGCGTCAATCCCAGTCTCTCTGCCGCAAGATCCCCCCGCGGAAACGATCTCTCCTCCCCCCGGAAAAATGAGACTTCTCCGGGGGAGCAAATTCAGAATCTTCCATTTCCCCCACTCTCCCGCCTTCTCAGAATACGCTTCATTTTTCTTTGGGCGATGATTGAAAATCAGGGGAAGAAAAGTATATTAAGCCCGTTTTTTTCAGAATGTTATTTTTTCTCCCCGTCCGGAAAGAAGAGCAGAAGCCAGGCGGCGGGAAGGGGGATCCGTTTGATGATCCCCGGGAGGGAAGGAAACTCTGATTGACCGTTTGGGAAGTCATGAGGATGCCCCGGTGATTTCCATTCTTTCCATGTTATGTTGCGGGAATCCGGATCATGGAAGAAAAGACCTGGGAAAACAGGATTCAAAACGGCATTTCCGTGAAATGAAGATTCTTTCCGATGTTATTTTCAGCGGGTTTATCAATGGGAATGAGGAGAAAAGCGGCGGATGAAAACGGGTGGGAAAATACGGGGGCCCCTCTGCGGGATTCTGGCCGCAGTCACCTACGGGATGAATCCTCTTTTTGCGCTGCCTTTGTATGAAAGGGGGCTGAGCACCTCATCCGTGCTGTTTTACCGTTATTTGTTCACGATTCTTCTGCTGGGGGGATTCATGCTGCTGCGCGGACAGAGCCTGAGGCTGGGACAGCGGCAGAGGATTCCGATGGGGGTGAGCGGGATTCTGCTGGGCTTTTCCTCCCTGTTTCTGTTTCTGAGTTTTCATTACATAGATGCCGGGATTGCGATCACGATCATGTTTGTGTATCCGGTGATTGTCTGCGGGATCATGTTCGCCTGTTTTCATGTGAGGCAGAGCATATCCACGCTGATCGGGATGATTCTTGCAGTTGCCGGGATCGGACTGCTTTCTCCCGGGGAGGCGGAAGGGGGATTGAATTTTACCGGGGTGGCATTTGTTCTTCTCGCCGCTCTGACGTATTCCGTGTACATGGTGCTTCTGAAAGTGACTTCGATCCGGGATCTCTCGGCCGCCGCCCTGACGTTTTATTCACTGTTGTTCGGGCTCCCGGTGTTTTTCTTTTCCCTGAACTGCGGAGCGGAACTGCAGAAACTGCCGGATCTGTTCAGTTTCTGCTGTGCGCTTGCACTGGCGGTGTTTCCCTCGCTGCTTTCATTTCTCTTCATGGCAATAGCCATCCGCGACATCGGGCCGACGAGAACGGCCATTCTCGGCGCACTGGAACCGATGACGGCGCTTTTTTTCGGGATTACGCTTTTCGGAGAAACTTTGTCGTTCAAACAATCCCTGGGGGTCCTTGTCATTCTGGGGTCCGTCACGCTGGTTGTCATGGGGAGGAAATCCGTGGCGGGAGGGAATGAAGGGGCTTCTCCTTCTCCGGAATCGTCTCCCTCCGCCTCAGCTGCTTCCTCTTCCGCGTCTTCCGGCGCCCCGCCTCTCTCTGAAGCGGAAAATTCCGATTCCATCTGAGTCGTTTTTGCGCGGGGGTGGGGGAAAAAACGGGCACGGACACCACCCCGCCTCCTGCTGTGTACGGGGGGAGAGGCCGGGAGAAACAGGGAGCCTTCCTTCTTCCGTGCTTCCTTCCGGAATTTCACGCCCCGCTTTCCGGAGAGGAGAGACACTTCGGAGCGCTCTTTTTCCCCTGCTCAGGATGGATTGCCCCATTTTCTTTTTCCTCCGGGCCGTTGGGACACTCCGGTGCGCAAAAAAAAGAAAATAAAAAACTCCGCAGACTTGACAGAAGAAAAATCCTTTGTTATAATTAAACAGAACACAAGGAAAGAGTTTGATCGTTTTCCTCTTCTGACTCCCGCCATTGCTTTTCTCGAAGATTTCGTAAAAAGAAGGAATGGATGAATGAAAAATCGGGCAAACGGATTTACTTTAATTGAGTTGCTTGTTGTGATAGCGATCATTGCGATTCTTGCCGCCCTGCTGCTGCCCGCGCTGAGAAATGCACGGGAAATGACCAAACGGATCAACTGCACGAGCAATCAGAAACAAATCGGTCTGACTGCAAACGCTTATGAAAACGATTACGGATACTGCATTCCCCACTGTTTATATTACACCAGTTCCCACGATGATGCCCGTTACTGGTATGAACTGATTGGGCAGTATCTGGGATGGAAAACCTGCGGTTGGGTTGCGAGCCACAGCCTGTACCGTCCGGGAGGCAGGGTAAAACCCCTGACAGCGCCTTCGATCTTCATGTGCCCATCCGGGATCTGGGGCGGGAACAAGGATAATTTCTTTTATCAGGCACTCAGTTATCAATGCAATGTCCAGACGGTTCGCCTGGATCAGGAGCCCACCTCCAGCAACCGTGGAGTGCGTCTTTCCGCGGTTCGCCAGCCGTCCGGCAAGCTTTTCCTGCATGATGCTGGTTGTTATAACTTCTGGGAACCTCTATCAATGCTTTTTTTGACAGAAATCTCGTTTGTTTCTATTTGAAA
>CAJMAW010000050.1 GCA_905211485.1 uncultured Lentisphaeria bacterium | reverse complement strand
TTATTAATTGGGGCAGTTCTCCGTTTTAATACCCTATTTATTTATCTCTGCAATAGAGACTTGTTTCAGATTATAACACAAACACCAAACAACTGTATCACTACTCACAAAGATAAGAAAGAGGATCAAACATCTGCTCTTCATTCACAGTCGCATGGTTCTGTGCTTCCTCCTGCCTCTTCTTCTCTGCTTCTTCTTCTTCCTTCTGCTTCCGTTCTCGTTCAATCTTGTACTTCTCATAATGTTCTCGTGAAATGAAGGAACCTTAGGAAACGGATCAAAGGATATGTTTTACATGACGAATATTCTCCTGACATCGGAACCAGCTGACAACCTCAGGAGTATCCATCATGAATTGATCCAGTACCAAATCCTGGAAGAATCTGTTAATCTTCGTAAGACGATCTTCTACAACAGCCTTGGTAGTGATAAATGCCGTTCCAGAAAAAGGAGACATTCCATTAATGCGCGAAGGATACTTTGCTTTCAGTGTTTGATACCATTCCAGCCACACAAGATAAGGATACTGGACATCCCATTGTGTTTTAATTCCGAGATTCGCTACAAATGACAAAACCACGGGAATCCACACAATTCTCCCAATCACAGTGACAAGTGTATTTCACACCATCCGCAGTCATCACACGCTCTGTAAGTTTAAGAGTTAATTGGCCCCCTTCCATATTTCCTTCAGTAAGATCACTCTTCTCCACCTGTCGCCATGCTTCCTGCCGTTTCATTTCAGCCGTCATAACCTGATCAGCTACATCTGCCTAGACGTAATGACTGATGATAATAGGAACATTAAATCGTTTGACAAAGACATCAATTTCCTTATACTTGCGAATTGAGAGACTGTTATCCCAACCAAGATGCAACACACCAGTAGAAGGAACACGGAAGATCATGTGATACTCTGAGATACGTACTTGAAGGGGAACTCTTCAAGTAAAGAAAGAGAGTTCATAACTCACACTTCAATAGCATCAGTCTCTTTGTCATCAATAGAGAGAATACTTCTGAACAGCATACGAGACTATTAAATCAATCAATCAGTTCATATCTTACTCCTGTCTCTTCCTTCCAACAAAAACCAACTACTTCATCCTTCTTCACAGAAAGAGGAATTCCTGCTTGAGCACGTGGTTCTAGAGTGATATGAGACATGGATAGTTTTCCATTTGCTTCTTTGATTACTGTTTTATACACAGCTTTCCGATTCCGGATGCGAACACGTTGCTTTTCACTATCATCATCACTATCATCATCATCATCACCATCACGAACTCTCCGCGGATGCGATCAAAGGGCGTGCATTCCTGTTCGGAATCGTGTTGAACACGCTCTTCGTCATCGGGGAATTCACGGCGGGATTCCTCTTCAACTCAATGGGGCTGCTTGCGGATGCGGGACACAATCTCGGAGATGTGAGCGGACTATTGATCTCGCTGGTCGCATTTCTGCTGGCGAAAAAACGTTATCTTCCGAACTACACCTACGGGCTTCGGAAAGGGACGATCTGGGCGTCGCTGCTGAATGCGGCGATCCTTCTGGTCGCCGTGGGCGCGATTGTGACGGAGTGCATCCGGAAGTTTCTCTCTCCGGAGGAGGTCGGCGGCTGGCCGATCATCATCACGGCCGGTATCGGGGTGGTCATCAACGGTCTGACCGTGTTCTTCTTCCAGCGGGAAAAGGAACATGATCTGAATGTGAAAGGCGCCTATCTGCACATGTTGGCCGATACGCTGGTTTCGGTGGGGGTGGTTCTGTCCGGAATTCTGATTCTCTGGACCGGCTGGAACATCGTCGACCCGCTGATCGGGCTGGTAATCGCCGTGGTGATTCTGTTCTCCACCTGGGGACTCCTGAAAGAGAGCGTGCGTCTGGCGATGGACGGAGTTCCGGCCGGGCTTCACGTCGAGACCATCCGGGAGCATCTGCAGGAGGACCCGAATGTGGAGGCGGTTCATCATCTCCACATCTGGCCGATCAGCACGACGGAAAACGCCCTGACCGCCCATGTCGTTCTCCACGACGTACGGAAATGGGAGGAGACACGGAAACGTCTGCATGAAGAGCTTTCCGAACACGGAATCAGCCATGCCACGCTGGAGACGGAATCCCCGACCACGCAATGTCCCGATAAGCAGAAGGAATAAATTCCTGAAATACAATCAATCCGGAGATGTGAACGCTCTTCGTCTCCGAAGTATTGAATAACAACCTGTCAACCTTTATAAATCAGGAAAGGAAAAAATCATGAGCGAGCAGAGAAAGCAATCCAATGCCGCGATGAACAAGGAAACCGCCAGAAAGTTTTATGAACGGATTGCCGGCAAACAATATGACAAGCTCTTCGATGTTTCAGAAAACAGTGTCTGGTCTGAAGCAGTAAATTGCCGGCAAACAATATGACAAGCTCTTCGAGCTCTGCGATGAGAATTTCGTCTATTATCCGCAGATCCATACAAAACTGGAAGGTCTGCAGACATTCATTGACTACGAACGTGCGAATATGGACCCCGCCGGCGATTTCAAAATGAAAGTCGAAAGAATCGCGGCAGATGGTGATTTCGTGGCGGTCTACCTCACATTTGAGGGCACACTTCTCGGGGATTCCTGGCATGGAGTGCCCACTCCGATAAAACATATCATGATGGATTTCATGACCTGGCTCACTTTCAACGATGCGGGGAAAATCATTGACAAGCGAGCCAAATATGACCGTTACGATATCTTTAATCAGCTTGGAGTTACCAACTTGCCGCTGAAGTGATCGCAGAAGTAAAGATACAGCGTATACGGAATTTTGAGCGGACCTTTTCTTTTGGTCCGTCAAAATTCCGTTTCTTATTTCCCCGCTGAAAAACTCACGCAAACTGTTCTCCTGAGCCTCTTGACAAAAGATCATCGACCATCAATATCCCCGACAGTCTAAGATCTGTTTTCGTTTGTCTCCATCATCATTTCATCAAAATTTCTGCAAATTCCCGCTTCGGAATCAAATCCAACTCTTGACGAAACAGCCTTGCAGATGTATCTCATGACGGAGCCTTCCTGTTTTTTCTGGCATCCGCAATATCCTGTTACGGGCTAGTCGGCTTCACTTCTTTTCACATCTTAGAAAGTTTGTTCGGACGTATGTGGCTTGGAATGACAAAAGCATGGACAATCCGGTATAAAATCATGTACAGGCATAACATGCGCAGACCCACGAAGTAAACTCGCATGTTTATGCATATGGAGCCATTAAGGGATAGAGAAAAAGAAAAAAAGAAAAAAATCGAAGTCAAAGGAGTCAGAACCGTTCCATTTTACCATTCGTCTACGGATGGTGGAGGCGGCAGACCGTATGTATAAGATCTGGTGCTTGCACAGAAAAAGGTCCCGAACTGGTTGTTCCCGGTCCAGCTGACAAACTGACGCCCGCCGTCGGTCGGAATTTCCTTCTGGAACGTATAGTTGCCGCACGTTTTTTCAACAGATCAACGGTGTTTTTAAAAGAATAAAAAAATAAAAAAACAGTTCCAAGGAGATAAACATAACGCAAAGAAGAATCCAGATAGCTGATGGCAAAGACTTTTTCATGGTTCGGAATAATGAAATACATCTCGTTGGTATGCCAAATTCATTGCGGGGGCACCTTTGTTCGAAGAACCGGATCGGAGTGGAGGAACGTCTGCACGGGACAGCCTCACCGCTGACGAGGACGAATGTACCTGCAGAACGGATCGAACTTCATGAGTTTTTATCGGCGGCAGACCGAGAAAACGGCAGAAAACCTGGGTGATCTGTTTCACAGCATGATCCGGATATGTGGATTTGTATCCGAGAATTTGCATTCAGACAAACTCCCCCCGCGGGCAGGATCGGATTTTTCCACTTCCGCTGCACTTTTCTCTGGTACTGACAGGGACGCCGCACCCCTCTTTTCCCGATATGACCGATTCCATTTGCCGAGGAAACTTTCCCGATTCCGAGTTTCTACGCAATATCTTTGGTCTGATAAGCTTCCTCAGGATAGAGTTTCACTACCTTGAGCTTGTCGGACGCTGAATAACGGAGCCCATTCCGATTCGGGACTTGTCTCGGCGTTTCTTTCCTTTCATGCATTTCTCCTTGTTCAGAGAAATGTGTTACCCGTTTTTACAAACTCTTCACACCATTCTCCCGCAACTTAGCAGAAATGCTGTGAAAAAAACAGAATCTCTTCCTGTCCTCCCGCCAAGAAGGAATTCAGCTTTCCAGCCATATCAAGGTCTTGATCTCGAACGGACGGAACTGCAGCTCAGGGGACTGCAGTTCTTTGGGATTTTCTTCCAGCAGATCCGTTTCCAGCCAGTGACGCCCTTGTCCCCATGGCAGATGCAGAAGAGTGTTTTCCCCTGTAGACTCAAAACAGCGGAAAAGAATTCCCGAAAAGTTTTCCGCTACCTTGACAGCGTGAATGATTACGGAAGATCCTGTTGTATCCGGCATTTCCGGCAGATGGAGTCCCGGATTCGGAGAAACAGCTCCGGCAGCGACCGCGGCGGACAGCATGGGATTGTTCAGCTCCCAGCCAAGATGAACCAGGGGAGCTTCAGATGCACTATGCGACTGAAGGCGGAAACGGAAATGGTAGGTTCCCGCAGGCGGACGCTGGACCGGAATCTGAGTCCCGTCTTCCCGCAGGCAAACCCCGCCGGAAGTCCATCCGATGCCGCGAAGCATGCAATTGCGAAGGGTATTGTCCTGGAAAGTCCACATCCGATGATCTGCGGCAATGGTCACTCCGCCGAGACTGTCCGAAATGTCGACCCAGTCCCGGACCAGACGAATATTCCAGGCGGGATCTTCACGGATGATCTCTTCCGGCACACGGCCGTCCTGCTGATAGACGGTCTCGGGAAAACGGACCATTCCAAAAGGAACTCCGTAACGGATCTGCGTCTTCTCCGCGGATGCAAAGGGAAAAACCTGTTCCATCCGGGCATAACGGCCGCCGCGCCATTCAATCGTGTTTTCAATTTCCAGTTCCGGAGAATCCGCACTCAGTGTGAGATGCTGAACAAACTTCTGCTCATACACCGATCCCCGGATCGTCACCCGGCAGAAGACCGCATTGTTTTCCGTGATCTCGACGGAGTCAACTGCAGCCGGAAACGTCCGTCCGGAAAGATCCATCTGGTAAATATACTCGCCGCGGCGCTCCTCCAGACCAAGAATTCCAGCATGATCGAAGAGCTGACGACCATTCTTCTTGTCATAGAGAGAAAACTCTCCCGTCAGGCGCTCAATCTCCAGACGAAAGAAAGTGCTCTCCACCCGGTCCGTCTCCATATATCGGCTGGAACGGCGGAGATCTTCCGCCCGGTCATCGTAAACGGAAAACGGCGAAGGCGTGTCCGTTCCTTTTTCCATCAGCTCCACATAATAAACCCTGCTCCCGAATGCGGGAACATTTTCCGCAAAAAAGGAGAGTTCCACCGTATCGGCCAAAGCCATGCGGTGCACATCCAGATGATAGGCGACTTCCTTTCCCTCCGAATCTGTCAGGCGGAATCTCCGCCGGGGGTTTTTCTCGTAATGCGGCACTGAATTCCAGAAATCCGGGAAGATGGTGGCAAAAGGGGCGCCGTAACAGGCCGTCCGGCCGCGGACAATTCCGCTTCGTTTCCAGGAAAGAGGATTGAAAACCACAATCGGCGCGGCATTCCCATGGGGAGAAGTGGTGCGCGCAGTCAGACGGCGCAGATACCGTTCCGATACGCTGTCCGCCGTGTACATCGCGGACTGTTTCAGACGGAGCTTGTCCGCATCCGCCGCATCGCCTCCGATGCCGTTCTGGTTATGATCCATGGAGTCAAGCAGGCGCTCCCAGGCCCGTTCCATTTCTTCCGCCGGATAATCGTCCGGGAAGCCGGCCAGACGGCTGAGAGATCCCAGAAGCTCCGCCGTGTACATCGCACGTTCCGCCGGAAGATCCAGCGGCCAGAGATCAGGCCACGAACTTTCGATATTCGGCCATGTGCTCGGATTCTCGCCGGACAATTGCTTGCGGGGGACGTCGCGGAAACGGTCGAAAAATTCACGGAATGTCATGAAATGGAATTCGTATCCGCTCTGCTGATTCAGTTTCTGAACAATCCGGAAAACGGATTCCGTAAAAACGTAAAGATCCGTCCCCCAGTGAAAGATCTGCGGGACATCCGAGGCTTCAAAATAAGAACGGAAACGGGCAATGCCCTTGTTCATGGTCTCCTCGCTCGCATTGGGAAAGAGACAACTCAGAAACGCATAATGCCAGGGGCAGTAGGCGGGAATGGAGGTCCCGTCCAGACCTTTCCAGAGGACGTGGTCCGTGTGTTCACGGAATCCTCTTGAGAGAACAATCTCCGTAAATCCCGCCAGTGCGGCAATCTGCGGCAGCTGGGGAGTCACGCCCGGAATGTCCGAAAGGCTCATGACGGAGGGGGATACACCGAGAACCCTCCGGCAGAACTTCCGTCCGGAAAGAAGATTGCGGATCGTCGTCTCCCCCGATGGAAGAAGAGAATAGAGAATCGCGCGCATGGGAATCACTTCCAGGCGCCTTTTCTCCACCAGTTTCCGCACCCGTCCCGTTTCTTCCGGGAAACAGTCCAGAAACGTTTCCAGAAAATTGACCGACTCCGCCAGAAAGCGGTACTCCGGATGTTTTTCCAGAAGATCCAGCGCCGTATGAAAAATCCGGCAGCCCCGGGAAAGGCACTCCTCCCGTGATCCGCCCCAGAACAGATCCAGATGGGAAAAGGGGATGATGAAAACTTCCTTTTTTACAGACATGCGTCAACCCTCCTTTTTGTCAAAAGATGTCAGAATCAAAAAAAACGCTAGAGCAGGACGGATTCGCCGATCCGGGTGGCGATTTCCTTCATGGCGTTCAGAATTGCAGTCCGCCTCTCCCCCTGGAAATGAGATTCGGGAAGAAAACAGCCGAGAGCGGCTATGACTTGACGCCCCTGTACAACCGGACAGGCCGCCATGGCCGCCCCCTGGAATATTCGGTCAGAAACGGCTGATTCCGGATGCGACGGAGTTCCTTCAGAAAGGTTTTCCGGTTCCCGACTTCCGGCCAGACCGGACCGGGAACTCCGCAGCGGTCGAAATACTTCTCCTGAAGAATCCGGGAAAGGCCCGAAAGGAGAATCCGTCCGGAAACCGTCCGGCAGGGATTCTCCACCTCCGGAAACAGGCGGCCGGGAAGCGGAATCATCTGACTGCCTAGCTCGCGACATACAATATGCCGTTTCCCGTTCAGAAGAACCGAAACGCAGATGTACTCCCCGAACTCTTCCCGGAATCCGTGCAGCAGAGGAGCCGCCGCTCTGCGAAGCGGATTGTTGTCATGATAAAACCTGGAAAGTCCGACGGTTTTGTGCCCGAGCAGATAGCCGCATTTCCTCCCCGCAAATTCCAGATACCCCAGCTTGTTCATCGTTCTGACGATTTTCGAGACTGTGGGAACCTTCAGCCCCGTCTTCCCCGCCAGATGAGAAACCTTGTGCGGCACATTCGGGGATCCCGCAATCTCTTCCAGAAGCAGAAAGGCCCGCTCTAGAACCTGAATGGAATTTTTATCTGTCATCCGGCCGCCTCCTATGCAAAAAGCCATTCATGAGTCCTTTTAACAGATAGAAAAAATTCTCCCGAATTCAAGCCGGAAAGACAGTAAATATTCTGGATTCTCTACTATCACGACAGAAAAAGATCAAAAAAAGAAAAAGATATCAGTGCATGCAAAATTCAAAAGAGCACTGTTCCTTTCCCTTCCCAAAGCGGATGAGATCAAAATAATTTCCGGATTCTTGCCGGAATTCCGCCCCGGGCAGGAAGAATCTGCACTCAAAGGTCTCAGAAAAAAATTCCGGAAGGCAGAAGAGAGGGGGGAGAGAGAGCTCTCTTCTTCCAATGCGGATTTCTTCCTCCATACAGAAGAGAAGAGGCCGAAAACCTGCAAATCCGCCCTCTGCAGAAGCCGCATCGGCGGCCGGAAACATTGTATCGGATCAGCTTTCTCTCTTTCCGTCAGCTTTCTCTCTTTCCGCGGATTCCGGATGGGAATGGCGGAGGATCCTTGCCTTGCAGAGAATCCTCCGCACAGATCCTGATCCGGTCATGCCTTCTCTTTCCTCTTTCAAGGAAAGTTCCAGGGAACAGGAGACATCATCACATTGCCCCCTCTCGATCTTCCGCGCTGTGGCGCCCTGCCCTGCTGCAGCAGCTTTGCTTCTTCCCGGAACTCTTCCTCTTCACTGCTCCTCTGGAGAGTCATCTTCTGAATTTTTTTTACCTGATTTGATTCCACGTACGAAAGTTCTTTTTCCCCCCGCCTTCCCCTCTGCCGGGAGGAGGCCGGGAAAAAATCCCAGGGGGGAAAAACAAGGGAAAAAAGAAAAGGGGCGGAAGAGACAAACAAATCAGGCGTGTCCCCCCTAGCATGACGGGAAAGACTCCCCCCGCCGGGAAAAGACGGGAGAAGCGTTTTCCCTTTCCGGGAGACACGCCCAGGCGTCATTCACACGAAGTGAAGCAAGCCTTGAAGTTCAACGTTCGTTGTATTTTTCGTAGGGATACAGGACCGGGGCATCCAACTGCATGAATTCACCGGGCTGAAGAGTAATGAACTTCTTGTCGCCGAAATAATGCAGCACGCAGTGACGCGGATGATCATAATCCAGATTCAGTAAGCAGACTTTTCCTCCATCGGGGAAGTAGGAGAAAATAATCCATCTGCAATCCTCGTCCGGCTTCTCAAAGTCGGGGCCGGTAATCCAGGCATGACCGCGTCCCTGGAGTGCGACGTATTCATAAAGATAATCCATCAAACCGCGATCATCATCGAAGGCGCCCGCGCCGTTGTTGAGATTGAGAGCGCCGGGATAACACCAGGTGTTCACGAAGTAGACCTCGCCCTTCCCGCTGCGGCAGCGGAGAATCACCGGACGCATATCTTCGTCATCGACGCTCAGGACTTCATAGCAGTCTTCGGGATTGGTGTATTCCAGCTCTCCGAGAGGAGCGGCAATGATGCCGAGACGGCGTGCGAGTTTCAGCCCCATGTCGTTCACTTTGCGGGAAGGTCCGGTTGCCCAGTAGAAGCGGGATCCCTTCCCCTTCACCTTGAGGCCGCAAAGCTCGCTGAAGTCTCCGTGATTGACCAGATCCTCCAGTTCAAAGGAATCGTGACGGCGTCTCTTGTCCGTGGAAAGATGCGGAATGGCAAGGCAGAGTTTCCCGCCCGCTTTCACATACTCGGTCAGGACACGGTACTGCTTGTCCGAACATGTGTTCCAGCCGGCAAAAATCAGGACCTTGTAATTCCGGCTCAGGAATTCAGAAGTCACCTGATCGTTCACGAAACTGACGATGTCCGCCTGTCCATACGGAGTTGCTCCGAAATGCAAGTTCTTGTTCGGCAGGAACATCTTCGGACGCGGGAAAAGAACATTTTCCAGAATGGTGAATCCCGCTTCCGGCGCACCCGGCACCCAGTTCGGATTGTATTGGGCAATATTGTACGCGGCGGCGATGGCGCCGTTGTAGGCGGGAGCGCTTCCGGAGGAAAGATCCAAATTCCCCTTCGCAATGGCGATGGTGGCCTCAGGCTGTCCGGCGGGGGCGGGATGCGCCTTGGTGTAATCGTAGAAATCGGAAATGATTTTGCGGTATTCGGTCGCAACCGGGGAACGGTGCCCGATATTGACGAAGAGTTTCTCGGCTTCCTTCAGCAGGCGCGGTTTATCCTCTTCAGGCACCTTGGTACTGAGTTTATCCGTTGCGCGCGGCATGGTCTGCATGGGGGAGTCTTCGCAAAGGGAGGACTGAAGAGCCCAGTTGCCGCTCTCGTTGATAATCATCTTCGCGCCCGTCATGTATTTCAGATACATGGCGGTTTTCAGCGTCTCCATCTTGTGCGGATTCGCGTGCGGAAGATAGGAATACCATTCATGGGCAAGATGCGACCCCCAGATGGGAAGATGGAAGGAGCGGTACAAACCGCGGTTCAGCGCGGATGCGGTCGTGAGATTCCCGAAGGGGAAGTCCTCGGTGCAGGGAACATCGGTTCCCGCCGCCACTTCATAATCAATATAAAAGTTTGCACTGGTCGCCATCACCAGGCCCCAGTCCGCGGCATGACGGGAATCGACCCAGTCCTTCACCTTCTTCATGAAAATCGCGGCGGCGTCTTCCAGACTTGCGTTCTTTGCTTCCTCCGGCGTCATCTCGCGGTCGACGCTTGTCGAACCGCTGTAGAGCGCCATGGAAAAGCGTTCCCCGAAGTCATAGCCCAAATAGAATTTCCCGAGGGACTTGAATTTCCGGGAAATCTCCTCATCTGCATACGCGTAAAAAGCAATGGAATACAATCCGGCATCCGTCGCTTCCTGCATCAGTTTCCAGAGATCCTCCCCGCTCGCCCAGAACTGAAGAAGATTCCCCTGATTTTCCTCCTGACAGAGTTTCACAATCACATCATGACCCGGTGCGTCCGGAGAGCACCAGTAGCTGAAACAGCGTCCGCCGCAAAGAATTTTGGCGCCGCCATGCGGATACACCCCGGAGCCGATGAAGACTCCGTTGTCCGGAAGTTCAATCTGATTCACGAAGTAGTCCGACATTTCTGGCCTTTCTTTTCCTGTATTTCTGTTCTCTGTTTTCAATGGTAAAGTATGAAAATAAAAAAACGGCGCGATCCGGCGTCAGAGTCTCCGCATCTGCACACAAAAGGGACTCTCTCCGCTGGAACCGCAGCATGGGAAATACTCTATCCCGGCTCCCCGGGTTTTACAAGTCGTTTTTTCCGAAAAGCGCCCCGGATTTCATTCCGGAAGCGTCCTGTGGCCCGGGGTGACGGGGGTGACGGAGGAGAAAAAGAAAGTCTGTATTTTTTCTTCCGGACACGATACGAGCCTTCTCTCCCCTGAAATCCTATCCTTCCATGGGGAAAAACCAGTCATTCCCGATACTTGAAAAAAAATGATTCGAGGCTATTGTATGCACCCGTTTTCACAAATGGGATGGATTTATAAAAAAATGCTGAAATCACTGATTCGCCCGGCGATGATCTTTATCCCGTTCGCCGCCGGTTTTCTTCTTCCGCAGGCTTCCGAGCTTCAGTGGACCATCCGCTGGGCATTGATTGTCATGCTTTTCCTCGCCTGTCTTCAGATCCGTTTCAAGCAATTGAAGCCGAAGCCGTTTCACTGGCGCGTACTGGCGGCGAATCTGCTGATCGGGGTTCTTCCCTACTGGATTTTCCATGTGATGGGGCCGGAATATGATCAGCTGGCGCTGGCGGCGTTTTTTGTCGGGATCACGCCCACGGCGAATGCGGCGCCGGTGGTGATGGCGTTCCTGAACGGAAGAGTCGCGTATGTGCTGACAGGTTTTGTCATTACGAACCTCTTTGTGTCCCTTTCTCTCTTCGCTCTAATTCCGATGGTCACGGGACAGTACACATTCGCGTTTGCAGGGAAAGTGGCGCAAAGTCTGTTTCTGGTCATGGGGCTTCCGATTGTGGGGGCTGTGCTGCTGCGTCTGTTTTATCCGCGTGCAAGGGAATGGCCTGCTAAATTGGGTAATTTCTCCTTCTCTCTCTGGTCCTTCACTCTATTCGTGATCGCCGCCGTGGCACGGATGCATTTCATTGAAAATCCGGATGAATCCCCGTTGCTCATCCTGGAAATCGCAGGTATTTCCCTCTTCCTCTGCGCAATCAGTTTCACCGCGGGATATCTCATCGGGCCAAAACGCTGGAAACGCGAATGCAGTCAGATGCTCGGGCAGAAAAATACAACGCTCACGCTCTACCTGGCCCTCACGTATGCCAATCCGCTTGTTGCCATGGGGCCGATCTTCTACGTCCTCTGGCACAATTCATGGAACGCATTCCAGATGTTCGCTCACGAAAAAAAGCGCGAGGCTAAAAGAAAAAAACGTTCCGGCCGCTCCAGACATGTCCAGTCAAAAACACATCATCCTCTGCATGATGATGCCGCTGCCGCCCCCTCCGCACAGATGAAAACTCAGAAGAAGAATGGCTCCGAAAGTTCCTCCGAGCATTCTGAATAGCCCGGACGGGAGGAAAAGAATTCCTGCGGCGGGAAGGAGAAAAGAGAGGACTTCCCCTTCCCGCCGGGAGCCTGCTGCAGCCGCGCATTTCATTTTCCGTAAATCACCTCCGTATGGACGAGACGAAAGCAGAGCCGCAGATTCCCCGGAATACGGTTTCCCCAGAGGAAGAAGGAAAAGGAGACGGAGAAGGAGAAGAGAACTTCTCTGCCGGCTCCAGGGGGGCACAGCCGGACAACTTTTCCCCGGAGGACGGCAGAAGAGTGTTCCTCCGATTGTCAGAAGACTCCTGCCTGCGCCACAAGCCAGCACGTATAAGCACAGTAGGCCAGGAAGAGGAACGCTCCTTCGATCCGGCTGATTACGAAGCCCGTCCGCATGATCGGCAGAAGCAGAATGGAACAGAAGAGCAGCATTCCCAGATCCACGGGATGAATTCCCACATTCCGAATCGGACGCAGGAGCGGAGCGATCCCCATGATGCCGAGAATGTTGAAGATATTGGACCCGACCACGTTCCCGATGGCAATATCCTTCTGATTCTTGAGCGCCGCCACAACAGAGGTTGAGAGTTCCGGCAGACTGGTCCCCACCGCAACGATGGTCAGCCCGATCACCGCTTCACTCACCTCCAGGAGACGGGCAAAGAAGACTGCGCACATCAGGAACACTTTCGCCCCGAAAATCAAAGCCGCAAGTCCGCCGGCGACAAAAAGGAGCGCCACGGGAATGGAAATGGGGCGGCCCTTCTTCTCCTTGTCTTCTTCTCCGGCAACGGCGGATTCCGCTTCCAGGAGCGCTTCCGGATCCCTTCTGGCGCGCCAGATGCTGTAAAAGGTATAGGTCAGCAGCCCCAGAAAAAAACATGCACCCGCCAGGCGCCCGATCCCACCGCAGAAAAAATACACTCCGGAAAAAACCAGCGTGACCAGAATCATCAGGGGAGTATCAAAACGCACCAGTTTGGAATTCACCTTCAGCGGCGTGATCATTGCGCAGAGTCCCAGGATCAGGG
This sequence comes from uncultured Lentisphaeria bacterium, assembly GCA_905211485.1. Classification (GTDB taxonomy): domain Bacteria; phylum Verrucomicrobiota; class Lentisphaeria; order Victivallales; family UBA1829; genus CAJMAW01. The sequence continues at coordinate 7,148 of CAJMAW010000050.1, read as the reverse complement.
CGATGTTGCAGATGTTGGATCCGATGATGTTTCCCGCGCTGATGTCTCCGCTTCCTTCCAGCGAAGCCTCCACGCTGACAACCAGCTCCGGCGCACTCGTGGCAAATGACACCAACGTCAAACCGATAATCAGCGGCGGCACGCCCATTCCTTCCGCAATGCGTACTCCACCTTTCAGCAGGAATTCCGCTCCATAATACAGCAGGAATCCCCCCAGGACTCCGTAAAAGACATTCAGCAAAATTTCAGGCATGGGGAACAGTCCTTCTTCCTTGTTCTTTTTTCTTTTTCTCGTTCTTCTTTCCCGCAGCTCAGCGGCGGAAGGCATTGATGGCGTTTTTCAGTTCGAGCGCGGCCTTTCCGGCGGCTTCGGCGTAATCCGTGTCTGCGGAGGCGCAGATGATTCCGCGGGAGGAGTTGATGACAAGTCCCGTCCGGGAGGGAGTCAGACCGTTTCTCAAAACCGCCTCCAGATCACCGCCCTGGGCGCCGATTCCGGGAACCAGAAGCGGTGTGTCGCCGACAATCCGCCGGATCTCGCCGAGTTCTTCCGGGAAAGTCGCCCCCGCCACAAGCATGGTGTTCCCGTGATAGTTCCACGGTCCGGAAACCAGACGCGCCACATGTTTATACAGTTCTTCCCCCCCGTTCACGCGGAGTTCCTGAATTTCCTTTGCCCCGGGATTCGATGTCCTGCAAAGCACTATCACGCCTTTATCCGCATGGTCGAGGAAGGGTTTGAGCGCATCCATTCCCATATACGGGTTCACGGTCACGCCGTCAGCGCAATAGCGTTCAAAAGCCTCTTTCGCATACATCTGGCTTGTGCTTCCGATGTCGGCGCGTTTCGCATCCAGGATCACGGGGATGCGGGGGCACTTTTCATGAATGTATTCGATGGTCAGGCGCAGGTCTTCGTCCGCGGAAAGTCCGGCGTAGTAGGCAGCCTGGGGCTTGTAGGCGCAGACATGGGGCATTGTCGCGTCGACAATGGCCTTGTTGAATTCAAAGAGCGGATGGGCGTTTTCCCGGAGATGGGCGGGGATTTTACGGATATCCGGATCCAGCCCCACGCAGACAAGTGAATCATTTTCCTCCCAGGCGCGGACAAGTTTTTCCATGAAAGTCATGATAGTGTGTTTCTCCCGTCGTCGTTCTTTACTCTTATGATCTACCTGATTCCGATTCCGTGTAATATCCGTTCTTTTCCGCAAAAATCAAGCGAGCGCGGGGGAGGAATCCTGTTTCTTCCGGTGCTTCTGCCGGGAAATCTGCGAAACGCAGAAACGGATGAATTCCTCCGCAAAAGGACGGGTATCGCTTTCCAGATAAATGAAATTCAGCGGGCGTTCCATCCGTCCCTCCGCGGGGACGGCGCAGCGGAGGAGGCCGTTTTCGAGTTCCTGTCTGATGGCGAGACGGGAAATCACGGTCACGCCGCAGCCTTTTGCGAGCAGATTTTTGATGGCGTCGAAACCGCCGATTTCCTGGATGTCCGTTCCCGGATCCGGGGAAATCCGATGCTCCGTGCAGAAACGGTCAAAATAAAAACGGGTTCCCGAGCCCGGCTCTCGGAGAAGGAAGCGCACCCCGGACGTCAGAAGAGACCCCAGCGGAAGAACAGCGGATCCGTCCCAGAACGGAAGCGAGGGATGCCCTGCTATGACGAGTTCGTCCCGCAGCAGTTCCCGGGAAAAAAAGAAGCTGCCGTCGAAAGGCCCTTCGACCAGAGCCAGATCAAAGGCATGGTGTTTCAGGGCATCCTCAATCTCTTCCGTATTCGCGATATGCAGGGAAAAGCGGACACGGTTCCCCGTATGGATCCAGTATTTCTCCATCAGATCCGGAAGGACATAGCCGCCGCAGGTCATGGTCGCGCCCAGACGGAGAGGACGGACACTGCGGACGGAATCGCGTACTTCCCTCACAATGTTTTCTTCAAACGCGAGCAGCTCCTCAGCCTCGCGCCGGAGAAGCATCCCGGCGGGAGTCAGACGCAGCTGCCGACCGTCCCGGATGAAGAGTTCCGTGCCGAACTCCTGTTCCAGGCTCCGGATCTGTCCGGTGACATTGGGCTGAGTCATCCCGAGAATCGCCGCGGCACGGGTGAAATTGCCTGTGACGGCGGCCGTATGAAAAATTTTCAGGCGTTTGTCAATCAGCATGGCGTCTTCAGATCTCCTGAGTCTGCGGAGTGTCTCTGCACATCCATCCGGGGCGGCGGAGTGAGGTGTTTTTTTCAGGATTCAGTTCCGGAGTCATGGTCTTGAGTCTCTCCCCGTGTGAAATTGATTCTTTCCTCCTCGATGACAAGGGGACGGTTCCGCACCTGGGTCCAGACCGCGCCCAGATATTCGCCGATGATCCCGATGAAGATCAGCTGAACCGCGGAGAAGAAGAAGAGTCCGGTGACCAGCGGGGCGAGTCCCAGATTGAAGGTGTCCCAGAAGAGAAGCTTGTAAATCAGATATGCAAACGCCGTCAGGAAACTGAAAATCGCGAGCAGGAACCCCGTGAATCCGGCCAGGCGCAGAGGCAGTTTGGTGTGATTGACAAAGCCCGTCATCGCCATATCGTAAAGGGTGAAAAAATTATTTTTCGTGCGTCCGTGTTTCCGGCGCTCCTGCACAAACGGGACCTCCGCGCGGCGGAATCCGATTTCCCCGACGAGACCGCGAAAATAGGGATAGGGTTCATGAAAGCGTTTGAGCGCGTCGAGAAACACCCGGTCGTAGAGGCCGAAGCCGGTGAATTTCGGGATCACCGTCTCCCCCGGCGCAAAAAAGGAAAGCGAAGCATAATAGCATTTCCGGAAACACTCCATCAGCAGCGACGCACGCGTCCCGCTCCGGACCCCCACCACCACTCGATACCCTTCCTCCCATTTCCGGATGAATTCCTCAATCACTTCCGGCGGCTCCTGAAGATCCGAACACATCCATACCGCCGCGTCTCCAGAGGCATTCAGAAGCGCGTTGAACGGAGAACGGATGTGCCCGTAATTGGCGGCATTCAGGATCACCTTGAATTTCGGGTCTGCCGCCGCGAGTTTCCGCAGAACGCTGCGGGTGCCGTCGGTGGAGCAGTTGTCCTCCAGAATGAATTCGTAATCATATCCGGGGAATTTCTTCAGGACGGCGAGGCAGCGTTGATAGAGTTCTTCCAAATTCTCCTCTTCATTGTAACAGCCTGATACGATGGAAATGGTTTTCATTTTTTTCAATCGTTTTGTGCTCCGGTCGTTTTACGGGGTCCGGGTTTCGTTTTTTTTCAAAGGGTGGTGGAAGCGTTCCGTTTATTTTGCGTGAAGGAAAGGATGGCATCGGCCATGTAATCGAGTTTTTCCGGAGTCATTCCGGGATAGAGTCCGATCCAGAAGGCGTCGTTCATGATGCGGTCGGTGTTCTGGAGGGTTCCGGAAATCCGGTAGTCCCGGCCCTCCCTCAGCGACTCAAAACAGGGGTGCTTGACCAGATTTCCCGCAAACAGGTTCCGGGTCTGGATTTTTTTGGATTCGAGGAAACGGGTCATGTCGTTTCTGGAGAAGCCGGCGCAGGGAAGGACGGTTATCAGGAAACCGAACCAGGAAGGATCGCTTTCCGGATAGCTCTCCATCAGCTGGAACTGCGGCAAATCTCCGAGAGCGTCGTGAAGACGCCGGAAATGTTCTTTTCTGCGCCCGGTGAAAAGCGGGAGTTTGTCGAGCTGGGCGCAGCCGACCGCAGCCTGCATATCCGTCGCCTTGAGATTGTAGCCGAAATGGCTGTAGACATATTTATGGTCATAACCGGGGGGGAGTCTGCCGTACTGACGGGTGAAGCGGTGTCCGCAGGTGCCGTCTTTTCCGGAATCGCAGGAGCAGTCCCGCCCCCAGTCGCGGAGGGATAGGACGATTTTTTTCAGAAGGGGATCATTCGTATAGACCGCTCCCCCTTCTCCGGTGGTCATGTGATGAGGGGGATAAAAGCTGGAGGTCGCCAGATCGCCCCAGGTTCCGGTGAAACGGTTGTCGTAACGGGAGCCGAGCGCATCGCAGTTGTCCTCGACGAGCCAGAGTCCGTGACGTCTGCAGAAGTCCTGCACTTTCCGGAGATCAAAGGGATTCCCGAGCGTGTGGGCGATCATGACGGCTCTGGTCTTTTCCGAAAGGGCGTTTTCCAGCAGTGCGGGATCGAGATTGGCCGTACGGGAATCCACATCAACGAAAACCGGAACGGCGCCGTACTGGACAATCGGGGCAACGGTCGTGGGGAATCCTGCCGCCACGGTGATGACTTCATCCCCTCTGGCGATTCTCCGTTCCCCCAGCAGAGGAGAAGTCAGGGTCATGAAGGCGAGAAGATTCGCCGAGGAGCCGGAGTTCACCAGCAGTGTGAAGCGCACTCCGAGATAGTTGGAAAAACGTTCTTCAAATTCGCGTGAGAAGCGTCCGTATGTGAGCCAGAAGTCGAGGGAGGAGTCCACAAGGGCGCAGAGTTCCTCCCCGTCGAAGACGCGTCCGGCATAACGGACCGGGGTTTCTCCGGGGAGAAAAGGCTTCTGTTCTTCCGCATGCATCAGAGAGTAATATTGTCTTGTCTTTTCCAGGATTTCCTTCCGGAGTTCCCGGATTTTCGTCATTTCATCCATGGGAGATTCCTTTCATCGGCCCGGATCAGATACTCCTCCAGGTCCCGTTCCGTGTTCAGCGTTCCTTCCGTGACGAAGTCGCGGTACCATTCGGCGGTTTTCCGGAAGGCTTCCGCGGAGTTCCAGACCCCGTGCCAGCCGAGACGCTCCTGCGCCTTGCTGCAGTCCAGGCGCAGAACTTCCGCCTCATGCGGTGCTTCCGGATCACTCTCCATCCGGAAACGCACACGGTCCCAGATCCCGGCAAACTGTTCCGCAGCCGAACGAACCGTGACGAATTCGTCCGGAGAGGGCCCGAAATTCCACCCCTCGGCGCATTCGGAGTGTCCCTCCCACAGCAGACTGCCAAGCTGGAGATATCCGCTCAGAGGCTCCAGCACATGCTGCCATGGACGGACAGCGGAGGGATTCCGGATTGAGACGGCAACCCCGTCCTCCGCGGCTTTCATCAGATCCGGCACCAGACGGTTTTCCGCCCAGTCCCCTCCCCCGATGACATTCCCTGCGCGTGCGCTGGCAAGAAGAAAAGCGGATGAGGATGAGCAGTCCCCTCCGTCCGCGGGCAAGACAGGTCTGCAGAAGGAACGCCGCCAGCAGGAAACGGCCAGTTCCGCACAGCCCTTTGAGGCGCTGTAGGGATCGTAGCCGCCCATGGGGTCGTCCTCCCGGAAGGGACGGCCGGAACCGGAATTTTCATAACACTTGTCGGAGGTGACCGCCACGAAGGCTTTGACGGAATCCGTTCTGCGGCACGCCTCAAGAAGACGGATTGTCCCCATGACATTGGTTTCAAACGTCTCAACCGGCTCCTCGTAGGAAAGACGCACCAGCGGCTGGGCCGCCAGATGAAACACGATTTCAGGGCGGAAATCCGAAACGATTCTCTCCACGGTCTCCGGGCAGCGGATATCGGCGTATTCTGATCTCATATTTTTTCTTTTTCCCAGTCCGAGGAGCGAAAAATGGCAGTGACGCGTTTTCATGGGCAGCGCCACGCCGCAGATCTCCGAGCCCAAACTCAGGAGCCACAGTGTCAGCCAGCTGCCCTTGAAACCGGAGTGTCCGGTGACAAGGACCCGTCTGTTTTGATAGATGCCGTGAAACATGGATCAGAACTCTCGCCAGTATTTCATCCAGGGGACATTTCCTTCCGCCCACATGCGGTTCAGCAGTTCATGTTCCCTGGGAGTATCCATGCACTGCCAGAAGCCGTTGTGACGGCAGGCGGCCACATTCCCGTCAGAGAGAGCTTTCTGCATGGGGAGGGCTTCCAGAAAGAAATCCTCCGTCCCGCCGAGATAGCGTGAAATGAAATCTTTTTTCAGGGCCATGAAGCCGCCGTTGATGAAGCCGTCGGTGCGGGCGCGCTTTTCCTCGAAGGCGACGACGGCGCCGTCCTTGACGCTCAACTCTCCGAAACGCCCCTCCGGATGGACTGCCGAAACCGTCATGAGTTTTCCTTTCTTCCGATGGAAATCGAGGAGTTTTCTCAAATCCACATCGGAAACCGCGTCTCCGTAAGTGAGGAAGAAGTCTTCTTCTTCGGGTCTGAGATATTTTGCCGCGATGCGGACGCGGCCTCCGGTCATTGTTTCCAAACCGGTATCGGCAAGTGTGATTTCCCATTCTGTTTCCGGCGTCGCTCCGTGATAGACGATGGAATCCTTCTTCCCCGGACAGATGGTGATATCGGCGGAAAGCGCCCTGATGTGCAGAAAGTAATCGATGAAGACCTCCCGCTTGTATCCGAGGCAGAGAATGAAGCGTTTGACTCCGAATGCCGCGTATCCCTTCATGATATGCCAGAGAATCGGCCGATCGCCGATGGGCACCATAGGCTTCGGCAGGAGTTCGGTCACATCGCGCAGACGGGTGCCTTTCCCACCGCAGAGAATCATGGCGGGCGGCATGATGCTGCTGTTTTTCATTCGTCGTATTCCTTTCCTTCCCGGGTGTGTTCTGCGCCGGCGAGCTGTTCTTGCTGAACTCACATTGAGGGGAATATAACAGTGGCGAATGAAAATATCAAATCAAAGCGTCTCTTCTTTTTGACTGTTCCAGGGGGCTTCTGTGCCCCGCACGGGGATGCGGGGGAAAAAGAATTTTTCTTTTTTTCTTCCGTTTTCATGCTTCAGAGACTTGAAGGAGAAGGGAAAAGGAGAGTTCTAGCAGCATCTCCGTGTAAAAGATGGAGTTCGCGAAAACGCGTCGAGGAGAAGCGGCGGGAAAAATGAGGCGTCCTTTTTACTTCAGGATGTTGAACATGCTTACGGAACTGTTTGCCCCGAGACTCTTGTGATGCCACGCGGTGTCCGAGGCGATGCTTTCCGCATGCCCGTCCAGAAAGACTCCGTTGATGCTCCGGAGATGGCGCCCGTTGTAGAAATCATCAAGGAAAGCGGAAACATAGCCGTGATTCGGATCCGTCGTGCATCCGGGAGTTTTCCCCGTCCCCGGAAGATAGAAGGGCGCCTCTATTTATTTGAGGGGGAATTGAGTTTGTAACAGGAAAAAGAATG
>CAJMAW010000049.1 GCA_905211485.1 uncultured Lentisphaeria bacterium | reverse complement strand
CCCAACGACCATCCGCGCCCCACCCCGCCGTTCCGGCACTCATCCACCAAATTCTGTAGAATCATTCGTAAAAAAGGGACGGTGCGCAAAGTACCCGCGCTGCCCCCGGCGCGTGGCGTCCGAATGCGTTCCGAACAAATCAAGCGGACACAAGAGAGTCCAAACCTCCGTTAGAAATCTCCGTGCCAACCGGCCAGAGGCCAACCCTCTATTTCCCCCACCCATCCCCACACTTACCCCCCTTACACACCCTATCCGAATTACAAATCTTGTAATTCTCACCCAGAGACATTACACTCCGTGTAAACAAGCCCTCCACAGACCGACATTTCCTGTAAAAACACGCCCATGGCATGACATTTGCTGTAAACACGTTCTAGACGTTTCCAATTCTTTCATTCATGGTCTGTCTGCGCAAAGGCCGGACCGTCAACTCAAAAAGGATATACATGAACGCATACATCGAAGCGGTTCTCAAAGACGTCAAGGCGAAGAATGCCAACGAGCCGGAATTCCTCCAGGCCGTTGACGAGGTGTTGACCACCCTCTCCCCCGTCATCGACGCGAACAAGGCCTACCAGGAAGAAGCCATTCTGGAGCGCATGGTGGAGCCGGAGCGCGTAATCATGTTCCGCGTGCCGTGGGTGGACGACACGGGCGCCGTGCGCGTGAACCGCGGCTACCGCATTCAGATGAACGCGGCGATCGGGCCGTACAAGGGCGGTCTCCGCTTCGATCCGTCGGTGAACCTCTCTGTCCTCAAGTTCCTCGCCTTCGAGCAGGTCTTCAAGAACTCCCTCACGACCCTTCCCATGGGCGGAGCGAAGGGCGGAAGCAACTTCGACCCGAAAGGCAAATCCGAACGGGAAGTGATGGTCTTCTGCCAGAACTTCATGCGGGAACTCTACCGCCATATCGGACCGAACACAGACGTGCCCGCGGGCGATATCGGAGTCGGCGCCCGTGAAATCGGATATCTCTTCGGAATGTACAAGAAAATCAACAACAGCCATGAAAGCGTCCTGACGGGAAAAGGCATCAACTGGAGCGGAAGTCTCATCCGTCCGGAAGCAACCGGCTATGGAAACGTCTATTTCGCGACCGACATGCTGTCCACCCGCGGTTCCTCCTTTGAGGGACGCACGGTCCTGATCTCCGGATCCGGAAACGTTGCGCAGTATGCCGCTGAAAAAGCCATTCAGCTCGGCGGAAAAGTGCTTTCGCTCTCCGACTCCAACGGATCGGTCATCGACCTTGACGGAATTGATGCGGAGAAACTCGCTTTCATCATGGAACTCAAAAATGTCAAACGCGGCCGGATCAAGGAATACGTCACAGCGTTCCCGCGTGCGAAATATTACGAGGGGCAGCGGCCCTGGAGACTTGCCAAGGCGGATATCGCTCTGCCCTGCGCGACTCAGAATGAACTGGATCTCGATGACGCCAAGGCACTCGTCGCCAACGGCTGCATCTGCGTCTCCGAGGGCGCCAACATGCCTTCGACTCCGGAAGCCATCGAATATTTCCAGGCCAACAAGGTCCTCTTCGCTCCCGGAAAAGCTTCCAATGCCGGCGGCGTCGCCACCAGCGGACTCGAGATGAGCCAGAACGCCATGCGCTTGAACTGGACTCGCGAAGAAGTCGATGCCAAACTCCGCGGAATCATGATGAATATTCACAATTCCGCCCGCAGCGCGGCAGAGGAATTCGGCGATCCAGACAATTACGTGCTCGGCGCCAATATCGCAGGCTTCAGAAAAGTCGCCAACGCAATGATTGATCTCGGAGTCTAATCTCTTCTTCCGGGCAGGGAATCATTCCCCTGTCCGTGAGGGATTTCCCCCTTCTCTTCTATCATGCATCACGCGGGAGGAGGGGGGAAAAAATTCCGGGCGGCCCCCGCGCAACTCTTTCTCCTTCACATCATCAGGGGAAAAAGTGTGCGGGGCTTCTCTTTTCCTCCCGGGAACACGCTTTCCGTTCTTCAGACGAGGGGGGGAAAGGGAACGGGGAAAAAGAGCCTGATTCTTTTCCCCGGAATCTTCCGGGGACTCCCGATATGTTCCTTTCCGGATTTCTTTTCCCCCGCCCGGAGCAGCTTCGGGGGGCGGAGAAGGGAAGAAACATGAAAAAAAAGGGAAAAAAATCCTTTTTCGGGGATTTTTCCTCTTTCTATTTCACTGAAAATGTGACATAATTATAAGAAATGTGGCGATTTCCAGAGCGGCAGAGAAATGGAAACGGGAATATGCCGCCGGTCGCCGACCGAACAACAGAGTCAAAGATGATATGGTGATGCTTATGGCCGAAAGAGAAAAGGGAAAAGTCCGGTGGTTCAACAACGCGAAAGGCTATGGATTCATCGAACGCGGACAAGGGGAGGATATTTTTGTACATTACAGTTCCATTAAAGCGGATGGCTATCGTTCTCTGAAAGAAGGCCAGTCGGTGGAATTCACTATGGTGAACGGGGCAAAAGGCCTTCAGGCGGACGAAGTCGTCCCGCTTGACTGAGATTTCCGGGTGCTCTTGCTTTTCCCGGAAACAGAAGTATGTTATTCATCCCGGGTTCCCGTTCCCTGTGGAATCCGGGGAAAAGGAAAGAGATCCGGTACCGGATTTCTTTCTTTGTTTTTATACAGGCACAGGGTGGCCGCGCCGGGGAAGGAATCAGCTTGTCATAAGGAGAAAAGGATCATCCATGCTTCAGGAGCAGAAACGCGAAAAACTCAGTTCAAGAATCGGTTTTTTATTTTTATCGGCGGCATGTGCCATCGGACTCGGGAACATCTGGCGCTTCCCATATATCACGGGCCAGAACGGGGGGGCGCTGTTCGTATTGCTTTATCTGCTCTTCCTGGCGCTGCTGGGATTTCCGATTCTGGTAATGGAGCTTTCCGTCGGCCGGGCGGGGCAGGAGAATCTGGTCGGGTCCATCCGGAAACTGAGTCCCGAGGGGGGGAAATTCCCTTGGGTGAAGGTGATTTCGTTCTTCTTCATCGGCAATCTGATTCTGATGATGTTCTATACCACGGTCACGGGATGGCTGATTGCGTATGCGTGCGGATATCTTTCAGGGGGACTGATGGAGCATTCCTCGACCCAGGAATTTGAACAGGCTTTCAGTGCCCTTACGGGGTCGCCGCTGCGGTCCGTGCTGTATCTGGGAGTGACGGTGCTGCTGGGGAGTCTGGCCTGCGGTTTCGGGCTGAAGCGAGGAGTGGAATCCGTCATTAAAGTGATGATGGTCTTTTTGCTCTTCATGCTTCTGCTCCTTGCGGGAAAGGCACTGACCATGCCGGGGGCCAAGGAGGCGCTTGACTTCTACCTCGCCCCGGATTTCGGCAGATTCCGTGAAAACGGAATTTTCCAGGCCGTCTACGCCGCAATGGGACAGGCCTTCTTCACACTGAGCATCGGAATCGGAAGCATGGCGATTTTTGGGAGCTATATCGGAAAAGAGCATTCTCTGAGCAAGGAAAGCGTGTTCATCATCGTGCTGGACACATTCGTCGCCCTGACGGCCGGACTGATTATTTTCCCGATCTGTTTTTCCTTCGGAATCAATCCCGGTTCGGGACCCGGACTGATTTTCCTGAGTCTGCCGAACATCTTTTCGGAAATGGGGGGAGGAAGATGCTGGGGATTCCTCTTCTTTCTCTTCATGACTCTTGCGGCTATGACCACGGTGATCGCCGTATTTGAAAATCTCGTGGCACTGCTGATGGATGAATTCCATTTTTCCAGAAGAAAGGCGGCGCTGACGGTTGGACTGACGGTCTTCGTCCTGTCACTGCCCTGTGCTCTGGGATACAGCGTGCTGAAGTTCATCAGGCCTTTCGGGGAAGGCAGCAGCATCCTGGATCTGGAGGACTTCATCGTCAGTCAGAACATGCTGCCGCTCGGGTCCCTCTTCATTCTGCTGTTTTGTACTCTCCGCTACGGATGGGGGTGGAGAAATTTCCTCTCAGAAGCCGATACCGGACACGGAATGAAATTCCCCGTATTCCTGAAGCATTACATCTTCTGGTTTCTGCCCTGCCTGATCATCATCATCTTCCTGATGGGATATCTGGACAAGTTCTTCCTGCCCGGAAACTGAAAAAAAGCCCCTCGGAGAAGAAGCAGAAAAGGCTCCATTCCTGTTTTGATTCCATTCCCGATTCGATTTCTGATTCCGTTTTCCGAAAAGAAGAAAACGGAGGAGGGACGCTGCCTGTTTTTTTCCCGGCTGCAGAAAGGCTCCCAGAAAGAAAAAAATGAAAGGGAAGAAATGAAAAAGGGAAAACAACAGCACCGGGGAAATCCACTGTAAAAGAGAGGGCGGATTGGATTGGGTTGCCTTATCTCTCTTTCTTCTCCTCTCCGGGCGCCGCCATCATCGCCATCGTCGTCTTTTGCTCCTCCTCCTGAGAGGCGGAAGGGGGAAGGAGAAGAGAAGCCATCCGGAGAAAGACCTGGACTGAAACGCGTTCGGCGCGGATATCGGGATCAAGGGAAGTTTCTCTCATCAGGGAAAGCGTTGTCTCTCTTCCGAAGACGGCTGCGAGCTGGCCCGCCATTTTTTTCCTGCGCTGCGCAAACGCGGCACGGACAAGACGTGAAAGCATGATCCCCGTCTCCCGGGAGGGCCGATCCTCCTTCAAAGTCAGACGGATCAGGGCGGAATCGACATCCGGACGCGGGAAAAACACATCAGGAGGAATTGTTTTCAGGATACAGCATTCATACATGGACTGAATCCGGACAGACAAAGCGGAATAGTCTCCGGCCCCCGGGGCGGCGGAAAAACGGAGCGCAACCTCCTTCTGCAGCATGACAATCATCTCCTGCGGCGGAGTTTCCAGATCCAGCATCTTTGCCACAATCACCGTCCCAGCCGAGTACGGCAGATTGGAAATCAGCCGGAAAGTCTTCCCTTTCCCGAAGACCCCCGCGATATCGGCTTTGCACGCATCTCCCTCAATCAGGCGGAGTCCTTTCGGGACAAAGGTCTCCCGGAGCCAAGCCGCCAGTTTCCGGTCGAATTCGATGGCCGCAAGCTCTGCGCCCGACTCGAGGAGACGGCCTGTCAAAGCACCGAATCCCGGCCCAACCTCCAGAACTCTGTCTCCAGGGCGGAGAGCCGCAGTACGGACAATGTAAGCCAGAAAATTCTCGTCCACAAGAAAATTCTGGCCCATCTTCCGGCTCGGGGTCATCCCGAGCTGATTCATCAGAGTCATCAGTTCTGTTTTTTTCATGAGGGGGGAAAGCTGTTTTCCTGTTTTCACATTTCACTCTTTTCTCTTCTCACGTCACCGGACGCCTTCCCGCCAGCCGTCAAGCCAGGGAAGCAGAATCCGGAAGAAGGAGAGAGAAAAACGGAAATTGAATTTTTCAATGCCGATACCCGTGCCCGCCGCAGCATCCGGAGCAAAGCCCCTGAGCCGCCGAAGGACATCCGCACGCGGCATCATCCGCGCCGCCGCAGCAGGAGGCCGAACGCCCGCTTCCGGAACGACCCGGGGAAAAACGGGAAAGTTTCCGCTCCGGATGCCCTTCCCCGCAATGCACGCAGACAACCTCTTCCGAAGAATTCTTCAGCAGAGCTTCAAATTCAAAACCGCATTTTCTGCATACAAATTCATAAAGAGGCATGTTTCAGTGTCTCTCCCATTTTTTGATGATCCAGAAGGAAAAAAATCCGAGCAGTGTCATGAAAATAATGAAACACGGATAGGTAATGAACCAGTAGTCCCTGCCCCCCACCATCATGGTGAATTCGGACATGCCCCCGACGCCGGTGAAGAAAGTCGGGATGGCCATTGCAATCACGATCGCATTCATGTTTTTCATGATGACGTTCAGATTGTTGTTGATGATGGAAGCGCGCGCGTCCATCAGACCGGAAAGGACCTGGGAATACACCTGGGCCTGATCGAGGAACTGATTGTTTTCAATGGCAAGGTCATCCAGGAGTTCCAGATTGTCCGGAGTAAAACGGAATTTGGAGCTGCTGGCTCTCATGCGCTCGATTACGCGGCGGTTGCCGCTCAGGGCGTTGACGTAGTAGACAAGACCCTTCTCCAGGGTGAACATGTTCAGAAGACTTTTGTTTTCACTGGATTCGTTGATTTCGTGTTCGATTTCGTCGCTGCACATGTTGATGACGCGCAGATGGCTTTCAAAATGCCGGATCGTCTGAAGAAGAGTCTTCAGGACAACGTCCTGTGGAGTTCGGACATTCGAGGCAATCTTTCCGGCAAAAAGCTGAACGTTGTCATCCACGACAAGCACCACACGTTCGGGGAACATGAAAATGCCCATGGATTTCACGCGGAACAGGAAATTATCGTCGGCGGAATAATTTTTCGGGTATTTGAGGATCAGAGCGGCGTAAGGATCGTCGAATTCGATACGCGGCGTTTCGTCCGGGTCGATGGAGGAAGCGAGCGTATGTTCGTCGATTCCGAGCGTCTCGGTCAGAAAAAGACGTTCCTCCTCGTCCGGCAGAACGTAGACATCGACGGGGAAATCACCTCCCGGTCCCCTCGCGATGCGCCCGTTCACGACAGAATATTCATGCAGCATGAGACATCACCCTTTCATCATGATCTATCATCATGAATAAGAAGTCAGCAAAAAAATGGAAAGGGGGGTGATGCCCCGCAGGAATCCTCTTCTCCCGGATTCCTTCTGTCACGCGGAGGGCATCACCATATTTTTCCGGAATCGATCTCAGTTTGCCTTGCGGAAGGCTTTCATGAAGGCCACCAGCTTCTCAACGCCTTCCATCGGCATGGCATTGTAGATGCTGGCACGGATTCCGCCCGCGGAACGGTGTCCTTTCAGGCCGATCATACCGGACTCCGTGGCTTCCTTCACAAACTTCGCTTCCAGTTCCTCGTTCGGAAGACGGAAGACAACGTTCATTCTGGAACGGCTGTCCTTATGGACCGGCGAATGGTAGTATCCTTCCGAAGCATCCATTTCCGCGTAGATGGCGGCGGCCTTCGCATCGTTGACGGCTTCAATCTTTTCCAGACCGCCCATTTCCAGGACCCAGTCCGTCACAAGGGCAATCATGTAGATGCCGAAGGTGGGAGGAGTGTTGTAGAGGGAGTTGTTGTCGATGTAGGTGCCGTAGCGCAGCATCGTCGGGACATTCGCGGGAGTGCGTCCGGCAAGATCCTTCCGGACGATCACAAGAGCCACGCCGCTCGGCCCGAGATTCTTCTGGGCGCCCGCATAAATCATGCCGAATTTCGACACATCGACCTTGCGGGACATGATGTCGCTGGACATGTCCGCAATCATCGGAGCCGCTTTCGGTTCCGGAAAATCCCGGTACTGCGTCCCGTAAATCGTGTTGTTGGAAGTAATGTGCAGATAGGAGGCCTCATCCGTGAGGCGGAAGGTGTCAAGCGCAGGAATATACGCGTATTTGTCTTCCTTGCTGGAGGCCGCCGTCCGGACTTCGCCGAAGAGTTTCGCCTCCTTCATGGCCTTGGAGGACCATGTCCCGGTATCGGCATATTCCGCATAACCGCCCGGAAGCATGAAGTTCATGGGGATCATCGCGAACTGCAGGCTCGCGCCGCCCTGAATATACACAATCGCATGGGTTTCGGGAACGTTCATGATCCTGCGGACGTTGTCGTTCGCACGGGCAAGAACTTCCTCAAAGAACTTTGCACGGTGGGAGTGTTCCAGGATGCCGCAGCCGCTGTCTTTGAAGTTGCAGAATTCTTTTTGCGCTCTTTCCATCACGACCGCCGGCAGCATGGCCGGCCCAGCATTGAAGTTGAATACCTTCATTGCACGGCCTCCTTCAAATAAATTAAAGATGATGTAGTGAACAATGATCCGTTCATCCGGGAAATGAGTGCTTCCAGCTCTTGTCTCATCCGGAGAAAGAGCTTTTACTATAGCACCTCAATTCCATATTTCCAGAAGGGGAATAAATTTTCCCCGGCGGAAAAGCTATTTTTTGTCTCTGTCTCCACGGGAGGGAACGGAGGGGAAAGGAATGGGGTGCACGCGGAACAGGCACATCTGCGAAACAGGGAAAAACACGCTCATTCCCCCGGAAGAAAAAAGATCAGCTCTGCGGACCCTGCGTTTCCCCGGGGAGACGCAGGGTCCGGCTTCCCCCATTCACGGACCTTTTCTTTGAAAAAACTCGGGACCGGAACTTTTTTTCCGGCATTTCCGTGCTATAGTGGAGAAATATATTGATTTTGGGATCCAACAGAAGACATCGGGATACGGTCCGGCAATGAAAATATTGAACTGGTATGTGGCAAAAAGCTTTCTTGCCACCTTCTTCATGGCAATCGCCGTCCTGACCTTCGGCATGACGGGAAACAATCTGATCAAAGTGTTTGACTATGTGTCCGAAGGTGTCCCTCTGAGCAGCGCAATGCTTTTTGTTCTGTATGCGGTTCCCATGGCACTGGCTTTCACGATTCCCTGGGCTTCGCTGGTTTCCATCATGCTGGTGTTCGGGAGGATGTCTGCGGACAATGAGATCACGGCCATGCGGGCGTGCGGGATTTCCATTCTGCAGATTGTGTCTCCAATCATCGTCATGACCTTCGGGATGACCTGTCTCTGCCTGTATCTTCAGATGCAGATCGGGCCGTATTACATTTCCCAGGCGCGGGAACTGATCAAAGGGGTTGCGTCGAGGCAGCCTCTGGCGCTTTTCACACCCGGAGTCGCCATGGAGTTCAATAATCTGCGAATCCTGATCGATTCAAAAGAGGGCGACAATAAAATCAAAAACATCCAGCTCTTCGTCTTGGACGACCAGGGGAACTGGACTCAGGACGTCAACGCCTCCAGCGGGACCATTCTCACCTATCCGGAAGTGCAGCGCTTGGACATCGTCCTTCACAATGCGACAGTCGCCAGCCGCGAGGGAAGCGGAGACTACGACCGCCTGATCCGGAGTTACAGCGAAACGCTCACCGTGCCGATCGAATACGGAAAGCAGTTCAACGAAAAAAATGTTTCCAGACGGGACAAGTACCTGACATACAAACAGCTCTACGCCCGTTACATTCTTGATGTCCGCAGCGGAGAGGACACCACAATGATCGAAGTGGAACTGAATCAGCGCGTCGCTCTTTCCCTTGCTCCGATCGCCTTCCTTCTGCTGGGGCTGCCGCTGGCCATCCGGACTTCGCGGAGAGAGACTTCCATCGGTCTTTTCATCAGCGTTCTGCTCGCCGGGCTTTACTACGGAGGTGTTCTCACTTCAGACGCAATCCGCAAACACCAGGAGTTCTTTCCGCAGTACATTGTGTGGATTCCTCCGCTGCTGTTCCAGGTGTTCGGCGCCATCTACATTGTTTCCATCGCCCGGAAGTGAAACCGTTTTTTCCGAGGCTCGAATCAAACCAATTACGGGAATCTGAATTATGTCCAAGATCGAAACCTGTCTTGAGTGCGTCCGGTGCAAGGCCACCTATGACATTGGAGAACTCCGCTACACCTGCAGCTGCGGCGGAATACTCGACGTGAAGCGGAACCTCGCCGCCGTCGACGGGAAAAAACTGAAAATGACCTGGGATCAGCGCTGGGGAATGAAACGCGGCGTCGAATCCTCCGGCGTCTGGCGCTACAGGGAACTGATCCTGGACGCGCCCGATGACAAGATCATTACCCGGCAGGAAGGCAACACCCGTCTTTATCCGGCGCTCTCCGCCGGGGACTACGCGGGACTGAAAAATCTCTACTTCAAACACGAGGGGGAAAATCCCACCGGAAGTTTCAAGGACCGCGGAATGACCTGCGGCGCAACGGCGGCAAAACTCTTCGATGCAAAATACGTGGCCTGCGCCAGCACCGGCAACACCAGCGCCAGCATGGCCTCCTATGCCGCCACCGCGGGCATGAAGGCGGTCATTTTCATCCCGGCGGGGAAAATCGCCTACGGAAAACTCGCTCAGGCACTCGCCTACAACGGGCTGACTCTTCAGATTGATGGAAATTTCGATGATGCCATGGCACTTGTCCAGGACGTCTGCCGCGAACTGGGAATCTACCTTTTGAACTCCATCAACCCCTTCCGGATCGAAGGGCAGAAGGCCATCGCCTTTGAAACGCTCCAGCAGATGGACTGGGAAGTGCCGGACTGGTTCGTCATCCCCGGCGGCAACCTCGGCAACAGCAGCGCTCTCGGAAAGGCTCTCATGGAGCTTTACGAACTCGGAATCATTTCCAGAATCCCCAGAATCGCCGTCATTCAGGCCGCGGGAGCCAATCCGCTCTACCGGATGTGGACTCAGCATACGCCTTATCAGGCCGTGAAAAATCCGGAAACCATCGCCACAGCCATTAAAATCGGCAATCCCGTTTCATGGGAAAAATCCCTGCGGGCTGTCAAGTGGAGCGGAGGAACCGTCGAAGAGGTCACGGAACAGGAAATCATGGATGCGAAGGCAAAACTCGACGCCGCGGGAATCGGCGCGGAACCGGCTTCCTGCTGCAGTCTCGCCGGAGCCAGAAAACTGGCGCAGAAGGGCGTCATCGGCCCCAATGAAAAAGTCGTCGGCATCCTGACCGGAAACATCCTGAAGGATCCCGACGCCGTCATCGGATATCATCAGGACACGCTCATGGAGCATTACGGCATCTGCGGGACCTTCGCCAACAAACCCCTTCAGATCCCGCCGACACTCGAAGCGGTCAAAGCCGCACTCGGCTGCTGAAAACGGCCTGAGCTGAAAACGGTCTGAGCAGGATCCATCCCGGAAAACGCATACATATCCCTGGGGACAGAGCAGGAAGCGCTCCCAGGCGCATTCCTCTCTGTGTCCCCCCTTTTTTTCTTTCTTTTCTCTCAATAGGAGAACTCAGGAACTCAGGGGGGAAACAGGAAGAAGAAACAGGGGGAAAAGCGTTTTTTCATCCTTCCGGCTGCTGACTCTTTGCCAGACTCAGGCATTCTCATACAGGGAGCGGCCAGAGTCTGCCTCCGGGACCGGGGAGAAGCTTGAGATCAATATCGAAAGCGGCCTTGAGATTTTCCGGAGTCAGAATATCCGAACGTTTTCCCTGGGCGGTGATGCGGCCCCCGCCGAGGATCAAGCCGTGCTGGAAGGAAGCTGTGATTTCCTCAAGGCGCTGAGTCACGAACAGAATGGTCGTATTTTTGGAACGGGAGGCAATGGACTCGATGGAATCCAGCAGGATTTCACGGCTTTTCAGATCCAGATGAACACAGGTCTCATCCAGGATCAGCAGCTCGGGATCCGCGATGAGAGTTCTCCCGATGAGGGCTTTGACCTGTTCCCCGGAGGAAACTCTTTCAAAGGCGCGGTCCGCGAGTTTCAAAGCGCCGAGCAGTTCCAGAATTCCGGAAGCCTTTTCTATTTCCTCCGGTTTCGCCTTGCGGTAGAAACCGACCGTGGAATCAATTCCGGAAAGGACAACGTCCATCACCGTGCACTGACTGTTCATGACACTGTTGGTCCATGCCTGGAGAAAAGGACTTGCCCAGGCGATTTTCTTCCGGACGTCAAAAAGGTTCACAGTCCCGTAACGGTTTCCGAGCACGGTGATTTCCGCGCCGTACAAGGGCCAGATCAAACCGAGAATCATCTTGACGAGCGTGGTTTTTCCTGCTCCGTTCGGACCGAGAATGAACCAGTGCTCTCCGCGGTTGACGCTCCAGTTGAGCGAATGAAGAATTTCCTTTCCCTCGAGTTTGAGGGTTGCGTTTTTAATTTCTATCGCAGTTCCGGACATGGTAAAGGTCTCCTGTCTGAGAGTGAGTGAGGTTTTCAGTATTGTTTCCCCGCAGTCTGCTGCGCAGAATCAGGGCGGCGGCTGGGACACCCCTTTTTTCCCCCTCCCCTTCACATCATTTCCCGCCGCAACCGGAGGGCGGGCAGCGGAGCAGGACGGAGAAGAGAGAGACACACACAGAGAGCCGTCTTCCCCCCCCCCATGAAACGGAAGAAGAGCAAACAACGGAAAAATATCCGTATGCGGTAAGCGCTATGCGTTTTCCTTTCCGCCTTCCGGGCCTTATTCTGCGGCATTGGCCCTGGGATAGCTGCCGAGAATCCGCATGGAATTGGAAATTTTTCCCAGTTCGTCCAGAGCGCGGACCAGTTTTTCATCGGTGACATGGCCTAGCATGTCAATGAAGAAGAAATACTCCCAGTTCTGTTTCTTGGAAGGACGGCTTTCAATCATGGTCAGCGTGATGTTTTCATTTTTGAAGGGAAGGAGCGAATCGTACAGGGCGCCGACGCGGTCCTTGATGGAAAAACAGATGGAGGTCTTGTCCGAACCGGTGGGTTTGGAAACGGCGTCGGGACGGGAAATCACCAGAAAACGAGTGGTATTGTTGGGATTGTCCTCAATATTCGCGCAAAGGATGTTCAACCCGTAGACTTCGGCGGCAAGGGACGCGGCAATGGCGGCGGCGCCGTCTTCCCTCGAAGCAAGTTCGGCGGCACGGGTGTTGGAACTGGTTTCAAGCAGTTCGACTCCGCGCATGTTTTCCTGAAGCCAGCAGCGGCACTGGCTGAGCGTCTGGGAATGGGCGTAAATCTTTTTCACGGAAGGCATCGGGTTATTGGAAATCAGGCAGTGATGAACCCGCATGTTGATCTCGGCACAGATTTTCACATCCGATTCGAGGAACATGTCCAGCGTGTGATTCACGACGCCCTCGGTGGAATTCTCAACGGGCACGCATCCATAATCCACGCGTCCGGCGGCGACATCCTCAAAGATCTTGTCCGTCCCGCTCTCCGGCAGGTACCCGACGCTCCTGCCGAATTTGGACATGGCCGCCAGATGAGTGAATGTCGCCTCCGGCCCCAGATACGCCACCTTCAGCGGATATTCCAGAGAAAGCGCTCCTGACATGATTTCCCGGTAGATCGAACGCAGTGTGGAATTGCTCATCGGGCCTCTGTTCAGTGAACAGAGGCGGTCCAGGACCGCCTTTTCCCGTTCGGGCACGTAAATGGCGGCCGTACGGCTTTTCTTCCAGTTCCCGACCTCGATCACGGCTTTGTAGCGCTCGTTCAGAAGTTCCACGATCCGGGCGTCCAGCCCGTCTATTTTCTGACGGATATCCTCTAAATTCATTCTCCGATTCCTTCCATTTTCAGCCGGAACGGCTTCTTTTCATTCTGTCAAAGCAGTAATTTACATTCGGAAGGGCTCTTATTCAAGAGATTTTCAGGAAGCTTTTTCAGATGCTTTTGCAATCAGGCCGCTCGTGGAGAAGCCGGCCACAAAGGGTATAAAGTGGATTTCCGCCTCCGATTCCAGAAGTGCGCTGCGTTCCCCGGGATCGAGTTTTTCCAGAGTATAGTCCCCCCCTTTGACATAGATGTCGGGTTTCAGAAGGCGGATTTCCCGGCTGCAGCGGTCGCCATGGAATACAGTCACGGCGTCCACAAAGGAAAAACACGCCAGAAGAAACGCCCGGTCCTCTTCCCGGCAGACCGGACGCGAAGGACCTTTCAGCGCACGCACCGATTCATCGGAATTCAGCAGCAGAATCAGGGCGTCTCCCAGAGACCGGGCCGCAAGAAGATATTCCGCGTGGCCTCGATGCAGTAAATCAAAACAGCCGTTGGTAAGCACAACGCGTTTCCTCAAACGGCGCATCTCCTCCCGCCACGCCGCGGCTGCGGAAATATCCAGCACTTTGTCTCCCGGATGAAACGCTTCAGTCTCAAGAGCCATAAACAAACATTCCTTTCATTCTTCATGATTCCAGCTCTGAGGTCCAGTCCGGAATCTACGTATTTCCGAGTCCGCCGCCTCTCAGAAGGCATCGCCCGTATCCGAGGATGCCCGGAGAGGCATGTACGCAGTGTCCTCCAGATGAAAATCCCCGCCGGTCAGAAAACGCCGGACGGCCTCCTTCAAATCCGAAAGGCCGCGCTCGGACAAGGGATCATTCTGTGTTTCCGTTCCGGAGGAAAGCGTCGCTGCAACCGTAAACAAATTGACGGCGGAGAGATCCGGCGCAAAATTATTCCGCGGATTCACGTACGAGCTCCCGTTCAGACTGGAAACAAGGGAAAACTCCCCGGAAGAATCCGTAAGCTGGGGAATGAACACATCCCCCTGGCTGGAGACCGCCGTATTCGGCACGTCGTCCGCCGTGAACGGGATGCCATCCGGCCCGTAGTCCCAGTCAATGATATACTGCCCGCGGTCACCGCCGACATAGCCGGAGGACGCGGCCCGGTCCGCCGCCGCACGCGCTTCAATGACGTTCCGGACATTCTCTATCCCGAGTGCCGAAATCAGCAGCAGCCCCAGAAAAACAACAAGAATGCCGATCAGACTGACCACCAGTTCCGTCACGGCCTGTCCTCTTTCCCCGGCGCGGGATTTCTTCCCCCTGACTCTCTGTCTGAGGAACTCTTTCCCATTATGATTATGAAACCGGGCGTTTCCGTTCATTGTCCGGGACCTTTCCTGTATTTTTTCCTGCCGGGGGATGCCCTGGGGGGACGCGTACAGCTGCACGGCGCATCTTCCCGCGGGGATCCGTATTTTCACTCCGCTTCCGGAGCTTTTTCAGCTTCCGGAGCTTCTGTAGTCTAGCACAGGAATGCGGCGGATGCAAAACGGAATCACGTTTTTCGGAAAAAACTTCAGGGATTCTTTTGCAAATCGCATTTCCGGCACTTAGATTGACTCCGGATTCTGCAATTCCGGAAACGGACGGGGGGGGAAAGAGGAAACAGAATTTTTCGTCACGGCACACGGAGAAAGGATCATGGAAACACAGAAAACCTACAGAATCCCGACATTGAAACGTCTGCCGTCCTATCTTCGCGAGCTCAAACGCCTGAGAGATGGAGAAAAGCGTTATGTGGCGAGTCCGGCTCTCGCTGAGGCACTGGGAGTCGACGCCATCACTGCGCGGAAAGACATGGAGATGCTCGGAGCCTCCGGGATGCCCGGAGTGGGATTCGACGTTCAGACCCTGATTGACAGCATCGAAGATTTCCTGGGATGCAAGAACTCCTCCGAAGCCTTTCTGGCGGGCACAGGCGATTTCGGCAAGGCACTTCTCGGATACGGCGGCGGATTTGCGGAATACGGGCTGAAAATTGTCGCCGCATTTGATCATGATCCGATTCCGGAAGGGGAATCCGTTCACGGGATTCCCGTTTTCGGGTATTCGCACTTCCGTCATTATGCAGAACGGCTGAACATCCGGCTCGGGATTCTCTGCACAGGAGAAGACGAAGCACAGAAAACGGCTGACCTGATGGTGGAATCCGGGATTCTGGCCATCTGGAACTTCACTGCGCATACTCTGCGTCTTCCGCCGGGAATCATCCGCCAGAGGGTCAATCTGGCAGGGGACTTGGCGGTCCTGTCCGTCAAACTGGCGGAACGGCTCCGGAGCGGGAACACCGGGGAACGCTTCCGTACTCCGAATGAATGTATATTGAAGGAGAAAGGCTGAGCAAACCTGTGAAAAAACATTCCATCGTCATTTGCATGGGCAGTTCCTGTTTTGCCCGCGGAAACAAACGCAATTTGAAAATCATTGAGGAATACCTGCAGAAACATGCTCTCGACTGCACCCTGAGCGGACGCGGATGCACCGGCAACTGCCGCGGCGGCCCCAATCTCCAGATCGACGGAGAAAATTTTGAGCGCGTGGACCCTGAATCCCTCATCGACCTCCTCGACCGGAAACTCATGCATGACTCTGAATGGATTCCGGAATCCGGGGAGCCGGAACACTGAACTCAGCTTTTCCGGGAAATATGCGCAAAGGAGATGCCATGAATCCGATGAATGCGGAGAATGCAGCGGCAAAAGAAGCCGGAAGAAAAAATACGGAACAGAAATCAACGAATCACTGAAAACTGAAAGAAGAAAAAAGACTTTCAGAAACGGAAGGAAGAATCATGAGCCGTCATTCCTATCCAGTCTATACCATTGAGGCGGAATGCCAGGACTGTTACAAATGCGTCAGACACTGCCCCGTCAAAGCCATCCGGGTGCGTGACGGACATGCGACAGTCATTCCGGAATTATGCATCGCCTGCGGCAAATGCGTGGAAGTCTGCCCCGCGAAGGCGAAACAGGTGAGGAATGATACCGGGCGGGTTCGTCTTCTGCTGACGGAAAAGAAAGCCGTCTACGCCTCTCTTGCGCCGTCGTGGATCAGCGAGTTCAAATTTCTTTCCAGCGGGCAGCTGATCCGGGCGCTGAAGCTGCTGGGATTCGCGGGAGTGAGCGAAACGGCGCTGGGAGCGCAGATTGTCTCGCAGAAGATTTCGGAGGAACTGGAGAAGGCGGGGACGTCCGGACTCTTTCTTTCCTCTGCGTGTCCGACGGCCGTGGATTATGTGCTCAAATATCTTCCGCATCTGGCGGAAGCGGTCACGCCCGTGGGATCCCCTCTGATGGCGCACTGCCGGATGCTCCGCGAAACATTCGGGGAAGAAATCGGCATTGTCTTCATCGGGCCCTGCATCGGGAAAAAGAATGAGGCGGACCGCAATCCGGAACTGCTGAATTTATCCATCACCTACCCCGAACTCAACCAGCTTTTCCGGGAGGCGGGAATTGATCCGAGACGCCTTGTCCCGGAAGAGGAAGACGTCTTTCTTCCCCGCGACGCCGAGGAAGGCGCCCGTTATCCCATCGAAGGAGGAATGAACGACACCATCCAGTTCCAGACGAAAAAGGAAGGAATCCATTACGCCGCGCTGGGTGGCCTCGACAATCTAAAGCTGACTCTGGGCGGTCTGGAAGGACCGATTCCGGAGAAGGAGACCGTCTTTGTCGAAATTCTCGCCTGCCGGGGCGGCTGTGTGCACGGGCCCTGTGCGGAACACGATTCGCCGGGACTGCTGGAACGTCTGCGCGTGCTGCGCCATGCAAAATGGCCCGAAACGCCGAAGAAACGTCTCATCCCGGGCGGGATCGCGCATGATTTTCCGGCGGACGCCGTCTCCATCACCGATCCGGACGGAAGCGCCCTGACCGCCGCGCTGCGCAGCATCGGCAAAACCTCCCCCAGGGACGAGCTCAACTGCGACAGCTGCGGGTACGACACCTGCCGCAATTTTGCAAAAGCTCTGATTTCCGGGCACGCCGAACCTTCCATGTGCGTCTCCTATCTGAAAAAGCTTGCGCAGAAAAAGGCGAACGCGCTTCTCCGGAGCATTCCCTCCGGAGTCGTGATTGCGGATAAAAACCTCCAGATCATCGAGTGCAACCGCAATTTCGCGGCGCTCTTCGGAACGGATACGCTCGAAGCTTTTGACGCGTGCCCGGGAATGGCGGGAGCGGATCTGAGGAGAATTGTCCCCTTTGCAGGGCTTCTCGAGTCCTCGCTCCAGAGCGGGCAGGACATCCGGAGGGATTCCCTCAAAACGGGAAAACGGCTTTTTTACCTGCACATATTCAATCTGGAGCCGGGCGAAGTCGTCGGAGCCGTCGTGTTCGATGTGACGAAAACGGAGCTCCGGAGAGAACAGATTGCGGAACGCGCTCGACAGGTCATTGACCGGAATCTGGCAACCGTGCAGGAAATCGCCTGCCGCCTCGGCGAACAGATGGCGGACACCGAACTGCTTCTGCGTTCCATTGCGGAGGATTATGCCGATGAAAATAGTCTCGGGACCTCCTCCGGCGCTTCCTCCGGAATGGAGTCCGGGGAAGTGCGCTCTCCGGCAAACGGCGAGGAGGAGGAGGAGGAGGAAGGCCGCTTATGAATCTCACCACAGGCAATCTTTTCATAGACACCGGCTACAGTCAGTGTTCCCACTTCGGGGAAAAAGCCTGCGGCGACGCGGTGGCGTTCAAGAGGATTCCGGAAGAGGAACGGCTCATCGCCGTCCTCGCCGACGGACTCGGACACGGACTCAAAGCCAACATTCTCGCCCTGATGACCACCACCATGGCAATCCGTTTCAGCGCCGAGGACAGGGAGATTGTCCATTCGGCGGAAATCATCATGGATGCGCTTCCGGTTTGCCAGGTCCGGAAAATCAGTTACGCCACCTTCACGATTGTGGACACCCGTCTGGGGGGCCTCACACGGATTGTGGAAATGGGCAATCCGGAATTTCTCCTTCTGCGCGGGGGAAAGACGGAGCAAATCAGCGGGAAGGAATTCTCCTCCCCCAAATACCGGGAACGCACCATGACGGCCTATACATTCCAGGCCCGCCCGCAGGACCGCGTGCTGTTTTTTTCCGACGGAGTCAGCCAGGCGGGACTCGGGACGCCCTCTCTGCCGCTGGGCTGGCGGAACAGCGGAGTCCGCGCCTATGCGGAAGCCCAGCTGGCGGCGAATCCGGAGATTTCCGCGCAGGAGCTTTCGGAACGGATCCTCCGCGAAGCCGTCGCACACGAGCCGGGTCTGAAACCGGCGGATGACATTTCCGTGGTCTGCCTTTATTTCCGCGATCCGAAAAAAATGCTGCTTTTCACCGGTCCCCCGTTCGATCAGGCGCGCGACGCCGAATGCGCAGAAATCTTCCGCGACTTCAAAGGCAGCAAAGTCATCTGCGGAGGCACCTCCGCGCAGATCATTTCCCGGGAACTGCACGAAGAACTCACCATTGATCTCGACGCTCCCTGCGGAGACCTTCCCCCGCCTTCCCGGATGAACGGAGCGGATCTGGTGACGGAAGGGATTTTCACCCTGAGCCGCGCGGCGCGCTATCTGGAATCCGGAAGCACAGCGAGACGCGATCCCGCGGGGCAGCTGGCGGAAATGATGCGGAAGAACGACATCATCGAATTTCTCGTCGGCACCCGGATCAACGAAGCACATCAGGATCCGAATCTGCCGGTGGATCTGGAACTGCGCAGGAACATCGTCAAACGCCTGGCGGAAGTGCTGCGCGAACGGTATATGAAAGAGATTCATGTGCAGTTTGTCTGAAAAGATCCGGCAGAATATTCGATATTTTTTTATCCATTGAGCGTAACGTATTTTTGAGTCTCCTAAAAACTCATGAAAAAATACGGTGCACGGTTTGCTTTTTTGCGGAAAGGATCCTATTCTAGTCCGTTGTTTTTAAAATATACAGAGGATTTGACTCAATTACAGACGCCGTCAAGCCGTAAAGCGGCGGACACCACATGAAAATCCAGGAGGAAAGATTGAATGAGCTGTGAATGTCAGAATGCTTCCAGCTGCGGGACAAGACCGCCGGAGGAACAGGAAAAATTCGATCAGCTGGAACGCTTCATCAAGCTTCAGCTGGAGGGAACGACCCCGGACCGCAGACGCGGCTGCCTGATCCAGATTCTCCACCGCGCTCAGCATCTCTTCGGATTCCTGCCTGAGGAGGTTCAGGAATTTGTGGCTGCCAGGCTGAAAATTTCGCGTGCGGAAGTGTACGGAGTCATCAGCTTCTACAGCTATTTCACCGATCAGCCGGTGGGGAGATATAAAATCAATGTCTGCACAGGGACCGCCTGCTTCGTGAAGGGTGCGCCGAAAGTGCTGGAGGAATTCAAGCGCAGGCTCGGAATCCGGGAAGGGGAAAGTTCACCGGACGGGAAATTCTTCCTCGGTGCGCTTCGCTGTGTCGGGGCCTGCAGTCTTGCGCCGGTCGTGATGGTGAATGACAAAGTCTACGGGAACGTCACGGCGGAAAAGGTGGCGGGCATTCTTGCGGACTGCGCGGACTGATCCGGCATTCATGCTTCCCGCGCCGCGAGGAGAAGGGAATTTCATTCTTTTCTGTCCCCTCGCTCTCTGTTTAGTAAGCTTATATGGAAACACACAGGAGTTTTCTTTCGATGAAAAAAACAGTCTCTCCGGAACAGCTGGCGGAAAGGGCGGCAGCCTTGAAGGCCCGTCCGCGCACCCCCTTGAAGTTGCTTGTATCCATGGGTACCTGCGGGATTGCCGCGGGTACGGCAAACGTATTGAAGGCCGTTTACAGCGAAATTGCGGAACGGAATCTGGAAAACGCCATTGAAGTCAGCGAAGTGGGCTGCATGGGGCTCTGCTATGCGGAGCCGGTCATGATGATGCTCGACACCGTCACTGGGAAACGCCTGATCTACGGGGATGTGACCCCGCAGCAGGTTCCGGCGATTCTCGCCGCCGGGACCGCCGCCCCCGCGGAAGGCACACGGACGCTCGAACGCAACTGGTACTATCCGGAATTTGAAGAGGCGGCCCCCGGCGAACTCCAGGCCAGGATCGTCCTGCGCAACACCGGACGGCTCAATCCGGAAAAAATCGACGAATATATCGAAAACGACGGATACAGCGCCCTTGCCAAGGTCCTCCGCAGCATGACTCCCCAGGAAGTCATCGACCTCATCTCCGCCTCCGGACTCCGCGGACGCGGCGGCGGCGGTTTCCCCGCCGGGCGCAAGTGGGAGAGCGTGCGG
>CAJMAW010000048.1 GCA_905211485.1 uncultured Lentisphaeria bacterium | reverse complement strand
AGCTCGCCGATGGCGCGGCTGATGGCAACATCCTCATCGCGGATGCGCTGCGCCTCGACAAAAAGCGTTTCGCAGATGTCCGGCACGCTCCGACCGGCGCTGTGTTCCGCTGCGGCCCACACGCGGTCGAGCGCCCAGAAGAGATTCACCGCCGTCGGGCGGGCGGAGGCAAGATAGTCCTTCGTTTCGCGAAGCTTCGCGAAAAAGGCGTCTTTCTCTTCCTCATCGATCTGCGAGGCAGCCAGCGCGAGCGCGTACCCCGCGCACACGCCAATGGCCGGTGCGCCGCGCACGCGCAGCGAATAGATCGCCTCCCAGATATCGCGCATATCCGAAAGATGCCGAGGCGGGAGTGTTTGATGGAGAATGTCCGCTCAAGAACACCTTTGTCATTCCCAAGCCGTTTGATCCGCGTGTGGTGCCCCGTGTCGCCCGGATGGTGGCGGAGGCGGCGATGTCTAGCGGTGTGGCTCAGCGGGAGATCGGGGATCCGGCCGTCTATGAGAAATCCGTTGCGGAACGGATTGCCGCGAATGCTTTCTGATGCAGCGGGGGGAGAACCTTTTTCTTCCCGTCCGGAGGATGATACGCGGATCCCTCATCATCAAAAAAAAGAAGAACGGGGAAGGAGACGGCGGAGGAAAAGCCCCTCCGGTTTTTCCCCTGTTCTCAACGTGCAAACCAATGACAACTATGACAGCTGAGACGATAGGATTGATACAATGAAGATCATTCATTCTGTTCCCGAGATGCAGAACTGGGCGTTTGAACAGAAACGTTCCGGGCGCGTCATCGGACTGATCCCCACCATGGGATTTCTTCATCAGGGACATCTTTCCCTGATCGATGCCGCCAGGAAAAACGGCGCGGATGTGATTGCAGTTTCGATTTTTGTGAATCCGACCCAGTTCGGGCCGACGGAGGATTATGAATGTTATCCCCGGGATTTTGAACATGACAGGACCCTTTGCGAGGAAAAGTCCGTGGATGTGATTTTTGCCCCTTCTCCTTCCGACATGTACCACCCGGACCGGAGCACGTGGGTGGTGGAGGAGACGGTTTCCCGCGGTTTGTGTGCGGAAACTCGTCCCACCCATTTCCGCGGCGTGACGACGGTTGTGGCGAAGCTTTTCAATGCCGCGCTGCCGGATCTTGCCGTTTTCGGTCAGAAGGATGCGCAGCAGGCCGCGGTGATCCGGAGAATGGTGCGGGATCTGAATTTCCCGATCCGGATCGTGACTGCTCCGCTTGTCCGGGAAGCCGATGGCCTTGCAATGAGTTCCCGCAACAAATACCTGAGTGCGGAGGAACGCTCCAGGGCGCTGGTCCTTTTCAGAGCGCTTTCGATGGCTGTAAAGCTTCTGGAAACAGGGGCGGAAACGGATCTGGCGGAAGTGACCCGTGTCATGAAGGAAATGATTGTGGATGCGGGGGGCAGGCCTGATTATGTGGAATACCGCGATGCGGAAACCATGGAGCCGCCTGTGCCGGGAACCAAGGTCCTGACATTTGCAGTTGCCGCTTATTTCGGAAAAACGCGCCTGATTGACAATATGACGGTGCATCTTCCTTGATGAGCCGGGGGAACAGAAGGCCGTATCCTTCTGACGAGGCTCAGACTCTTCATCCCAGGAGCCGCGTGGGAGATAGCATGAGAGCGAATAGCCCTCATGCTTTTTTATTGTCCTGAAGGGGACAAAGAAAATGCCGACATGAGAGTTTTGTTTCTCATGTCGGCATGTTTTTTCAGAACTGCTTTTTCCGCTGTTCAGGCAGAATGCCTTTTACTTTTTTGCAGCGGGAGCAGCGGGAGCGGCGGGAGCCGCTGCAGGAGACGACGCGTCAAAACCGTTGACTTTGACTTTCAAATTTGCTCTTTCCTTGACAATGACGTCCAGGACCGCTTTTTCAATCTTCATCTGAGTGAGATAATTTTTGATTTCATCCTTTACTTCAGCAAGAGGTTTGAAGGATGCGGGCTTCTTTTCGGAATCGAGTCTGATGATATGATATCCGTAAGGTGTTTTAACCACATCGGAGAGCTGGCCTTTCTTTTGAAGAGCGAAGGCTGCTTCTTCAAACTCCGGGACCATCTGTCCTTTGCTGAATTGCCCGAGAGAGCCCTTGTTCTGTTTTCCGCTCGGGCAGGCGCTTTCCTGTTCGGCGATTTTCTCAAAGCTTTCGCCCTGTTTGAGTTTTGCGAGGATGTCCTGCGCTTTTTTCAGTGCATCGGCATCATTTTTTGCGATGGCTTCAGGGGAAAGAGCTTTGCCGGAGTCGTCCGTCTTCTTCACGTCAATGAGGATGTGGGAGGCGCTGATGCTCTCAGGCGTTGCAAAACTTTCCTGATGTTCGCGGTAGAATTTTTCGACATCTGCATCGGAGACCGCGTTTTCAGGTTTGTTTGAAATATTGCTTTCCACCCAGTTGTTGATGGCGATTCCCTTCTGGGCATTCGGATCCTTTGCAAGTTCAGCCTTGTAAGCCTCCAGAGTTTTTCCGCGCTGTTTGAGCATGCTGGTGAACATTTCCGCGCGTTCGGGGGGGAGGCTTTTCATCATTTTGTCGAAGGCCGCGGAGACCAGTTCGGGAGAAGGTTTGATGCCGGCCTTTTCCACATTGATCATCAGGATTTCCTGATCGACCATGCCGTCAACAATGTTTTTGAGAATGGTCTTGACCTGTTCCGCCGGGATCTGGGAAAAGGCTTCCACTGGAATCTGGCGGGAGATATCGGCAATCAGCTGCTGTTTTGTGATTTTCTTGTTCCCGATTTCAGCAACGGTGTCTGGCAGAAATGCCAGAATGCTTTCAAACGTCGGTTTTTCCGCGGGAGCCGCGGCTGCGGGTTTGGCGGCCGCCGGAGCAGCCTGGGGGGTGGCCGGAGCCTGTGCGAATACGGTCTGGATGGATGCGGCGCTGAACAGTGCCGCTGCCGCAATCATCATGGATCTTGCTTTGTGTGTCATCTCGGATGCCTTTCGTAAAATTGTGTTTTCAATCTTCTGTTGTTATGTGATGAATCATTTGTTACGACAGGAAGTATAAGACAGTTGCGTTTTTTATTTTGTTCCATGTCTCCCCGCCTTTCCTCCTGCGAGGCCCGGGATTTCCATTTCCAGAAGCGCTTCCATGACAGGCGCTTCTTCTTTTCCGCTTTGCATGGCTTCCATATACTCTGCATAGAGATCAAAGCGGGCACGGTCTTTTTCAAAAACGGCAAGAGAGCGGGCTTCTCCTGCTTTTTCAGCGGCATAAGTCTGAAGCAGGATCATGTCGTCGGGATTGGAGACGGCATTTTTAGAGGATGCGGCGTCATTCCTTGCTCTGGAAGTGTTTTTTGACGCTGCCGCGGTTCCGGTTTTGGGAGATGTCAGGGCAAGGAGCCGTTCGGCGGCTTCCTTCATCGCGCTGGAATCAGGCGTTCCCGAAAGTGTTTCCACGCAGCGGTTGATGTCTGCGAGGAGCTCCACCTTCTGGCGGGCTTCCGTCAGATCCGGCTGGGCGCCGTAACGGACAATGGCATCGGAAATATGTTTTTCCGCCTTGTCATATTGCCCCTGCATCATCATGGCCTTTGCGTCGCGGATGATGGCATTGGAGCGTTCTATGTGTTCCAGTTCGGCCAGAATGACGCTGGTCTTGTCCAGTGCACGGAGCCTTGAGATCTGCTTTATGGCCGTATTGTAATCTTTTCTGTCCAGGGAGTTGAGAATGTCAAGAAGCAGCTGTGTGCGTACCTGCGGCGGTTCATTCCGCGTTTTATTCCCGCAGGCCGTGCAGAACAACAGGCAGAGCAGAAGCAGTGCCGGGAAAACATGAAAGCGGACACTCTTTTTTCTGTTTTCAGTTTTCAATCGAAAAAACATGGGACTCCAATGGATTGATTCCGTATTGACTGATATTGACTGATATTCTGACAAGTTAGCAGTGCAAAGCGTTTTTTCAAATCGAAAATGCAAAGAGCAGGACGATTTTGCCGGCTTCCTCTTATTCCGGCGGCAGCTTGCGGGTCTGTTTCGGGAAAACCTCCGGTGCATAAGCTTTCTCTGAAGACTTTATGCAGGACCGGACCGCAAAGATGTACAGGAAATGCTCCGGGAAAGGCTTCGCTCCCGGGATTCCCCGGAACACTTCACTCTTCCTCCTTCCCCCGAATCGAATGAAAAAATATTTTTTGCTTTTTTCATTGAATTTATCACACTTTTGTGGTATTTTTTCCTCTTCACGGAAAAGGAATTTTCATTTTTACAGAAACTTCATCAAAAACAAGGAGTCCTCCATGGGAAGACAATACAACAAAGTTCAGAAAAGAGCCCGCCGCAAACATTATCTCGCCAGAGTCAAGGAAAGACTCCATGCATCCATGAAGAGCGTGAAGAAGAAATAAGAAACGCTCTGAATCAGTGAGAGAAACCATCCGTTTCCGCTTTTCCCTGGCAGGGAGGGGCGGGGCGGATTCCGGAAAAGGAAACGGGAACGCCAGACACATACACAGCAGACTCGGCAGCGGACAGGCCTCCGGGATCAGTTTTTGGAAGGCGGGGAAAAGCGAATTTCAGCGGGCTCCATTTCCGCATTTTTTCATTTTTCTCTGCGGCTCCTCTGCCCGTTTCCCGCTTTTCAAGGCCAGTTTGACAGAGACAGTTTCAGAAAGGCGAATCGTATTATGGCAGTTATCCATCCCACAGCAATTGTCGATCCCGGCGCCGAACTTGCGGACGACGTGATCGTAGGGCCTCATTGTGTCATTGAAGAAGATGTGAAGATTGGTGCCGGCACGCGGCTGATTGCCCAGTGCCACATCGGCGCACACACCACCATGGGGGAAAACAACACCGTTTACGCATTCGCTTCCATCGGAACCGATCCCGAGGATTACGCCTATCAGCCGGAACTAGGGATTTCATCCACCCGAATCGGAAACGGCAACCGTTTCCGGGAAGGGGTCACAGTCAACCGGGGCACAAAACCCGGATCCGAGACGGTGATCGGGGACGGATGTTTCCTGATGGCGAATACGCATATTTCCCACAACTGTGTTCTCGGAAACAAAGTGATCTTTGTGCCTTACAGCGGGGTCGCGGGATACTGCACGGTCGGGGACAACTGTCTGATATCGGGGCTCTCCGGGATGCATCAGTTCTGCAGAATGGGGCGTCTTGCCGTCCTGAGCGGCGGTTCACAGATCTCCATGGATCTGCCTCCCTTCATGATCGGGGATGGACGCAACGGAGGTGTCCGCGGATTCAACATCGTCGGCATGAAGAGAAACGGTTTCTCCGCTGAAACTATCCGCGCGATCAAGGATGTGTACGACATCTTTTTCCGTCACGGCCTGAATCACCGCAATGCCGCGGAAAAGGTCCGTGCGGAAGTCCCGCAGATCCCTGAAGTCGTGGAGTTCCTGGATTTCGTCGCCAGTTCCAAACGCGGCATCCTGAGCGGAGATCATCACGGACGCAGAGCCTGAAGTCTTCTGGGAATGTCCTCCTGCAAACATTTCTTTGAGGTTCTCTCTCCTCCCTTTGAGGTGTGTGATGGAACAATGACGGCGGGGGATTCCTTCTTTTTTCCTCTTTTCTCCTTCTCTGCAGTTCTGCTGCCGCGGGGATTCCGCGGCGTATGGCATCGGATGATGCAGGATGTTCAGAAAGAAGGAAAAGAGGCGCGGGGCACGCGGTAGATTGAAATTTTCGAGCCCCGGGAAGCTGCAGAAGAAAGGCTTCCCGGGCGTTTTTTTTCTTTTTCCCCGCCGCATCATTTCCAGGGGGAGGGGGCGGAACCAGAGGGAGAATCTTTGTTCTGAAGCTTTTATATCAAGCGTTTTATTTTCCCCCCCCCCGTACGGAGCAGATGAAGGCCGGTTGTTCAGTCGGCTTTATCCGTTCCCCTGCCTCCTCCTTCTCCGCCTTTCTTCAGGACGAATTTCCAGAAGAGGATCCAGAAGAGGAAGACCGCGCAGCAGATGCAGAAAACCGGCATGTTTCCGTGGATGAGGAGAAGCGGGAGAGCGAGTGAAGTCCAAATGCCGCCGCCCATGAAAGGCTCATGAAGCAGCTGTTTGTATCCGAAGGCTTCTGCGGCGACGGTTCTGGATTCCGGGTCCACCGTTCTCAGGAGCAGGAGACCTGTGGCGGTGACTCCGCTGGACTGTCCGAATTCGGCGATGGCCCGTTCAAACCATGCGTCCTTGAAGATGCGAGGGGCGAGTACGAGCACTCCGAAGATGTTCCATGCCATTCCCGCCGTGCAGAGGATGAGCAGCGGCGCCCAGTAGGACGCCACGAAATCCAGGCGGATGGCCGTAATCGCAGAAAGCACCAGGAAATCCAGAGCCGTACCGGAGAGTCTCTGCATCAGGCCGTGGTCGATCAGATAGTCCGCCCTGATCCATGTGAAGAACTTCTGCAGGAGCAGTCCCCCGATCATGCAGAGGGGGAAGAGCGGGAAGCTTTCGAGAATTTTGAGTTTCCGGACTCCTTCAGGCGCGATACCGTTCAGGAGAGAGAGACCCTCCTTGATGAGATACCCCAGCAGCACTGCCATGCCGATGAGGGCGATGTGCAGTGCAAGGGAGTCGATGGAATCGGAAAAGACGGTCTGTTTCCCCGCGGACGGCTGAGCATCGGGCGGATGAATCCCGCGGCGTTCTTCCGGCGATTGCTCCGAAAAGGAACGGATGTTCTTCACCCAGCCGAGACGCACCGCCAGATTGATGAGCCACATGCCGATCACCACTCCGCCGATCATCCCGACCGTCGCGACGGTGAATCCCAGATCTTTCCCTTCCTCCCATCCGAGTTCTCTGAAAGTGTCCGTCAGTCCTGCGACGGTGCCGTGACCGCCTTCAAATCCGATTTCGATCAGCGCTCCGAATCCCGGTCCGCTTCCGAAACAGGGCGCCAGCACCAGAACAGTCAGCCCGATCCCGACAAGATACTGCCCCCATGCCACGATCTGTCCGTAACAGAGCTGCGGCGCGGCAAGATTCCAGATCTTCCGGATCCCGGGCGTGCTGACTCCGAGAAAGAGTCCCGCAAACACCAGATTGATCAGAAAGGAGGGCAGTTCGCCCCAGCCCGCATGCCATGCCTCCGGTATCTTCTCCCCGAAACAGCTCAGAAGCAGCAGCCCCAGCCCTCCACCTATGACCGACGAAGGCAGATACAGACGCTGAAAAATGGAAAAGTTCATCCGCAGAAACTTCCCCGCAAGCAGAAGCAGGCACAGGGCACAGAATGATAGAACGGCTGTCATGATAAAACGTTTGTCTCCCGAATATTTGATTGCTCTCCTTGTCTTCAGGCATTTTTCCCCGCATCGGTTCAGGGCCCTCCGGTTTCCCCTCCCTTGTTGTTTCCTTTGTCTTCCGTTGCGGCTTCCCCTTTCTCACGGTCTCCGTTTCCCTTTTTCCCCTTCCACATCCATATCTTTTCTCCTGAGGAAATCAGCGGCAAATCAGGATTCCGGATCTTACGGCCATGTCTGAGAAACAGTAGATAATGCATTTACTATATCCTTCTTTTCCCCGCTTCGCAACTTCCGGAATCCATCCGGATTTCTTTTTTCTCTTTCTCCTGGTGCCCTCTCCTTGTGTTTTTTTCTATTTTTCTGCTTTTTCCTGCGCATCGCGGCAGAGCGAGCGAAAGGGAAGGGGAGCAGCGGAAAGAGGAGACGTGTCCGAAGGGAAAAGTTCCGGGGCGGGAGCTCCCGTGTCAGGATTTCACCGGGGAGGGAATTGATCCTTGGAAAACAAAGGGAAAGGTGTCCCCTGAAGAAGAGAAAAGGATGGGAACGGAAGTCCGGGGCGGGGGGAAGGGGAGGGGAGACGACATCTTGCGAAAAGGGAGCACCTCCGCCCGGGAGAATGAGAATGGAGAAAATGATTTTGCCCGAATCAGCGCCAGAGTTCGGGGATTTTCCGGATCAGAGATTTTTCAATGGTATAATCGTCGTTCAAAACGACTCCGAAGAGCCATTTTTCGTTTTCGGACTTCCAGTAGTATTCATTGATGACGCGTCTGGAATAGAGGTCGAAGAGAGGTTTTCCGGCATAGGCGGTGCCCAGTTTTTCAAAGAGTTCTTCGATGCTGTCTCCGATCCGGATTTTTTCAGTGAACTGTCTGTACAGATCCGGAGGCGGGGCGAATTCCGGAGGGAAATCCCGGGGGGGAGTCGGAATCTTCTTCAGAAGTTCTCTGACTGCTTCCGGGAATCGTTCCAGAAGGGAAGTCGCGACTCCGTCGGCGAAAAAGATTTCCGTTTCAAAATCCCGCACTTGCCTGACATACGCTCTTCCGATTCCGGTTTTCAATCCCAGAACAAGGTTCTCGCAGAAAACCCATCCGTTTTTTTCCATGACGGCAAGCGGCTGAGCCGGAGACGCGTCGTTCTGTACGGGAGAAACTCCATTCTGCGCAGGGGGAGGCGCGGCCGTTTCATCCTTTCCGGCGACGGCGGATGAAGGCAAAGAAACGGTTGAAGCAGAAAGCACTGAAGACAAAGCATTCTCCCCCTGCATTCCTTTTCCGTCCACCGGTTTTTCCGGATTCTCTTTTCCTGCGGCCAGTTCCTCCCCGGCCAGAACGGGAAGATCCGGAGACAAAATGAAAATTCCCGCAAGCAGCAGCACAGCAATCCCTTTCCAGGCGGAACAACGCCGCGGCACTTCTCCCCGGGAAGAGGATTTCCCCCCTGCGGAGATCTTGTTTTTCAGGGCTGAAGTGCGGATCATCATCCTTTCCGGCGGATTGTCCGGAAAAAGAGCGGGAGGTGGATTTTTCCCGTTCCGCAAGTCCGCGGGAAGACCTCCCCCGGTTCCGGATTCCGGAGTATGGAAAACAGAGAGGAAATTTCTCATTTCCGCCTCCTTTCTTCATTATTTTGTTCAAAGTCTTTCATGCCCGGAATGCGACAAGGCATCTTGTCTGCCGTTCATGCCGTTCCCGGGGACTCTTGATCTCCGCTTTTGCGGCGCATCCTGAGCATCCCGTTCTTTTCTTCCTCCGTGGAAGGCCTCCTTCCGGAGGCGAAAACCCGTGATTTTTTTTATGAAAATCATCGGACGGGATTGTCCATTCCGAAAAACGTGTTACTGTATACCAGTGTGACTATACGGCAATATAGTGCGTCGCGCGGCGGGAATGCAACCCGTTTCCCCGGGAAAATACAAGGAATTTTATGGAAGGGATCGGCAAAGAATGATACATCCGACAGCCATCGTGTCCCCGAAAGCTGAGATCGGCAATAATGTGGAAATCGGCCCCTACGCCGTCATTGATGATGATGTCAGAATCGGAGATGATTGTTATATTGATGCCCATGTGAAAATTGCCCAGTATACAACGCTCGGTGCCAGATGCCGCGTCTATTTCGGCGCGCTGGTCGGAGCCGAGCCGCAGGATCACCGTTTCTACAAGGGAATCCGTTCCTCGACGGAGATCGGGCATGACACCGTCATCCGGGAGTATGTGACGATTCACCGTCCGCCGTTTGAGTTCATGAAAACCGTCATCGGCAGTCATGTGCTTCTGATGTCCTTTGTCCATGTGGCCCATGACGTGGTCATCGCGGACCGCGTGACGATCGCCAACCATACCGCTTTGACCGGACATATCCGGATCGGAGAAGGCGCCGTCCTCAGCGGATATACCAAGATTCATCAGTTCTGCCGCATCGGGTCGCTGGCCATGATCGGCGCGGGCTGTCTCATCGGCCAGGACGTGCCGCCTTTCTGCATGCTGCGCGAGACCAATTTCATCACCGGCCCCAACACCATTGGGCTCCGCCGCGCGGGAATGCCCAATGAGACGCGTCTGGCTATCCGCCGCGCCATCAAGACTTTCTTCTTTGAAGGCCTCAACACCAAGAATGCTCTGGAGCGCATTGAGTCTCAGCCGATGATTTCGGAAGTGCGGATGTTTGTCAATTTCATCAAGGAATCCAACCGCGGCATCATGCCCGGGAATCCGAAATACACCGGAGTCCCGGATGATCAGAGGGATGAAATGGAACAGCGCGCCACCGCCGCTCAGGATTGAATCTTTGAAAAAAACTCTCTTATCGTTCTCTCCTGTGTGTATAGAAAGCCATTCCGCAGGAGAGGCGGTCGTCGTCCGGCGGGCGTCCGAGCTGTTTTCTCCGGAAAACTCGGAGAAAATCCAGAAGGCAGTTTGTGCCGTTTCTGTTCCTGCCTGTCGGCAGTGCTGCTGAAAAGGTATGCGGGCGCTGGAGAGAGAAGATGTAAGCTTGAGAATGACAGAGCTGCCCGCATCCGCATTGCCGGACCTGCCGGGGAACTGAACTGATATGCCGATCTGCTCTGATGAGAAGAGGTGAAAATGCAGAAATGTATGGACAGTGCCAGACTGCACGCCCGGATTAAAAAAGTCGCCGGGCAGCTGAACGCCATCGATAAAATGATCGACAGCGACATTCCCTGTGAACAGGTCCTGATTCAGATCAATGCCGCCAAAGGCGCTCTGCATAAAATCGGCCAGATCATTCTCGAAGGACACCTCAACCACTGTGTCAGGGACGGCATCGAACACGGCGATGCGGATAAGACCATTGCCGAGTTTGCCAAAGCCATTGAACACTTTTCCCGTCTTTCATAGCAGCTCCCAGAAATAGGCGGGAGAGATGCTCTTTTCTCCCCCTTTTCCCTCTTTGCCGCATCACGGGAAAGCATGGCGCGTTTCTTCCTCGTCGTCGGGAGCGCGGGGGGATTCCCCTCCCGCTGCCGCGCACTTTTCTTCCCGTTCATTTCTTTCTTTTTCCTTCTTCCGGCCTTCCGTGTGCGGTGATGCACAGCGCCGGGGGCGGGGCGATGCGCCATGACATCACGGAAAGGATTGAGAGAGAAGAGGATAGAGACTCAGACAAGGTGAGATCTGTGGGCATACATGGGGAAAAACGTTTCCTCCTCTTCCTTCCTTACCTTCCTCTTGTGTATGTGTCGCCACGGCCTTCTGGTGGGAGAAAAGACCAACCCCTCCGCCGCCAGAAGAGAGCTGCTTGCTCTGCGTGTCAGCAATCCGGATTGTAGGAAACACACAACAAGGGGGAAAAAGAGCCGCCGCCAAGAGGGGGAGGAGCGTCAGAAAACGCCGCCGGAGGAAGAGGACTCTTCCGGGAGAGCGGAGGAGGCTTTTTCCTCCAGAAGGCGGAGACGCTCCTTGACTGCGGAGAAATCCCTGTCCCTGTCCGTTGCCGCGCTCAGGGGGATGATTTCCAGCCCTTCAGCCGCTTCATCGAGTTGGAGTTCCTCGAGATTTCCGGCTGCTTCGGGGAGATCCATTTTGTTTGCCAGAATGACGAGTGCGCGCCTGCTGAGGCCCTTCATGTATTCTTCCAGTTCCTTTTGAAGGACTTTGAGATCGTTGACGGGTTTTCTTCCGTCGACTCCGGCCATGTCAAGGACATAGACGAGCATTTTCGTCCGTTCGATATGGCGCAGGAAATAGTGTCCGAGTCCGGCATTCAGATGAGCTCCATCGATCAGGCCGGGGATGTCCGCGACGGTGAGTTTTACGAAGTCCGGATACTCCATGACCCCGATGACGGGATGCAGCGTTGTGAAGGGATAGGGCGCGACTTTCGGCCTGGCGTTGGAAACGGCGGAGAGAAAAGTGGATTTCCCCGCATTCGGGTACCCGACCAGTCCGATATCCGCGATCATTTTCAGTTCCAGGCGGATTTCGACAGGTTCAGTCTTTTCCCCCGGCTCATGTTCGCGCGGGGCCCTGTTTACGCTGGAGGCGAAACGGGCGTTCCCTCTCCCGCCGCGTCCGCCGACTGCCACCACCACTTCCTTGTACGGCTCGTCAATATCCGCCAGCAGGTCGTTGGTCTCTCTGTTGTAAACAAGCGTTCCCGGGGGGACCTTGATATAGAGGGGTTTTCCCGAACGGCCATGCATGTCCTTGCCCTTTCCGTCTCCGCCGTCCTGAGCCTGGAAGCGGCGGTTGTAGATGAAGTCCACAAGGCTCTGCTCACCGGGATCGCCGATGAAAATGACATCGCCTCCCGGGGCGCCGTCTCCGCCGTTCGGACCGCCTTTGGGAACAAAGGCTTCCCGTCTGAAACTGCAGCATCCGTTGCCGCCGTCTCCTGCTTTGATCGTGATTTCGGCTCTGTCGACAAACATGGACCACCTGTTCGATTGGATCGTATTTCGTTTTTCAGGATACAGATACGGAAAAGCCCGGAACTCCTCTTTCCGGGACGAGTGACCGGGCTTTCATGAAAACGCAAATGAAAAAACAATGCGGAAAATGCGGGTAATAGAGTATCCCGGGGGGCTTCCTCTTATGCTTCCGCGCCGGATGCTTCTTCCGCAGGCGCTGCAACCGGAGGAAGAGCTACCACTTCCACGGATTTCCGGAGGGATTTCTTGAATTTCACAATGCCGTCGCAAAGTGCGAAAAGGGTGAAATCCCTGCCGCAGCCAACGTTGCGCCCGGGATGGAATTTCGTCCCGCGCTGACGGACAATAATGCTTCCGGCAGTCACATATTCTCCTCCGAATGCTTTAATTCCCAGCATCTTCGGCTGACTGTCCCGGCCGTTCCTGCTGCTCGACTGTCCTTTTTTATGTGCCATGGTATATTCTCCTTGAAAATGATTCTCTCTCAGACATCCGTTTCATCCGTCAACACTGCAACGCGGACTGATAATATGGCATTTCTTTCCTGATTGTCAAGTTTTTCCGGAATTTATTTTCAAAAAATGCTTTCTCCCATGCCGTTTCGCTTTTCTCCCGGCATCCTCTTGTTTCTGTCCGGATTCTCCGCTTCCCGTTTTCTCCCCCGCCTTTCGTTCGGAGAAGGCGCTTGAAAAAAGAAGGGGGATCATGTAGATTGATCCCCATGGCGGACTTTCCTTCGCTTTCTCTCTATGCTTTCTTCCTCATCTCTTCTCTCCCGCACTCCGGAAGATGAATGGACGGAAAGAGGAAGGAAGACAGAAGCAGAAACAAAGGAAGCCGGATCGGATACGTTCTCCGCACGGAAAATCAAACAGACAAAAAGGGGGATTCCCACAAATGAAAATCACAAGGAAAAATGCACGTTTCTTCCTGTTCTCTCTGCCTCTTGCCCTGCTGACGGGATGTTTTCACGCGGATTCGACCGCGTCCATCCCCGCGGTGCGGAATTTCGATGCGGAACGCTATATGGGCAGATGGTATGAAATCGCAAGACTGCCGCACCGTTTTGAACGCGATCTGGATTTTGTCGTTGCCGAATACTCTCTGAATCCGGACGGGACTGTCAAAGTCCTGAATTCCGGCATGCGTTCCGGGAAGAAGAAAAGCGCCGAAGGCCGCGCGAAATGGAAAAAGAACGCGGATCCCGGAACCGCGGAGCTGGAAGTCACCTTCTTTGCCCCCTTCAGCGGAGATTACCGCGTAATCCTGCTGGAAGCTGATTATTCCTCCGCGATCGTGACGTCTTCCAGCAGGGACTATCTCTGGATCCTTTCCCGGACTCCGGAACTGCCGGAGGAGGGAAGACTGGAACAGTATCTTTCCCGCTGCCGGGACTGGGGATTCGATGTCGAGCGCCTGGAATATCCCCGGCAGGAGAAAAATTCTTCCGCCGGAGAGGCGAAGACGGACGCTCAGGGCGGCGCCGGAAGCGGAGGAGACGGGCCGCAATGATCCGGAAACGAGAAATCATTGTCAACGATCTGATGCAGCAGGGCTATCACTATTTTCTGAGCGAACCCCCGGGAAGGAACTTTCATCCCGATTTTCATCCCGAGCTGACTCCGAAGAAAATGCTTGAGCTCGGCGTCTTCGGAGGAAAATACATGACCGACTGCTCCGCGGAATTCCCGGAAGACTGGTTTGAAAAAGCTCGTCTCTGTCCTGAAAAACATGATCCTGAACAGAATTTTTTCGGCGTTCTCGCTTCCACTCCTCTCTCCCTCTGGCGGCGGAAAGGCTGGATTTACCCGGAGGATCCCAGAGGCTGGTTCCAGTGGTACTGCCGCTATTACGCGGGCAGGCGCTGTCCGGACGACGAACGGCAGATCCGGCGCTGGAAAGCCATGCTCCGCCATGTCGCGCAAATTCACTGGAATTGTCCTGCCGGGGATCTTTCCTGTCGTCCGAGACAGCGCCAGGCTCTGCTCCAATGGGCTTACGACAGCAGAAGAATCTGAGGGAAGTCGGGGAGGAAAAAATCAGACTCCATAGGATGCAGCAGAAACTTCCTGTCAGCGTGGAGGACTGCCGGACTCCTG
This sequence comes from uncultured Lentisphaeria bacterium, assembly GCA_905211485.1. GTDB lineage: Bacteria > Verrucomicrobiota > Lentisphaeria > Victivallales > UBA1829 > CAJMAW01. The sequence continues at coordinate 6,644 of CAJMAW010000048.1, read as the reverse complement.
GTCGAGGAGTCTCATCATATTCTCCGCCTGCGGGAGATCCGGATTCCGTTTCAGCACAGCCTCCGTGACGTCCCGCGATTCACGGTTTCTCCCCTGCAGATGCAGCACCAGCGCCAGATTCAGGCGGAGACGCGGGTTGCCGGGTTCGAGAGCAATGGCTTTCCGGAAACAGTCCTCCGCCTCTTCCAGACGGCCGGTTTCCATGAGGATGGATCCGTAATTGTTCAGGGCCTTCCGGTTGGCCGGTTCCTTGCTCAGCGCGGCGCGGTAGAAGTCCGCCGCGGCCGCGCTGTGTCCCTGACGGTGTTCGAGTTCACCCAGATTGTAGAGCAGAACGGCGGGGGGATTCTCTCTGCGGAGCGCCAAGGCTTTGTCATAGTATTTCCCGGCTTCCTGGAAACGGTTGCCGTCAGCGAGGATGGAGGCGTAATTCATGTAGGCGTAGTAGGAATCGGGGAATTTTTCCATGGTGTCCTGAAAGATCCGGAGGGCTCCCGGGACGTCGCCCAGATCGCAGCGGATGCGTCCCAGAAGATTCGGGATGCGTTCCCAGTTTCCGTATTCCGGCAGGGCCAGAAGCAGGCATTCCTGAGCTCTGGCAGGATTCCCCGCCTCCAACCAGGCCTCGCCCAGAATGTGCTGCAGATGCGCTTCCTGGCGTTTTCTGTTGTCCGGCACCCTGCATCCGAAAACCGCAAGCAGCGCAAACGGAAGAAAAAAGAGATAGAATCCCAGGCGTTTCCCTTTTTTGCAGATCCAGGGAATCATGCAGAAAAAATACGCAGCGAAGGCCAGCATGGCCGCCACGAGCGGGATCCGGTATCTCCCGCTTGTCACCGTGAGCGTGCACAGAAGCCAGGTGGCCAGGAAAAGCAGCAGAAACAGTGCGAAGTTTTCACGGAAACGCCATGAAAAAATCCCTCCTGCCAGCGCCAGGAGTCCGGGAAGGGCGGCAAAGGCGAAAAAAGGATAGAGATAACGGTGGATGAACGTGGCCTTCAGAGGAGAGATGTCCGACCAGCTTGTGAGTTCCTCGTAACTCAGGGTCAGGAAAGCCTTTCTGAAGAGGAGTCCGGCCCATTGGAACGGATGTTCGCCGATCTCGCGGAAAGCCCGCTCCAGAAAGATGCGGTCCGTGCTTCTGCCGGTTTTCAGGGAGAGGTCTTCGGCGTCGCTGTGGATCTTCTCCCATTCCGGGCCCGGGGAAAGACGGCAGCTCCCGTCGGCTCCGTCCCCGTTGCCGAGCCAGAAATTGAATCCGCCGTTCCCCTGGACAAAGACAAAATCTCCGTTCCGGCGGAAATTTTCCGCGGAATACGCAAGGGGTAAGAAGACCGTCAGAGAAAGAAAAAGCAGAAAGACGCAGAGCGTCCGCTTTCTCTGCTTCCTGTTTCCCGGATCCGGAAGTTCCAGATTCCAGAGAATCCAGAGCGACAGAAGCAGAACAAACAGAACCGAACCCGGATGCGTCAGGAGCGCCAGCGAAGCTGTCAGACCCGCCGCGCAGAGGAAAAACGCGTTCCCCCGGTGCACCGTGTAGTCCTCGTAATACGAAAAGAAAAAACGGTGCGTGAAAAACATGCAGAGCGAAAGCAGCCCCAGAAGCAGATTCTCGCAGAGCAGCTCCCCCTGAATGGCGGCAAACGGCGGGTACAGGCAGAAAAGAAACAGAAAGACTATGGGCGTGTGTTTCCGGAAATCCCCGTAGGCATCCTCCTCCCTGAAGTTGTCCCTGAGAATCCAGTAGAGCGGAAGCGCGGAAAAAAGCAGAGTGAACACGCTTTGAAGAAGACGGACGTAAAAATAGTCCATGCCCGTGATCTTCAGAAGTCCGGCCAGGAAGCAGGAGTAGAGCGGAGCGTGAATTTCCGTCTGCGGAGAGAAGATCTGCCCGTTCAGAATGGCCAGGGCACGCGCGTTGTATTCGGACACGTCGGGCCCGATGACGTGATCCATCAGCGGCAGGGCGGCGAAGTCGAGCAGAAAGAAAATCCGCAGCAGAATCCCCGCGCATAACGCCGCCGCCGGCAGAAGAAGATCCCGGATCCCTCCTTCCCCCCCGCCATCGCCGGATACAGGGGAGGAAGCAAGTCCGGAAGAGGGGGAAAGATCCTCATTCCGCCCGGAGGAGGCGGAGAAGAAACTCGGATCAGTCGGAGAGACAGACGATTGTGACATTGTCGCCGCCGCCTTTGCGGAGAGTCGTGTTCAGCATTTTTTTCGCCGCCGCCGCCGGATTGGAAGCGGTGATGAGAATGCTGCGGATTTCATCGTCAGAAAGATGCAGCATGAGCCCGTCCGTGCAGACCAGGACCTTGTCTCCGGTCTGATAATCGTACACATTGATTTCCGGTTCCAGCGCCGGAACGGGCCCGATGGACTTTGAAATGACGTGGGCGTAAGGATGAGTCAGCGCGTCTTCTTCCGTGATGGCTCCGCTGCGGATGAGTTCGGCAACAAAACTGTGATCTTCCGTCAGTCGTTTCAGCTTCTTTTCCCGGAGCCTGTACACACGGCTGTCCCCGGCATGGGCTGTGACAATGCTGTCCTGAAGAACTGCCGCCGCCGCGATGGTCGTCCCCATCGGATACGCCACATTGTATTCGGCATTGATCTGGTAGATGGCAGAGTTGATCTCCTCAAGCTCGTTGCGGAGAAATTCCCGGACCGCTTCCGACTCCAGTTCCCCGCGGCACTGAAATTCCCGCCAGGAGGAGATCAGCATTTTCATCGTGAGATAACTGGCAATGTCCCCGTTTTCATGGCCGCCGATTCCGTCCGCTACCGCCATGAGGGTCTGTCCATTCTCCTGATTGACATAGTAGGCATAACTGTCCTCATTGGAAGAACGTATGAATCCGGAATGCGAGTCCGCCGCGATTTTGTGCGGCAGGACGGCCGAATGGGTGTTTCCATGCCGGAAATATTTCCGGCGGAAATCGTCCATGAAGGCGGAACCGGAAGAATCCTCCCCCGCGGAGAAGGTATCCATATCGATCTTCTGTGTCCTGATGGGATTGGCCACGATTGTTCTTTTCTCCCTTGCTTCAAGCTTCCTGAATGCCTTCTTGTTTTTTTTCTTCCCTTGTGTCCCCGCTGCTTTCTTCCGGCACGGGGAAGCGGGAAGATTCGAAGCATTCTTCCTCATGACTTCCGACGGAGTGCGGAGTCAGTCATTCCTCCCTGCCGCTCCCGGGAAACCGGCGCACAGTTTCTTCGCTGTACAGTGACCCCCTGTTCAGGCAATGTCAATGCTGACTGTCCGGCATGATTTTCTTCCCGGGGCGTTTCCCTTATTCTTCCGTCCTCTTCCTTCTGGGATTCAATCCGGTTACTAATAATGATCTTCTTCTGAAAATCAAGTCCTTTTTCTGCAAGTTTTGCGAAGTCCTGTTCCGGGAAGGAAGAAAAAGGCGCCGGAAAGGGAGATCAGAATGCTGATCGCGCTGAAAAGAAGAGTGGCCGCCGTGGCGTTGGGTTCGCTTGCGCCGCCGCTCAGAAGCATTCCCTTGGAGACGTAGTCGCGGGTGCCGAGTCCCCCGGGCGTCAGAGGGATGGCGGAAGCCGTGTTGCTCAGCGTGGATGCCAGAACGCAGTCGGAGAATCCTGCTCCGGCGCCTTCTGAAGCGGCGGCGGAAGAGGAGGGGGGGGAAGTGGAAAGCCTCGTTGCTCCTTCCGTCGCCTTCACCGAAAAGAAAAGCGCCAGAATCAGGAGCGGCACCATGAGAAAAAAGCTCAGCGCGAACGCCCGGAGCGGAAGCGCCCAGTTCTCCCGGTAGAGCTGCAGCGCCTCAATCGTGTTGGAAAACACGTTTTTCCCGATGGCATCCCCCCATTCCAGCAGACGGCGCATGAAACGCGGGCGGAAAAGAATCTCATGCATCCACATGCCCGCGCCTGCACAGAGTCCGCCCGCCGAGAGGATCATCAGAAAGAAGACCAGATAGCGCAAATCGCTCCGCAGTGCCCGGATCCGTTCCAGAAAGAGCAGCGAAAAGAGCAGCGTGAAGGAAAAAAGCGCCATCATTCCGATGATTCTGTCCGTGATGATTGAAAACACTCCATGAAACTTTTTCCCCTCCGGTGAACGTCCGGCCAGAATTCCCGCCTTGATGAGATCCCCTCCCACCGCGCCGCCGGGAATCACCAGAGAAAAAAACATCCCCAGCATCCCGAGAGATGTCAATTCCCGGAAGGAGAGTTTCACCCCCAGCCCCTGCAGCAGCATCCCCCAGCGGAGAAAGCTCAGCAGCGTCTGAAGCGCCAGGCAGAGAACAGCCGGAATCAGCCAGCGCGGATCCGCATGCAGCAGATGAGAGGCAAAACTGCCCGAATCTTTCAGCACCCAGTAGAAAATCAGCAGCATGATGCCGATCTTCAGCAGGAAGACAAGAAAACGGGCATTCTTCTTGAGGGAAGCGGGAAAGTTCATGATCCGGTGTGTTCTCCTTCTCCGCCACTCTTCCACCCGCGCACAGCAAGGTTCCGGCGCAGCCCTTCATAGACAGCCACGGCAACGGAGTTCGCAAGATTCAGACTCCTGTGAAAGTTTCCGGGCATCGGAATGGTATAGAATCTTTCCGGATAAGAGGCGTGGATTTCTTCCGGAAGGCCGCGGCTTTCGCTTCCGAAGATCAGATATGCGCCCGGCTCCATCGGGCAGTCCCAGAAGGAGCGTTTCGCACGGGTTGAATAGAAATACATCGGCGCGTCCCCTGCGGATTTCAGAAAATCGCTCCAGGACTCGTGAATGACGGCATCCACATGTTTCCAGTAATCCATGCCGGCGCGTTTCAGGTATTTGTCTTCCAGGAAGAAGCCGAGCGGTTTCACCAGGTGCAGACGGCATCCCGTGCAGCAGGCGATCCGCCCGATGTTCCCTGTGTTCTGGGGAATTTCCGGCGCGACGAGGACAATGTTATATAGGAGTAACCGGTTCATTTCAGAAAGATCCGTATCCGTCCGTTTTTCAGAGCTTGTTTTCCCGTTCGGTTCCACTTCCATGTCCGAGTCTTTCCAGGAGCCAGCGCATTTCGTGCGCCATGGAATCCTCCACGGAACGGCTTCTGACGAATTCGGGCAGAACGTTGTAGGAATAGGTTTCGATTTCAAGTGCGCCGCAGAGTGAGGGGGTGCGCCGGAGACGTTCGATGACGGCCAGAAGCTCGGCATTGGCGCTCCGGAGCCCGCCGGGGAGGTCTTCGAGAAAGACGGGAATGTGAAAATGAACCGTCCATGGATCGTGAAGACTTTCCGATGCGAGTGCGTCGGGGAGATCGTCCCATTTCCGCAGGATGCCGCCGGAATCTACAATGCGCGTCTGATGCAGGTACACCGGGTCCAGGAAATGGGCCCCGAGAGTTTTTCTTCCGGATTCGTTCGTGCTTCGCAACGCCGCGCTGATCTGGATTTTCGGGACAGGAATTCCGTTTTCGGACAGGAAATCCAGTCCTGCGCCGGGCGTCCCGCCGAGAAGCTCCTGATGGCAGGTGTCGTAACAGACTCCGATGAATTCCGCCGCATCGCTGTCGCGCAGAAAGCGATCGTAAAAGGAGGCGAATTCCCGAGGCGATTCCCAGAGGCAGTCCGGCTCCATTTCAAATGCCAGGCGGATGGTCCGGCCGCTTTCCCTGCGTAGTTTTTTCAGCGCTTCCGCCGCCTTGAGGATCTTGTCCGCAAGGAGGGGAAGCTTTTCCCGCGGGAAGGTCTTGTATGCGCCGGGAAGGGTGCTGACGGAGCCTTCGACGGATTCGTCCGGAAGGAAATGCGCCAGCACACGGGCAACTGCAAGAGTGTATTCGAGTCTGGCGCTGTCGGACCAGTCCGGACAGTAGACGCTGGTTTTGACCTTTGTCCCGTGAAACGTCCCGTAAGGGAAGGCATTTGCCGTGAATGCGTAGAATCCGAGACTCCGCGCGAAATCCGCGAAATCCGCTTCCTGCCGGGTCTTGATCAGACGGGAAACGGCGTCCGCCCCGAGCCAGAGTCCCGCCGCAAAAGGCTTTTCTTCCGCTCCCGGGATGAGTGCGCGGATTTTCGGCAGGGAATGAGTGAAGGTGGCGATTTTATCCTCCAGGGCAGTTCCGGGGAAGATGTTCATGCAGTGACAGAAATGAAATGGGGGTCTGTACATGGTCGGGTCACTTCCGTGTTTTCAGGCGGATGAGTTCGGCGATGGCTTTTTCCAGAAGAAGGGGATCGAGTTCATGGACTTCCGTTTTGGATCCGAGCGCGGTCGGGAGCGTGATGTGGAGGAGTCCTCCGAGATGTTCGCGGAATTCTTCGATTCCCTCCAGAACGGCGCGTCCGCCGGAAGAAGAGCGCATTTCGAGCAGCTCCGTGTGGAAGGGAAGACGGAACGCCTCCAGCAGTTTCCGCAGACTTTCAAAGACCGAAGCCGGGGCGATTCCTTTCATCTGCGCATACAGCGTGTCGATGAGAAGGCCCATTCCCACCGCTTCGCCGTGTCCGATCCGTCCTCCGGAAAGCATTTCTATCTTGTGTGCGGCCCAGTGACCGAAGTCCAGAGGCCGGGCGCTGCCGTATTCAAAGGGATCGCCGGAAGTGGCGATGTGCCGGATATGGATCCCGGCCGAACGGCGGATCATTTCCAGCGTTACTGCCGGTTTCATATTAGAAAACGC
>CAJMAW010000047.1 GCA_905211485.1 uncultured Lentisphaeria bacterium | reverse complement strand
GGGAGCCGGTGTCCGACACCACCCGCAGGCTGCCCCGCGTCTCCACCTGATCCAGCGTGATGACGCTGCCGCCCTCGCAGACGGAGAGCATGACGGACGCGCCGGTCTGCCGGCACAGGTGCTCCATGTAGGGGCGCGCCACGGAGGAGATGTCCCACGACCGCTCCACCTGCCGCCCGTACTCAAAAAGCCGCAGTCCCAGCGCGTACCTGCCGTCGGGGGTCTGGGTCACCACGTCGTAGGAGCGCATGGTGGTCAGCAGACCAAACACCGTGCTCTTGGGGTAGCCGCACAGGGCGGTCAGCTCCTTCAGCAGCAGGGGCTTTCCCGCCTGGCTCAATATTTGCAGCAGCTCCATGGCTTTTGCCACGGATAAGATGATGTTGCCGTCCACCACAGGGCACCAGCTCCTTTCCCGACCAGCATACAGAAATCCGGGCAGGTTGTCAAGGCGGAGGGACAGGAAAGCCCGCGGCGTCCGCCGCGGGCTTTTTCGCTGTATGCTGCGCTGTCAACGTCTTTTGAGGACGCCCAGCAGACCGCGCTTGAGCACCTGACCGCCTGCGGAGATCAGCTGGGACTCGATCTTGGCGGCGCGACGCTCCAGCTTACGCTTCGCCTCCGCCTCCGCCTTCTCCTGCTGACGCTCCGCCTTGCGCCGTGCCTCGTCCTCCAGCCTCTGCTGGCGGCGGCGTTCCTCGTCCGCCAATTTCTGTTGGCGGCGGCGTTCCTCATCCTCTAATTTCAGCTGGCGTTTCCTGTCGGCTTCCTCCTCCTTGAGACGCTGCTTCTCCGCCTCCGCTTCCGCCTTTTCCTGTGCCTTGCGGTCGGCTTCGGCCTGCTTGGCGGCCTCCGCCTGCGCCGCCTCCTCCGTCAGCACCTCGTAGGCGGACACATTGTCCACAAGGTCGTCGTATTTCTCCATGCCGTCGTGCATCATGGTCTTGGCGCGGAGTATAGGCTCCGGCGGCGACATGAGGCTCTGGGGGCAGACGATCTTGGTGCGCTCCACCATGGTGGGGACGCCGGTTTCGTCCAGGAAGGAGGTCAATGCCTCGCCCACCCCCAGCTCCATGATGGCGTCCTCCGCCTGAAAGGCGGGGTTGGCGCGGAAGGACTGCGCCGCCACGCGAACCGCCTTCAGCTCGGCGGGGGTGTAGGCGCGGAGAGCGTGCTGCACGCGGTTGGACAGCTGCGCCAGCACGGCGTCGGGAATGTCGCTGGGGCTTTGGGTGACGAAGTACACGCCCACGCCCCGGGAGCGGATGAGCTTCACCGTCTGCTCTACCTTTTGCAGCAGCACGGCGGGCGCGTCCCGGAACAGCATGTGCGCCTCATCGAAGAAGAACACCAGACGGGGCTTGTCCATGTCGCCGGACTCCGGCAGGCTTTCAAACAGCTCCGAGAGCATCCAGAGCAGGAAGCTGGCGTACAGGGTAGGGTTCTGCACCAGCCGGGCGCAGTCCAGCACGTTGATCATGCCCCGCCCGTCGGCATCGGTTCGTATCCAGTCCTGGATGTCCAGCGCAGGCTCGCCGAAGAACAGCTCGCCCCCCTGCTGCTCCAGCGGCAGTAATGCGCGGAGGATCGCCGCCACCGACTGGGGCGTGATGTTGCCGTAGGTCATCATGTACTCGGTGCGGTGCTCGTTCACGTAGGTCAGCATGGATCGCAGATCCTTCAGGTCAATGAGCAGCAGTCCTTTGTCGTCGGCGATACGGAAAACGATGTGGAGGATGCCCTCCTGCGCCGCCGTCAAGCCCAAAATGCGGCTGAGAAGCTCCGGTCCCATGTCGCTGACGGTGGCGCGGACGGCGTGGCCGCCCTGCTGGTAGATGTCCCAGAACGTGGTGGGGTAGCCGCGGTAGGTGAAGCTCCCCCGCAGTCCGAACCTGTCGATGCGCTTTTCCATGCCCTCGCTGGGCTGACCCGGCGCGCAGATGCCCGCCACGTCGCCCTTTACGTCGCACAGAAACACCGGCACGCCCGCGTCGGAAAAGGACTCCGCCATCACCTTCATGGTGACGGTCTTGCCGGTGCCGCTGGCTCCGGCGATGAGCCCGTGGCGGTTGCACATATTCAGTGCCATCTCCACCCGCTTGTCGCCCGCCAGCCCCATGTATATCCTGCCGTTCTCGTACATAGTGTCATCCTCCATCGTTTGTTGATGCTCTTGCCCCCTATTATACGCCCTCCCCTGCCCCAGCGCAAGAAAAAAGCGGAGCGTGCCGCTTTTTCCCCAAAACGCCGTGCTTTCGCACTTTCGCTGCGGTACATCGACCCACTGCGCCGCCGGCGGGATGCCGCCCTCCTGCTTTTGGAGCGGCTCCGCCGCAAACACCATCTCGCCGTCGTTCGCGCCCACCGCGAAATGTTGAGGGAGTCGTGGACGGCGGAGGGCGGGTGTGTACGCAAGTCTTTCTGTTGACATTTGCTTTACCTCGTGATACCATCAAAGCTGGCGAAAAAAGACCATTTTTATGAAGGAGAGAGAATTTATGGAGAAAAAGCCGACACCCCGCGCCATAGCCCTGCTGCCTGTGGCTGTATTTCTGGTGCTGTATCTGGTGCTGGGTATTATTCTGGAGTACGTTCTGAAAATCGAGATGGGCTTCTATCAGATCCCCATTGTTGTGGCATTTTTAGTGGCACTGCTGGTGGCGTGCCTGCAAAACCGCGGCGTCAGCTTCGATGAAAAGCTGGAGCTGATGGGACAGGGCATCGGTGACAAGAACATCGTCACCATGATCCTCATTTTTCTGGTGGCCGGTATCTTCGTGGGCGTGACCGGACGCTCCAGCGCGGAGGCGGTCGCCTACTTCCTGCTGTCCATCGCCCCGGTGAAGCTGGCGGTGGCGGTGCTGTTCGTGGTGGCGTGCTTCGTGTCCATGGCCATGGGCACCTCCGTGGGCACCATCACCCTGCTTGCCCCCATCGCCGTGGCGGTGTCCGCCGACTCCGGCTTTGACCTGCCCCTGTGCATCGCCTCCGTTATGGGCGGTGCCATGTTCGGCGACAACCTCAGCTTTATTTCCGACACCACCATCGCCGCCTGCTCTACCCAGGGCACGGAGATGAAGGACAAGTTCCGCGCCAACTTCAAGATCGCCCTGCCCGCCGCGCTGGCGGCGTTGGTGCTGATCATCGTGGTATCGCTGGGCACCGATGTGCAGCGCGCCGTCTCCGGCGGTCACGATCTGGTGCTCATTATCCCCTACGTGCTGGTGCTTATCGGCGGTATCGTCGGTCTGAACGTGTTTGTGGTGCTGCTCATCGGTATCGCCGCCGGTGCTGCCATCACCCTCATCACCGGGCAGGTCACGGCGTTGGAGCTTATGGGCAACATGGGCGGCGGCGTGTCCGGTATGTTCGAGACGATTCTGGTGACGCTGCTGGTGGCGTCCCTGTGCGGGCTGATCCGCGCCTACGGCGGCTTTGAGAGCATCCTCGCCTTTATCCGGCGGGTGTTCCGCGGCAAGCGGGGCGGCCAGCTGGGTATCGGGCTGCTGGTGGGGCTGATGGACATTGCCACCGCCAACAACACCGTGGCTATCGTTATGGCCGGTCCCATCGCCAAGGAGGTGGCGGAGGAGTACGGCATCAGCCCCAAGCGTTCCGCCTCCCTGCTGGACACCTTCTCCTGCATTTTCCAGGGCATTATCCCCTACGGCGCACAGATGCTGGTGGCGATCTCCACCTGCGCCACGCTGGGCTACGCCATCAGTGCCTTCGACATCATTCCCCTGCTGTTCTATCCCTTCCTGCTATGCCTGTCCAGCCTGCTGTTCATCCTGTTTGACAAGAAGTAAGCGTCCCTATTGCGTGCAAAGCCCACCTTCTCAAGAAGGTGGGCTTTTGTCTGCCTTCGTATTATTCATGGAGGGACGATTCATGCCGCCCATGCCGCCCATATCGGGAGCAGCCGGTTTTTCCTTTTCAGGAACTTCGGTGATGAGGCACTCGGTGGTGAGGAGAAGTCCGGCGATGGAGGAGGCGTTCTGCAGAGCGGAACGGGTCACCTTCTTCGGATCGATGATGCCTGTCTGAAGCATGTCGACATATTCACCGGTCGCAACGTTGAATCCTTCGTTGCCTTTTCCGGCAAGGACTTCCTTCACAACGACGCTTCCTTCATATCCTCCGTTCGCGGCAAGAGTGCGAAGGGGTTCTTCAATGGCGCGGCGGATGATGTCGGCTCCGATTTCCTCGTCGCCGGAAAGTTTGAGATCCTTCAGGGCGGAAGAAGCTCTCAGGAGAGCCACACCGCCTCCGGGGACGATTCCTTCCTCGACCGCGGCGCGTGTCGCATGCAGAGCATCTTCGACGCGGGCCTTCTTCTCCTTCATTTCCGTCTCGGTCGCTGCGCCGACGTTGATGACGGCCACGCCGCCCGCCAGCTTGGCAAGACGTTCCTGCAGTTTTTCACGGTCGTAATCGGAAGTGGTTTCCTCAATCTGCTTGCGGATCTGATGGACACGACCGAGAATCGCGCTCTGTTTACCAGCGCCTTCGACGATCGTGGTGTTTTCCTTGTCGATCGTGATTCTCTTGGCTTTTCCGAGTTTATCCAGTCCGACGGTGTCCAGCTTGATTCCCAGTTCTTCGGAAATGCAGGTTCCGCCGGTCAGGATCGCGATGTCCTCGAGCATGGCTTTTCTGCGGTCGCCGAATCCGGGGGCCTTCACCGCGCAGCAGTTCAGGATGCCGCGCATCTTGTTGATGACGAGCGTCGCAAGAGCTTCGCCTTCGACGTCTTCCGCAATGATGAGCAGGGGTTTGGAACTCTTCGCCACGGTCTGGAGCAAGGGCAGGATGTCATTCAGATTCGTGATTTTCTTTTCATGGATCAGGATATAAGCGTCTTCGAGGACACATTCCATGTTTTCGGAATCGGTCACGAAATAGGGGGAGAGATAGCCTTTGTCGAACTGCATGCCTTCGACGATGTCAAGGGTGGTTTCAATGGTCTTGGCTTCTTCGACGGTGATGGTGCCGTCCTTGCCGACCTTGTCCATGGCATTGGCGATGATCTTGCCGATCTCGGCGTCGCCGTTGGCGGAAATCGTCGCAACCTGCGCAACCTGGGAGTTCTCGCTGACTTCCTTCTTGATCACGTCCAGTTCCTTGACAATGGCTTCCACCGCCTTGTCAATTCCGCGTTTCAGACACATCGGATTCGCGCCCGAAGTAACGTTCTTCAGACCCTGCTTGAAAATGGCTTCGGCAAGAACCGTGGCGGTGGTGGTGCCGTCTCCGGCAATGTCGCTGGTCTTGCTGGCGACTTCGCGGACCATCTGCGCTCCCATGTTCTGGAAGGGATTCGCAAGTTCGACTTCCTTCGCCACGCTCACACCGTCCTTCGTCACGGTCGGGGATCCGAATTTCTTGTCCAGGACCACATTGCGGCCTTTCGGACCGAGGGTGGCCTTCACAGCGGCGGAAAGCTGTTCCACTCCGGAAAGAAGCTGACGTCTCGCCTCATCATTGAAAAGAAGCTGTTTTGCTGCCATAATTGTCAATCTCCTGAAAAAAATAAGAATAGGTACTGATGCTTTGTTGTAGTCGGATTTCTCTCTTACTTGATGACGGCGAGAATATCGCTGGAATTCAGAATCTTGTATTCCTTGTCATCAAAACGGACCTCGGTTCCGCCGTATTTGCTGGTGAGAACGATGTCGCCCACTGCAACGTCAAAGGGAACTCTTTTCCCCTCGTCGTCGACTTTCCCCGTTCCCAGGGCAATGACTTTCGCTTCCTGCGGTTTCTCCTTCGCCGCATCGGGAATCACGATTCCGCCCTTGATCTGTTCGCCGATTTCAACGGGCTCGACAAGAACTCTGTCGCCAAGCGGCTGGATCATCTGATTTGCCATTTTGTTCCTTACTCCTGTTTTGTTTGTTTTGGTTTTCAAACCGTTTTTTTTTATGTGTTTCACATTTCCAAGATCATCATCACAGCAGAAAGAAATGCCCGGAGTTTCTTATCCCCCCGGGCATACCGCCCCGGTGAATTCTGATTATTTCTCGTCGTCGACGATTTCCGCATCAACGACTCCGTCATCCTTCTGAGAACCGGAAGCCTGCGCTCCGGACGATCCCGCAGAACCGCCCGCAGACGCTCCGGCGCCTCCCTGCTGCTGAGCCTGCTGGGACTTGTACACTTCCTGCCCGAATGCCATGAGCTGCTCTTCCAGTGTCTTCATCGTATTCTTCATCGCTTCGGTGTCGTCCCGCTCAATATCCTTCTTGAGCTGTTCGATCGAAGCCTGGACGGGGGCTTTCACGGAATCGGAAATCTTGTCGCCGAGTTCCTTGATCTGTTTTTCCGTCTGATACACCATCGAGTCGGCGCGGTTCTTGACTTCGATCTTTTCCTTGATCGCCTTGTCCTCATTTTCATGAGCCTTGGCATCATCCACCATCTTCTGGATTTCCTGTTCGGAAAGTCCGCTGCTCGCGGTAATCGTAATCTTCTGTTCCTTGCCGGTCCCGAGATCTTTCGCGGTGACATTCAGAATGCCGTTCGCGTCGATATCGAACGTCACTTCAATCTGCGGAATGCCGCGGGGCGCAGGTGCAATGCCGTCCAGACGGAAACGCCCGATCGACTTGTTGTCCTTTGCCAGATTGCGCTCGCCCTGAAGCACATGAATGTCCACAGATGGCTGATTGTCTGCCGCAGTGCTGAAAACCTCGCTCTTGCGCGTCGGAATCGTGGTGTTCCGCTCGATTAGACGAGTCGACACGCCGCCGAGTGTCTCGATCCCGAGGGAAAGCGGCGTCACATCCAGCAGCACAACATCGTTCACGCTTCCGCTCAGCACGCCGCCCTGGATCGCAGCTCCCGCCGCAACCACTTCGTCCGGATTGACTCCTTTGTTCGGATCGCGGTTGAAGATGCTCTTGGCAATCTCCTGAACCTTGGGCATTCGCGTCATCCCGCCGACCAGAATCACTTCATTGATGCTTGACAGCGCAAGCCCCGAATCCTTCAGACACGCCTGGCAGGGCGGACGGCTCCGTTCCAGAAGCGGATCCACCAGCTTCTCAAGCTGCGCACGCGTCAAAGTCATCTGAAGATGGACAGGACCGCTCTGAGTCATGGTGATGAAGGGCAGATTGATGTCCGTGCTCATGCTCGAGGAAAGTTCGATCTTCGCTTTTTCCGCCGCTTCCTTCAGTCTCTGGAGAGCCTGAGGATCGTTCCGGAGATCCACGCCGTTTTCCTTCTTGAATTCCTCGGCAATCCAGTCCATGACGGCTTTGTCGAAGTCATCGCCGCCCAGATGGGTGTCGCCGTTCGTCGCCTTGACCTCAAAGACGCCGTCTCCGATTTCCAGAATGGAGATATCGAACGTGCCTCCTCCAAGGTCGTACACGGCAATCGTTTCATCGGATTTCTTGTCAAGCCCGTATGCGAGTGCAGCGGCGGTCGGTTCGTTGATGATCCGTTTGACGTCGAGTCCGGCGATCCGGCCCGCGTCCTTCGTCGCCTGACGCTGCGTGTCGTTGAAATAGGCGGGAACCGTGATGACCGCTTCCGTCACAGGTTCGCCCAAATACGATTCCGCATCGGCTTTCAGCTTCTGAAGAATCATCGCGGAAATTTCCGGCGGAGAATACATCTTGTCTCCGATCTTGATATAAGCGTCTCCGTTCTTCGCGGGCACGACTTCATAGGGGACTCTTTCCAGTTCCCCTTTCACTTCATCGTACTTCCGCCCCATGAAACGCTTGATCGAGAAAATCGTATTCTTCGGATTGGTTATGCTCTGCCGTTTCGCGGTCTGGCCGACCAGTCTCTCCCCGTTCTTCGTGAAAGCCACAATCGACGGAGTCGTGTTGGCGCCTTCCGCATTCGGAATAATCTTGAACGTGCTTCCGTCCATGACAGCCATGCAGCTGTTCGTCGTCCCCAAGTCGATACCAAGTATTTTTCCCATGATACTCTTCCTTTCAATAGAAGGTTGTCTTTTTTGTTCACCGTTTCATCGCCATCTATTCAAGCAGAAACGATGCCAACTTTTTGAAAGAAAGGGAAATTACTTTAATTTCCAGCAAGATAGATCTTTTCAATAATCTTTTCCAAGAGAAATCGGGAAGGAAAAAAACAGAAAAGGGAATGTGACAAGCGCCATTCTGTCGCACCCCGGTATTCCCATTCTGTCGCACCTGCCCGTTTTTTCCGGGCCCGCGGGACGGCAGCGGAATGGAATCCCCGGGCTCTTCCATTCCGGGCCAAGCGGGATCATTCGGGAAAAGCACGGCCTCAGGAAACCACTGTCCCGACGGAACAATCTCCGGAGAGGATTTTCACCAGCGCACCAGGCTCCGAAAAGTTGAAGACGATGATGTGCAAACCATTGTCCGCACAGAGGGAGAAGGCGGCGGAATCCATGACGCCGTAACGTCCGGCAAGGGCCTCGGGAAAACTCAGGCGGTCGAACTTGACCGCGTCCGGGTTCTTCACCGGATCCGCCGTGTAAATGCCGTTGACCTTGGTGGCTTTCATCACCGCTTCGCAGCGGGTTTCCAGCGCGCGCAGAGAGGCGGTGGTGTCGGTCGTGAAATACGGAGAGCCGGTTCCGCCGGCAAAAATAACCAGTTCCCCGTCGGAAAGGGCTTTCACAGCCTGATCGCGGTCGAATTTCGCGGCAAAGGGACGCATGTCCACAGAGCAATGGACCTGAACGCGTACGCCCGCCGCCGTGAAGGCGTCTTTCAGGCAAAGCGCGTTCATGACAGTCGCCAGCATTCCCATGTGGTCCGCGGTCACGCGGTCCATCCCGCCTTTTGCTCCGGCGACACCGCGCCAGAGATTGCCCGCTCCCACCACCAGGGCAATCTGCACACCCAGATCCAGCGCTTCCTTGACCCGGGAAACCACCGAGTCTATCGCTTCGCGGCTGTAGCCGTGGCGTTCACCCGCGCCTTGAAGAGATTCGCCGCTGATCTTCAAAAGAATCCGTTTGTAGAGAAGTGTTCCCGACGTCATAGAAAAACTCCGTGCTCCTGATGTTATTTTGTCATTGTTGATTTCATTGTTCATTTATGAATCATTGAATTGATTTCCCATCCTATTCCCCGTCAAGCGGTCCGCAAGACGGGAAAAAAGCCGACAGACGGCAGACGGCCCGCGTTCAGGAGAAGCGCCCCCTTCCGGCGGAGCAGAAACTTCCGTTCTTAAAACAGCGGATTCCGTTTTTCCCAGAACCGCATGGCAATATTCCATTCCAGGACTCAGAGTGTAAGATATCACGGAAACGGCATCCCTGAAAGAGCGGCGGAACGCTTTTTTGCGTCTTTCTTCAAAAGAGACTTTCCAGAAGCGGGAAAAGGGATTATATTCCCCCCGCAATTAATGATTCATGAAAAAACAGAGAAAAGAATACAATACCAGGCAATCCAGTCACGGAGGCATACGATGTTCGGATCCGGAGAAAATGAAAAATTGAAAGTGGGCGTTGTGGGAACGGGTGTCCTCGGACGGCATCACACCCGTCTTTACAAGGCGAACGACAAAGTTGAACTGATGGGCATCTACGACGTTTCGGCCAAGGCGGCGGCGGACGTCGGGCGGGAGTTCGGAGTGAAGGTGTTCCCTTCCATCGAAGCACTGGCCGCGGAATGCGACGCCGTCACGGTCGCTGTTCCCGCCACATTTCATCATGAAACCGCCATGCCGCTGATTGAAATGGGGAAACACCTGCTGATCGAGAAGCCGCTTGCCTCCACCGTGAAGGATGCGAGGGAAATGGTCGCGGCGGCGGAAGCCAGGGGGATCGTCTTCGGAGTCGGACATGTGGAACGCTTCAATCCGGCCATGGATTTTCTTGAAAAAAACAAATCCAACACGCTTTTCATCGAGGCGCACAGACTCGCAAAATATCCGCCGCCGAGACCGGGACAGCACAGAAGAGGAACGGAAGTGAGCGTTGTCCTGGATCTGATGATCCATGATCTGGACCTTGTCCTGACCATGGTGGGATCGGAAGTCGAGCGCTTTGATGCGGTCGGAGTCCCGATTCTGAGTAATACGGAAGATATTGCGAACGTCCGTCTGAAATTCAAGAGCGGAGCGGTTGCGAACATCACCGCAAGCCGTGTCAGCGCCGAGCCCATGCGGAAATTCCGGATTTTCCAGACCGATTCCTACATCTCCATGGATTATGCCAAAAATACTGGTAAAATTTACAGGAAAGGTTTCCTCGGCGTCGGAAAGAAGAACCTGAATCTGTGTGAGAAAAACGCTCTCGCGGACGAAATCAACAATTTTGTCTCCGCCGTGATCGAAACAAAAAAGACAGGGGTCCTTGTGCAGCCGAAAGTGCCGGGGCGGCAGGGACTGAAAGCCCTGGAACTCGCCGTCGCCATCTGCGAGGAAATCCAGGCCTACAATGAAAAATACGGACTCTATAAATTCAAGAAATAATCCAGTCATCCGAATCCGCATCCGGGCTGCTCAGGGGAAAAAATGAGTGAACGCACTGCCAATGCCGCCGTTGTGGGAGTCAAGGCTCCGGCAAAAGTCAATCTGTTCCTTTCCGTCACGGGGAAAAGGGCCGATGGCTACCATGAGCTTGATTCCCTCTTTTATCCGCTCCCGACCCTTTCCGACACCATTCACTTTTCCGAATCGGAATCGGTATCCGGAGCGGGCGTCCGGATTCTCTGCAATACGCCGGGCGTTCCCTGCACGGGAGCCAATCTCTGTGCAAAAGCGTATCACGCCTACTGGGAAAGCGCGGGCATGCCCCCTCCCCCGCAGGAGTGGACGATCGGAATAGAAAAAGTCATTCCCGTGGCGGGTGGAATGGGAGGAGGAAGCTCGGATGCGGCGGCCGTGCTTCTCTTTCTCCGGAACCGTTTTCAGGCCCTGACGGAGGAACAGCTGAAGAAGACCGCCCTGAAACTGGGGGCGGACGTTCCATTTTTTCTGGATCCGCGTCCTTCGATTGCCTCCGGGATCGGAGAAAGGCTGACTCCGCTGAAGACGTGTCCCGAGTCTGCACATCCTCCGCTTCTGATTGCCGCGCCGGACTTTCCCGTTTCCGCGGCCTGGGCCTACCGGGCGCTGGATCTCAGGGGAAGCGGAAGAAAAAAAACGCCGGATTCACGGAGTTCATCACAAGATGCGGCGGAAGCACTTGCAAATGCAGACTGGAAAGCGCTGGCACGCGTTATGAGGAACGATCTGGAAGGGCCGCTCTATGAAAAATTCCCCGTCCTCGGCCTTCTCCGCGGAGAGCTGGAGAAATCCGGGGCGCTCAGGGTCATGGTCACGGGAAGCGGCCCCACGCTCATCGGGCTCTTTTCCTCCGGCAAAGAGGCGGCGGATGCGGCGGGAAGTCTTTCCGCAACACTGGATCCCTCCGTCCGGCTCATTCTGCCGTGACAAGAGGCTCAGTCGGCATGAGGGAATGCTTGCATTTTGAGAAAGCCCGTCTTATATTCACCTCCGGCATTTTCATTTTCTTTTTTCCTTTACCATTCTCAGGCGGATGGATTCCACAGGCGCAAGGCCTCTCGGACACACCATCCATGAAAAAAAACACAACACAGGAGCTTTGACAGAATGAAACACATGAGACGAAGCATGAAAACGGCATCCCTGGTTTCCATCACCCTTTTTCTGGCCTGTTTTGCGGGATTTGCCCCGCTGCTTTCCGGTTTCATCAATCCGATGGCACCGACGCAGGGGATGGCGTGCACGTCCAATCTGAAACAGATCGTCATGGGGCTCAGGCTCTATGCGGAGTCCAACAACGGGAAATTCCCTGAGGGAGACACGGAGACAATCGTCAAGACAATGAAGGACAGCGGGATTCTGAGAAGCACTCAGATCTGGCGCTGTCCGGGACGTCCGAAATCGGAAAAGGTGCCCCCCTCCTCCTATACCGTGATCAGCGGACTGAATACGTCCATGAGTGCAGGAATGCCGATCGTTCTTGACAAGCCCGGCAATCATTCCGGCTCGATCAATGCGGGCTTTGTGGACGGATCCACAAAAACTTTCAAGACCGATTCCAAAAATTATACCGGGCTCCTCCCGCTCTTCACTGGCATCAGCGCCAGCGAAAAAGCCCTTTTGAAAGCCGCATTTGAAAAACTCGACGGAAAGAAAACAGGGAAAGAATGATATCAGGAACTAGGATGATGGAATATGGAATGCCCCCCGTTTTCAGGGGCGGCATTCCCATCACATCTTGATATTCACTATCGATGTTTTTCCCCCCCTGCTCCCGCTGTACAAACCTGCGCCCGGAACCAATCCGCTCCCGACAGATGAAGGAAGAGTGGAAAAGCAGTTCAAAAAATCATACGCACCCTTGTAAAAAGAGATTTCCATGATATAGTAAGAAGGCAAACAAAGAACAGTTTGCCGTCCCCCCCTGATCCCCCAGAAGAGGCGGCCCAACTCAAGGAGAACAGAGAGAGCTATGGGCAACCAGTTTATTGATGGATTCATGTCGCAGTTCCGTTATGAGGGACTTACCTTCGACGATATTTCCCTGCTGACGCAGTATGCGGATTTTCTTCCCGCCGATACGGATATCACGACGAATTTTTCCCGGAACATCAAGCTGAACATTCCATTTGTCAGCGCCGCGATGGACACGGTTACGGAAAGCGCCATGGCCATTGCGATGGCGAAGCTTGGGGGGATTGGAGTCATCCACAAGAATCTGGATGCGGCGGCTCAGGCGGACGAAGTGAGGAAAGTCAAACAGTATCTGAACGGATTCATCCGGAAACCGGTGCTGTTTCATGAGAATCTGTCTGTCCGTGAAATGCTGCGTGAGAAGGAGGAGAAACAGTATTCCTTCTCCGGTTTTCCGATTGTCAACGACGAAGGAATTCTGGTGGGGATCGTGACGGCGCGGGACATCAAGTTCCTGACGAATTACGATATGAAGCTCAAGGAAGTCATGACAGCCCCCCCCGTCACCGCGCCGGAAGGGACTGGACTGGACGAAGTCTTTCATCTGATGCTTCAGCATAAGGTCGGCAAACTTCCGACCGTCGATGCGGAGGGGCGTCTGACGGGGCTCTACAGTTTTTCGGACGTCCGCACCATCATTGAAAACATGGAGCCCGCCTACAACCGCGATGCGGAGCACCGCCTTCGCGCCGCGGCGGCGATCAGCCCCTACGATGAAGCAAGAGCCGAAGCCCTTGCCGACGCCGATGTGGACGCCTTCGTGATCGACACCGCTCACGGACATTCAAAAGGCGTGATCGAAACTGTGAAAATCATGAAGGACCGTTATCCGGACATCGACATCGTCGCCGGAAACATTGCGACCTACGAGGCGGCGAAGGCACTTCTGGACGCGGGAGTCGACGCCGTGAAAGTGGGGATCGGCCCGGGCTCCATCTGCACGACCCGCGTGGTGGCGGGAGTCGGCACGCCTCAGGTCACAGCCATCTACGAGGCGGCCAAGGCCATCGGGGACAGTGTGCCGATCATTGCAGACGGAGGAATCAAACAGTCCGGAGACGTTGCCAAGGCGATTGCCGTCGGAGCCAGCACCGTCATGATGGGTTCCGTTCTGGCGGGCACGCTGGAAAGCCCGGGGGAAAAGATCATCGACCGCGGCAGACGCTATGTCGTCTACAGAGGCATGGGCAGTCTGGAAGCGATGAAGAAGTCCAAGGGCAGCCGCGAACGCTATGGGCAGGTCGATGTGGACGACAGCAAGAAACTGGTCCCGCAGGGTGTGGAAGGCATGGTTCCCTACCGCGGGGAACTCTGGGAAGTGGTCCACCAGTTTTCCGGCGGGCTGAGGTATTCGCTCGGGTACTGCGGCGCGCGGGATCTTGCCACGCTGCGGGCGACCGCAAAACTCATCCGCGTCAGCGGCTCGGCATTGAAGGAAGCACATCCGCATGACATCATCATGCGCAAGGACGCGCCCAATTATATGCAGGATAACTGATGTCCCGCTGAACTCAGTTCTTCCTTTCTTCCTTCCCTTCCCCGGAAGCGGAGGACGGCAGTAGCAGGAACTTATGAGAACTATTCTGTCCATAGCCATTCTTCCCGCCTTTCTGGCAGTCATTGCCGCGGGGCTTCTCGGATTGTTTTACTACAGCTGCGCAGATCTGCCTCTGGCGGGGGAATATTCGATTCAGGGGCATGTCCTGGCGGCGGGACTGTATTTTTCTCTGGCGGCGGGACTGCCGCTGGCGGTGTTTTCCACACTTGCGGGAGTGGTCCTGACGGTTTTGTCATTCATTTTGAAAAGCTGGATACGGGCCTTCATGTCGATGGTCATTGCCGTCAGCGCTTTCTACATCTGGGTCTACATGGTCAACGCGCCCCTGCCGTAAGCGGGGAAAAAATGGGGAAAACAACGGCTTTGGAAAAGTGTGGAAAAAAGTGTGAAGGGATCGCAGGCAAGCGTCAGAATTCCGGAGAAAACAACTGAAAATGCAGGAAACAGACACCATGCGCATCGGATACGGATGCGATCTGCACAGACTTGCGGGAAACAGGAAACTCATTCTCTGCGGAGTGGAAATTCCCTTTGAGAAGGGGCTTCTCGGTCACAGTAACGCAGACGTTGCCGTCCATGCGCTGATCGACGCACTGCTCGGGGCGCTCGCGCTGGGAGACATCGGCGCTTTTTTCCCGGACACCGACCCGCTTTACAAAGACGCCGACAGCATGGAACTTCTGAAACAGACTCTGGCTCACGACGCCTTCCGGAACTGGATCCTTGTCAACGCGGATCTGACCCTTCTTGCACAGAAACCGAAACTGGCCCCGCATATCGGGGAAATGAGGCAGTCCCTTGCCGATGCGCTGGGGGTGGACTGTTCGCGGATCTCCGTCAAGGCAAAGACGGCGGAAGGACTGGGAGACATCGGAGAGGGGAGAGCCATGGAGGCAAGAGCCGTCGTGCTTCTGCGGAGGAAACGCGGGGAGATCCTCTCCGCCGCGGGGGAGACGGAAAATCCCTGACCCGTCTTCCTATCCCCCATATACGGTTTTTCATATTTCCATATCAGCATTTCCATATCAGTCATTCACTTTTATCATTCTGGAGAAACGGAACACCTCATGACACGTATTCTGATCTACCTTTTTCCCTTTCTGGTGAATTTCATTTCCGGGGGGACGTTTTTCATCACGGCCTACCGGATGGCGGACGCGGGAGCGGGAGGGTTCCTGGTCGGGCTGACACTGGCGACCTGGGCGATTGTCTATTCGACACTGTCCCTTCTCGTCGGGAAAAAGACGACGCCTGAAAATTCTCCGGCACTGATTATCACCGGAGCCCTTCTCCTTTCCCTGGACGCGCTGGGATTCATCGTCTTCGACGGTCTTTACACGCAGTATCTCTGGCTTGCGCTGAACGGGAGTGCCTTTGCCTGTTACTGCACGCCCTTCCAGGTTTTCATGAAATCGCTGGAAGAGGATGAAAATACGGGGACGGTGCGTTCCGCCGCCTATTATACGGCATCCTGGAGTCTGGGAATGGCGGTAGGACCGTTTTTCTTTGCAGTGCTGCAGGCGAATACGGCTTTCGCGATCAATGCGTTTCTGGGACTGTTCATCGCGTGCGGGGTGTTTTATGCGGGACGCGTCAAACAGCGTCAAAAGCAGGAACAGGAAAAAACAGCCGGGCAGGATTCATTTCCCTGCTGCAGCAAACCCACACACGAAAACCACGGCGCCATGAAGAAAGCGGAGGAGGAAAGCAATACGCTTCAAACAGCTCAAAAGGGAATCCCGGAGGAGAAAACAGATTATTCTTCGTATCCGGATCTGGCATGGGTCGGATGGACGGTCGGGGGGATCGGGACGGTCAGCATCACGGTGATCCGTTCTCTGTTTCCGGAACGGGCGGTGTCGCTGGGCTTCCGGAAGTTTGATGCGGGAGCCGTTCTGGCGGTCCTGAGTCTGACTCAGGCTCTCACCGCATTTCTGCTGGCAAAGGGGAAATACTGGATGTACCGGGCTAAACCGGCATTCTGGGCTGGTCTCTGCGGAACACTGGCGCTGGCGGGTTTCGGACTGGGATGGAAAATGTTCGTATTCTACGGGGCAGCCATTGTTTACGGAATTTTCTCCGGATGCATGTATTTCTATTTTGTCTTCCATTCGCTGGTGCATCCGAAGAAGAGTGCGCAATACGTTGCGGTCAATGAAGCTCTGGTGGGACTGGCCAATATCACGGGCCCGATTCTGGGGGGGATGGTTCGCAACGGGAAACACAGGGTATCCCTTCCTCGGCGCGGCTGTCCTGGTCCTCGCGGCAACGGCAATCCAGGTTCTCCGTTTTCACTGCGTATGTCCTCCGGGAACGCGGCAGGGGGGACCGGACAGTCTCCCGGAAAAATAAGATGAAAACGGGAAAACGGGGGAACGCATCCTGTTCCGTCTTCTCCTGTATATCAGCCATTCATTCCAGCAATGCGGCTATGGATTTTCACAAATCTCCGTGTTTTTCGATGGATTCCGTGCATTGCCCCGCCGCCGGGGCCGCAGACGATGACGAAATCGGAGGAACAAGAAGACGGAGGGAATCATGGATGGCGGATAAAATTCTGAAACACTCTTCCGCATGTGCAAAATCAGAGGCTTTTGCAAACGTATTGAGTTCCCGGACGATCCGTTCGATTTCCGAAGCGCTGATTGTGCCTGCGCTTCCGGCAAGAGTATGCGAGGCGGCACGGATTTGAGGAATATCGCGCTGCGCAAGTCCCGAACGGATATGAGTGACACAGTCGCTGAAAGTGGAAAGAAAAAGCCGGAGGCATTCCTCGGCGTCAGACAACGGAAGTCCCAGATTGAGAAGATATTCCATCATTTGATCTTTCATTTCCGGCGCATTCATCTGCTTTTCCCTTTCCCGGAGATTTTCCAGCGGTGTCAGGCTGGGTTCCATTCCAAACGTCTCAACGATCCGGCATCGGCGCCGCTCGAAGTTTTTTCTTCCACCTTTTGCGGCGAACTGTTTCCAAACAAACACTCAGAAAGAGGATATCCCTTTGCACTGAAGAAAAACAAAAAAACAGGAAAGGGGCGGAATTCCGCGGAATTTCGCCTTTTTCCCGGAGAGGGGGGAAAGAAAAGAGATCCGGATGGATCATCGCTTTTCCCCCCGTCCTCACCGTGCGGAACGGCAGCGGGATTACTATAGCCTTTCAGCGGAAAACTGTCAAATCTCTCTAGAAAGGAGAAGTCAGGGCCGGGGAAATCCCGATAGGGGAAAAAGGGCGCAGGAGCAAGGGAGGGATGCGGACCCGTCCGGAGAGATAAGGAGAAAAAGGAGAGAAAGGGAGAAGGGTGGAAAAAATCCTGTTTTTCCGGCGTGGACGGTGGAAAAAAAGAGGGATTCATTTTATATTTTCAGAAATCAGAAACAGCGCATTTTCATTGTCTCTTGGAGATTGCAGCACATGACAACGGATTACAAAGCCGGCTTCGACTATTCCTGCGGGGAAGCCGCATTCGCCGTTCTTGACAAAGAAGGCAAAGTCATCATCGACGCCTTCCTTCCGCTGAACAACCGGGATGCCTCCGGAATTCCGCTCTGGATGGAACAGAAGCTGAAGGAAAAAGGGCTGGATTTTTCCGACATCGGGGAATGGAGCACAGGATCCGGACCGGGGTCATTCACGGGACTCCGGATAGCCTCTTCCTTCCTGATGGGACTCTGTTTCGGGAAAACGGAAGTGAAACGCAGGACGGTTTCCAGTGCCTCGGCCCTTGCCGGCGGCGCGGCTCTCCCGGAAACGGCGGAAACGGCACTGGCACTCTATGACGGGAGAAAAAAGGAAATTCTGGGGTACCCATTGAAGAAGGAAGACGGATACTTCTGCAATCACGCCGGAGACAAAATCCGAGTCATTACCCGTCCGGAACAGGCGGAGGAGCTTGCGGAGGAGTTTGACGCATTTCTGATTCTCAGGAAAGACCTGCCTGCGCTGGAGAAAGTCGCGGGGGAGGAATTTGCCCGGCGGGTGTCTGTGCTGGAGCATGTTCCCGCGGCGGAACTGGTGCGTTTCCGCCCGGGGGTGTTTGACACGGGGCTTTCGGAACTGGCCTATCTGCGTCCGGCGGTTTTTGTCGAACCGGGGAAGGTGCGTGTGCTGCCATGAAAAAGTTCGCTGCATCATGTCTGGGCTGTTCTCTTCTGCTTGCGGTGCTGTTGCTGCTTTTTGCGGGCGGGCTTCTCTTTCTGCTTTCGAGAGTCTTTTCCGAAACTCCGGTGAAGCGCCCGGATTTCAGGGAAATAGACAGAATGGAACTTCTGGGAGTCCAGCAGAAACTTTCCGGCGAACTCTTCAAGATCCTGAACGTCCGTGAAGATACAGCCGACCAGCTTTCCAGCATCGAACTCACTTCCGGTGAAGTGAATACGCTCCTGACCTTCCTTGCTGGCACTCATTCTCCGACGCTTCCGCTTCTTCAGGAGCAAGTCTCCCGGAGAAATCCAGGGATCCGCCTGGAAAACGGCTGGGCGGAAATTCAAGGAGATTGCCTGAATCTTGTATATTCGCAGGATGCCGGGGTATGGACGCCGTTCGGCTCTCTGTTGAATTTTGATATTTCGCTCCGCACGGGATACCGCTCCGGGCAGCCTTACTGCCTGCTGACTTGCCTGAAAATCGGGAATCTGACTCTTCGCAGAAATGAATCCGGATCTGCGAAAGATCTCAGGAAGCTCTTCTCCCCCGAGGATCTGGAACGGATCCGGACGATTCTGGAAACAGTGGAAATCAAAAACGATACTCTTCTGATCCGTTACCGCCCCTGCGGGATCAGGAAACTGCTTCTGGAATCGACCGGAGGCAGACTGCCGATGTTACCCCTCCCCGCAACTTATTCCGGAGGAGACGGACATACGGACTCCGCAGACACGAATGCGGAATCCAGTTCATCAGAGGAATCACCCCCCATCATCAACCAGCCCCCCGGAGGAGGAAGCTATGCTGAATGAATATCAGAAAAAATCCGCGGCCGCAGTCGAACGGCTTTCCGCAATCAGGATCATTCCCGTACTGGTGCTGAACTCAGTGGAAAAAGGCCTGCGCATCTGTGAACTGCTCGAACGCTGCGGACTCCCCGCAGCCGAAATCACATTCCGGACAAAAGAGGCCGAATGCATCATCAGGGAGGCTTCCAAACGCTTTCCCGGACTCTTTCTCGGCGCGGGAACCATCCTGAACACGGATGACCTTCACCGGGCGTTTGATGCGGGAGCCCGTTTTGCCGTCGCTCCGGGATTCAATCCGAAGGTGCTGCGCGAAGCAATCGACCATGCGCTGCCCTTCTCTCCCGGAGTCTGCACGCCTTCCGAGATCGAGCAGGCATATGATCTCGGGTGCACCTTCCTGAAATTCTTTCCTGCAGAAGCGGCGGGGGGAACGGCCATGCTGAAATCGATGTCTGCGCCATACAAACATCTCGGAATCCGTTTCATGCCGACGGGCGGAGTGACCAGTGCCAATGCGGCGGAATATCTGGCCATCCGTGAAGTTGCCGCTGTCGGCGGGACCTGGCTCGGGAAGGCGGCGGATCTGGAAGCCGGCCGCTGGGATGTGATTGAAAGCTCCATCCGCGGGGCTGTGGAAATCGCGGCGGGAAACTGAAATATCTTTCCAGAAGTCTGAATCGGAAAGAAAAAGAAATTTCAGGGAGCTCAAAGCCCGGGGGAATCTCTGGGAACGCAGTCCCCGTTGGAGGGGTCACGGAAAGCCTTCCAGAAATTCCAGAAGTTCAAAAAATTCAAGAAGTTTTCAGAAAGTTCAAGGAGAGGGAAAATGTCTGTTCTGCGATACAAAACGTCCGGGGAATGCCGTTATGACATTCTGAGTCTTGGAGAAGTGATGCTTCGATTTGACCCGGGAGCGGGGAGGATCCATACCGCCAGATCCTTTACGGTATGGGAAGGCGGCGGAGAATACAATGTCGCGCGCGGGCTCCGGCGCTGTTTCGGACTTCGTGCGGGGGTAGTGACGGCATTGGCCGACAATCCTGTGGGGCGTCTGGTGGAGGATTTCATCCTGCAGGGGGGAGTGGATGTTTCCCTGATCAAATGGGTCCCTTACGACGGCACCGGCCGAACCGTCCGCAACGGACTGAATTTTACGGAACGCGGATTTGGAATCCGCGGTGCGCGCGGGTGCTCCGACAGAGGAAACACGGCTGTCTCCCAGCTGAAAGAGGGGGATATCGACTGGGAATACATTTTCGGCACACTCGGTGTGCGTCATTTCCACACGGGTGGTATTTTTGCGGCGCTTTCAGATTCCACGCCGGGTGTGGTGGCGGAAGCGCTCAGAACGGCAAAAAAATATGGAACTCTCACCAGTTACGATCTGAATTACCGTCCATCGCTCTGGAAAAGCATCGGGGGGAAGGAACGGGCCAGAGAGGTGAACAGGGAGATTGCGAAATACGTGGATGTGATGATCGGAAATGAAGAGGATTTCACGGCCTGTCTGGGATTTGAAGTCGAGGGGGTCGATGAAAATCTCGGAAACATTCAGGTCGAGGGATTCCGGAAAATGATAGAACATGCTCTGGAAGTCTATCCCAATTTTCAGGTCGCGGCAACGACTCTCCGCACGGTGAAAACAGCTTCTGTGAACGACTGGAGCGCAATTGCGTGGCATCAGGGAAATTTTTATGAATCCATCCGCCGTCCGGGACTCGAAATTTTCGACCGTGTCGGAGGCGGAGACAGTTTTGCATCGGGGCTGATTTATGGCCTGATTGCCTCTGACAGTATGGAAAAAGCGGTCAACTACGGAGCCGCACACGGAGCTCTGGCTATGACAACGCCTGGAGATACATCCATGGCAACTCTGGATGAAGTCGAAAAACTCATGAAAGGCGCCTCCGCACGCGTGGACCGCTGATCTGCTGCGCATGACTGCTCTCTTCTGGGCTTATTGCTTTTTTGCGGGGATCGGGATGGGGATCCCCCCTTCATCCGGTGGGTTGCTGTGATCCTGCCGGATGCGGGGGATGCAGCGGGAGCCGAGGTGTATGAGGGCGAGCAGCCCTCATGTTTTTTTTATTATTTTATTTTTTTATTTTGCCTCCGGCGGCCAGCGTCTCGCCGCTGGAGTGCGACAAGGTCACGGATCTTGACCTCGTGAAAAATGCTCCACGCATTTTTACGTAATTTTT
>CAJMAW010000046.1 GCA_905211485.1 uncultured Lentisphaeria bacterium | reverse complement strand
GGACCCGGTGGTGGAATTCTGTGAAAGCAAAGGCATCCGCCTGCACGGGCACACCCTCACGTGGGGGAACCATACCTGGCAGTATCCGCGCTGGCAGCTGGCCAAGCTGCCGAAGGAATATCTGGTGCAGATGATGACCGATGTGCGCTGCGGGACCAACTTCATGTCCAAAAGCGCCGGGGAAATGGCGGAACTGATCCCCGAATACACGGAGGAACTGAACCGCCTGATGGAACTGCGCATCCGCCGGATCGCGGGACATTACCGCGGACGCATCCACAGCTGGGACGTCGTAAACGAAAGCGCAAGCGATTTTGCGAACAAACGTCTTGTCCCCGGTTCCCGCCTCTGCAAAAGCGTCTACGGGCTGATGCCCGGCGACTATCCGTTCCGCTCCATGCAGATCGCAGACGACGCCTTCCCCGGAAACGTGAAGCTGAACATCAACGACTACTTCCTGACCGATGAATACGTGGAAGAAACCGCCGACCTCATCCGCCGCGGATGCCGCATCGACATCATGGGCGCACAGATGCATCTCTTCGATCCCCAGACCTGTCTGGACATCGCCGACGGGAAAAGCCAAGTGCAGTCCCCCGCCTCCGTCCGAGAGACCATGGAACGTCTCTCGAAGGCCAATCTCCCGATACACCTTTCCGAGATCACCATCACATCTCCGGCGAACGATGCACGCGGGCAGATCATCCAGGCGGTCATCGCGCGCAATCTCTATCGGCTCTGGTTCAGCATTCCGAAGATGATGGGCATCACCTGGTGGAATGTCGTGGACGACTGCGGAGCTCCCGGCGAACCCTCCGTCTCCGGACTCTTCACGCGCGACATGCAGCCGAAAAGCTCGTATTTCGCTCTCAACGACCTTATCAACCGCGAATGGAAAACCAGAACCAGCGTCACCGCAGGCAGAGACGGCCTGATCGAATTTCGCGGATTCCGGGGCACGTACCGCCTCCGGTGGCTTTCCGCAGAAGGTGAGGAAAAAGAAACATTTCTCACTTTGAACTGAGGAGATGAAATCATGACCACGCAGACAGACGAACAGGAATACATTTCCAGGCTTCTGAAATACATCCGCCACCCCGATCCAGAAACGCTCGCCAGGATCGAACACGGACCGGAACTGTACCGGAAGGGCATGATGCGCTACCGGCTCGTCCATGCGGACGGGTCACCCTACGAAGGGCGCGCAGACGTCTCCTTCCGCCAGACCGGACACGAATTCGAATTCGGATGCAACGGCTTCATGTTCGACGAATTCCCCGAAGAGGCCGAAAACGAAGCCTATAAAAAATATTTCAAGGAACTCTTCAATCTGATGGTCATCCCCTTCTACTGGGGAGACCTCGAACCCGAACGCAATCACCCGCGCTACGACAAGAACAGTCCGAAGGTCTACCGCCGCCCGCCGCCCGATCTTCTGCTGGAATTCTGCGAACAGAACAACATCACCCCCAAAGGGCACCTCCTGCTCTACGACCATCACAACCCCGGATGGATCCGCAGAGACACCACGGAACATCTCAAGAAGCTTTACGAAAGGCATGTGCGGGAAATCGCGGAACGCTACGGAGACCGCATCTCCAACTGGGACGTGACCAATGAAATCACCTACAACACTCCGTCCCAGTTTGTTCCGGAGGATTTCGGGCATTTCGCCTTCGATATCGCGGAAAAGTACTTCCCCTGCTCCACCCGCTTCAATTACAACGACGGACACCTCTGGCGCGACCATCATGGATATTATTCCATGAACAACATGCTCGAAAACTGGCTCCTCTCCTCGGGACGGCGCATCGACTGTCTCGGAGTCCAGTGCCATCACATCGGCTGCCCGAATGTGGAGGACATGCTTCCTTGGTGGGGAGAGTACTACTTCAATCCCGAATACATCAACGACGTCCTGGACATCTATGCGAAAGTGGGGCTGCCCCTGACCATTTCGGAAGTCACCATCACCGGACGCGAAGACCTCGGAAGCGACTGCAGCGAGTTCCAGAGACGGGTCACCGAATGCATGTACCGCATCTGGTTCGGACACGCCGCCACAAACGGAATCATCTGGTGGAACCTGGTGGACGATACCGCGCTCGGAGTCGAAAATCACGCAAAGGGAGGACTCCTCACGCGTTCGCTCCGGCCCAAACCCGCCTATGAAACGCTCCGGAAACTGATCCGGGAAGAGTGGATCACTTCGCAGGACTCCGTCTATGAGTCCGACCGGAAAAACTATCTGCGGGGCTTCTTCGGGACCTACGACATCCGGATCCGGACGCAGGATGGAAAAACCTTCGAGCGGACCGAAAAACTCGTCCGCGGACGGAAAAACGAAGTCGACATCCGCCTCGACTGAAATAAGGAAACTCGGAAACGCGAAAATACGGAAACACGGGAACAGGGAGACCCGTCTCCTCTCCTCCGGCATCGGCCGATGTTTTTCCCACTTTGATTTCCTTCTTTCCCCGTTTCCCTTCCCTCCTGCCGTATAGATGAAAGAATTTTCACCTCAAAAACAAAATTCAATTCAAGAGAGAAGGCAAGAGAGAAAGAAAGACAAAAACACAAGGAGTTTCAGCTCATTATGAACGATATGCCTTCAGACATCCGCAGGCAGGCGTCTTCTCCCGGGCAGAAGTCTCCTCCTCCGGAGCAGACTTCTCCAGTTCCGGAGCGGAAGTTCCCGGGAACGGATGATGTATTCCCCCCTTCCGCTTCCGCGCTCAGGGGCGGAAGAGAGGAATCTTCTTCTTCTCCTCCTTCTTTCCCGTTCCATTCCGGCGGAAACGGAGGAGAAAACGGAGGGAAAAAACTTCTGGAAGCCAAACGCCGCCTCATCAAAGGCGAATGGGGACTCGGATGCGGGGGAGGAAGAAACTCTTTTCCCGGATCGTCCGGCTCCTCCGGCGGCGGAAACAACGGAGGAGGAGAAGCATGAATTACAAGGAACTGACGGAAAAACGGGATTTTCTTTATGTGCTTCGCCGGACCATCCCCCCCTGGAAATGGGAGGAAGCCCTTCAGGAGGCAGTTCTGATGTGCCGGAAATACGCGATAGACGAATTGTGTGTTTTCATTGATTCCGGCACATTCACCCATGCCTATCCGACTCTGGAATGGCTGAGGAATTATCAGAAGATCCTGTTCCGGATCAAAGAGGCGCTGGAAGAGGCGGGGATCGTCTATTCGCTGAATCCGAATGTGACGCAGGGGCACGGGGACCGGGGACGGCATGTGGACCGTCAGCATCCGGACTGGTCCATGATCACCTCTTCTGCCGGAGTCCGTGCTACCGACTGCGCCTGCAGCATTTCCCGGGGATGGCGCGACTATCTCCGGAAACAGTGGACTCTGTACGCGGAAACGCATCCCGCAGTCATCTGGATAGAGGACGACATCCGCTGGTCCGGACACGGCCCTGTGGGGACAGGCTGCTTCTGCGATGAACACATCCGCCGCTTCAACGAACGCTGCGGGAGTGTTTTCACGCGGGAGGAAATCGCGGCAAAGGTCTTTGCGCACGGGACTCCGGACCCGCTCCGGAAACTCTGGCTGGACTTCCTGAGGGAATGCACGGAGGAAGTGATCCGGCTGATGGAGGAGACGGTCCATGCGGTGTCGCCGGAAACGATCGTGGGTCTGATGTCGAGCGGCCCGGACTACCACACCGTCGACGGGCGCGACTGGGGGAATCTGTACCGGATCATGTCCGGACCGGGGAAACGCCCCGTTGCCAGCCGTCCTCCGCTCGGGAATTACGAGGAGGGATCTTTGACGGGACTCCGCCAGACGGTCAATCAGATCCGTCTCACCCGCCGCGCCTTCGCCTCCTCGCCCGTCTCACCCGCCTCCCCCTGCATCGAGGAGGGCGAAATCGAAAACTTTCCCTATTCCAACTATTCCAAAAGCAACACCTTCCTCTTTCTGCAGAACAGCGCCGCCATCGGAAGCGGATGCGACGCCCTGACTCTGAACCTCTTCGATCATTCCGGCACCCCCATGGCCGCAAACGAAGACATTCTGAAAAGTCTTCTTGCGCAGAAGCCTTTCCTTTCCGCGCTGAAGGAGCGTTATCCGCGCGGGGGCTCCGATGCGGGGCTCGGGGGATGTTTCTTCCCCGGTTCCGCCGAAAAGAAACATCTGGGGAGCAATTCCGCCTGTGCTGGCGGCCTGCAGGGGGAAAGCTGCGATTTTGCGGAACATCTTCAGAATATGGGGTTCGCGGTGGGATTTCAGGAAGATCCCCCCGTCTCCCTGCTCTGCGGGCAGAACATCCGCGCGGCTTCGGATGCGGAGATCCGAAAGATTCTTTCCCGGGCCGCGTTCATTGACGCAGCCGCGTTTCAGCCCCTCTGCGAACGCGGATTCGGGGAGTATCTCGGCGCGGAAATCCGGGGCAGTTTCCGGCTGAACACCACCTTCCCGATCGGAGGGGAACATCTGCTGAACCGGACGTTCGGAGGAGGAGAGAAATGCTTCTTCGACACCGCGATCCATACCCGGAAACCGCTCGTTCTGGAACTCGGGCTCCTCCCGGGCGCCGAGGAAATCAGCTGCCTGGTCGACGTAGACCTGAACAGACGCTTCCCCTGCTGCTGTTATTACGAAAACAAGGCGGGCGGCAGAATCGCGGTCTATCCAGTGGAGACCGGAGCGCTGTCCTCCGGATTCGCGACACCGAAACGGAAGGAAATGCTGCATCATCTTTTCCGGCGTCTTTCCGGTGGGAGGGAGCTTCCGCTCTTTCTCGGGGGAGACCGCCGTGCGCTCCCGTTCCGCGTCGACGGGGAAACCCATTCGCTGATCGGGCTTTACAATCTTTCGCTGGATCCGCTGGACGGAATCGAGGCACGGATGAACTTCTCAGCGGAACCGGGACGAGTGGAAGTCCTGAGTCCCGCAGGGGAATGGACTCCGTTCCATGAATTCCGTTTTGAAGAGGAGGGGACTCTGATTTTCCGTCTGGCACGCTTCCGCTGTTTCCAGCCGCTGTATTTCTGCGTTTATCCGAAATTCAAAAGAGAGGACGGAATCTGACAATGATGACGACAATGATGAATCCTGAAATCTCCCGCTTGTTCAACCTCCATGGACGGAGAGCCCTTGTAACCGGTTCCGGCCGCGGGATCGGACGGGAAATCGCCTTGACGCTCGGGAGAGCGGGGGCGGAAATTCTTTTCCACGCAACCGGAGAGAACGCCACATTGAACGAAGCCGTGGAAACGGCGCGGAAAGAAGGCATTGCCTGCCGAGCCCTGACGGCGGAACTCTCCAGCCCGGAGGAACTGCCACGCCTGATTTCCGAAGCGGGGGAAATCGACATTCTTGTCCTGAACGCCTCGGTTCAGAAGTATCAGACCGTGCCGGAATTCCGGGAGGAGGATTTTGAATGGCAGTTCCAGGTCAATGTCTCCGCCTCATTCCGCCTGATCGAAGGGTTTCTCCCGGGGATGAGGGAAAGGAAATGGGGGAGAGTGCTTGCCGTCGGGAGCGTCAACCAGTGGAAACAGTCGCCGCGTCTGGCAGTGTATGCGGCGACGAAATCGGCGTTGTCGAATCTGATCAAAAACTGTGCGAGAAATTATGCGGCGGAAGGGATCACGTTCAACTGCCTTGCGCCGGGAGTCATCGCAACCGACAGGAACCGGGAAGCCCTTTCGGATCATGCTCTTGTGGAAACACTTCTCCGAGGCATTCCGGCGAAACGGATCGGGACTCCGGCAGACTGCGCGGGAACGGCTCTTCTGCTCTGTTCCGACGCGGGAAGCTACATTACGGGAACCGACATCCCCGTGGCCGGCGGGATGCAGCTCTGAGCCTCTGAGGCTTTGAGTGTTTGAGTGAGAATAATAAAGAAGAAGAGCGTCCCCTCCCCCCCCTTTTTTCCCGGAATTCCGGAAGTTCCCGGAATCTGAAACACCCGAGGATGCGGAAGGCGGTGGAGAAGAAGCGTTCCGGAAATCCCCCGGCTGTGAAAAAAAACTGCCCTGTTCTGGAAATTTGCGGCTTCGTGAGCTATCTTATAACAGATACAGAATGAAGGAAAGAAAATTCAGCAAGACAAAACAGGAACGGAAAGGGAGAAGAGGAGTTTATGAAAGCCGCATTTATTTTTTCCGGACAAGGAGCGCAGTGCGTCGGGATGGGAAAGGATCTGACGGAACACAGTCCGGCGGCCGCGGCCGTGTTCCGGGAAGCGGATACGGTGCTGGACTGGTCCGTATCGGACGTCTGCTTCAACGGGCCGGCGGAGAAACTGACGGAAAGCCAGTACTGCCAGCCGTCCATCTACACGACCAGCGCCGCCTGCCTTGCGGCGTTTCTGGAGAAATATCCGGGAGTGAATCCGGTTGCGGCGGCAGGACTCAGCCTCGGGGAATACGCTGCGCTGTACTGTGCGGGATGTTTTGATTTTGCGACGGGTCTGCGCCTTCTGGAACAGCGTGCGCGTTTCATGGGGGAAGCCTGCGCGGAAACGGCGGGAACCATGGCCAGCGTCCTGGGAGGAGATCCGGAAGTGATCCGGGAAGTCTGCAAAGAATGCGATATTGATGTGGCGAATTACAATTGCCCGGGGCAGATAGTGATCAGCGGAGTCCGGGACCGTGTGGCGAAAGCATCGGAAATTCTGAAGGGGAAAGGGGTGAAGCGGGTGATTCCGCTGAATGTGGCGGGAGCGTTTCATTCCCGTCTGATGAAAGGAGCCGGGGAGAAGCTGGGGGGAGTGCTCGGCGGGGTGGAGATTGCAGCGCCGCGGATTGCAGTGGCCCAGAATTATCCCGGGGATCTGGTGTCAAATGGGGAGGAGATTCGCGAGAATCTGATTCGTCAGGTGGCAGGGAGCGTCCGCTGGGAGGAGTGCGTGCGTGCGATGGCCCGCGAAACGGGAGCGGACACCTTTATAGAATTCGGACCCGGCAGCGTTCTCTCCGGACTGGTGAGGAAGATCGACTCCTCGCTGAGGATTTTTAATGTTTCGTGCACGGCGGATCTTGAAAAAATCACATTTGAGGACTAAGAGTATTCACATCCACAATACGGATAGCGTAAAGAAAGGCTGTAATATGGGATCCAAAACACTGGAAGGAAGAGTGGCGCTTGTCACGGGAGGCGCCCGCGGAATCGGCAGGGCGATCTGCGAGAGACTCGCGGCGGAAGGGGCGAAAATCGCCATGGTGGACATTCTGCTGGATGTGGCGCAGAAGACGGCAGAGGAATTCAAGGCGAAGGGATATGAGGCGACGGCCATCTCGGCCAACGTGGCTCTTCCCGGCGATGCGGAAGCGGCGGTCAAACAGGTGCTTGACACCTATGGACGGCTCGACATACTCGTGAACTGCGCCGGGATCACGCGCGATACGCTGCTGATGAGAATGACCGAGCAGGACTGGGATCTGGTGATCGACGTCAATCTGAAAGGGACCTTCAACTTCACCAAGGCTGCGATCAAACCGATGATGAAAGCCCGTTACGGCAAGATTGTGAACATTTCCTCGGTTGTGGGACGCGCCGGGAATGCGGGACAGGTGAACTATTCTGCATCGAAGGCGGGAGTGATCGGGGTGACGAAGTCCACGGCGAAGGAACTCGGGAGCCGGAACATTACCGTGAACGCAGTGGCGCCGGGCTATATTCAGACGGACATGACCGAAAAACTTCCGGAAGAAGCGAAGAACGCGTTTCTGCAGTTCATTCCGCTGAAACGGGCGGGCAAACCGGAAGATGTGGCGAATGCGGTGTATTTTCTCTGCAGTCCAGATTCGGACTACATCAGCGGGCAGGTCATCAACGTGTGCGGCGGGTTTTTGATGTAAATTTTCATGGAACGACTTGAAAAGGGGAAAAGTTCCGGCATATTATATAGGTATGTTTTTCTTCCGCAGAACGGATAAGAGCGCTGAAACAGAACAGCGAATGAAATGAACAGAAAGGATTTGTGATGTCTACAATCGCAGAAAAAGTCAAGAAGATCGTCGTTGAACAGCTTGGAGTTGCCGAGGATCAGGTTACCGATGACGCCAAATTCATCGAGGATCTGGGAGCGGACTCTCTGGATCAGGTGGAACTGGTCATGGCACTGGAAGAAGAATTCGGTTCGGATATTCCGGACGAGGACGCGGAAAAGCTCACCTCCGTCGGCGACGCGATCAAGTACATCGAAAGCAAGCAGAAGGGCTGATTGGGCTCTTCTTCATTTCTTGATGGGTCATTCCGCGGAGTGGCCCATTTTTTGTATATCAAACGGAGGATGGAATGGACGGAAGACGTGTAGTTATCACCGGAATCGGCGCTGTTTCCTGTGTCGGCAATTCCGTGGATGCCATGTGGGATTCACTCGTGAACGGCAGATGCGGACTGGACAAGGTGACGTTGTTTGACGCGACCGGATACAGGACACAGATTGCCGGAGAAGTCAAGGGACTTGACGTGGGAAAATACATGTCGGAAAAGGAAGCGAGACGTCTGGACGATTTCTGCATTTATTCCGTCGCCGCGACAGCGGAAGCTCTGGCAGATGCGGGTCTGCCCTCCGATTTCCGCGATCCGGGTTCCCCGATTGATCCGGATCGCGTGGGAGTGTGCATCGGCAGCGGCATTGGAGGGATGCGCACAATTGAAAGTCAATGCCGCGTTCTGATTGAAAAGGGGCCCGGGAAAGTATCTCCGTTCCTCATCCCGATGCTGATTTCCGACATGGCGTCTGGGACGATTTCCATCCGTACAGGAGCGAAGGGGCCGAATTTTGCCGCGGTATCCGCCTGTGCGAGTGGATGCCATGCCCTTGGGGAATCCTTTCTTGCGATCAAATTCGGCAATGCGGACATGATGATCAGCGGCGGAGCAGAAGCCTCTGTTTCCGCCCTGGGCTTTGCCGGGTTCTGTTCCATGAAGGCCATGAGCCAGAAAAGGAACGACGATCCGAAACACGCCAGTCGGCCGTTTGACTTGGATCGTGACGGATTTGTCATGTCGGAAGGCTCCGGCATTCTGATTTTTGAAGAATATGAACATGCAAAGAAGCGCGGGGCGAAGATCTATGCGGAAGTGCTGGGATACGGTGCCACCGGAGATGCCTACCACATTACATCTCCGGCTCCGGAAGGAGAAGGCGGAGTCCGCGCGTTTCGCATGGCAATGAACAACGCAAAAATTCTTCCTGAACAGGTGGATTACGTCAATGCGCACGGGACAAGCACTGTGCTGAACGACCTTTATGAAACCCAGGCGCTGAAGACCGTGCTCGGAGAGTATGCGAGGAAAACCGCCATCAGCAGCACCAAGGGGACCATGGGTCATGGTCTCGGAGCCGCGGGCGGACTGGAAACCATCATCTGCGCCAAAGTCATTGAAAGCGGGATCATTCCGCCGACTATCAATTATGAAACGCCTGATCCGGAATGCGATCTTGATTATACGCCGAATACGGCAAGAGAACGGAAAGTCAACGTTGCCATCAATACGAATCTGGGATTCGGCGGACACAACGCAGCTCTGGTTCTGCGCAAATGTGAATAAACAGGAGAGGCGGGAAAACGCTGCGCGCTACCGCGGTGGAGTCTGCTGCGCCATAAAACAGGAGGTTTTACTTTCATGAGACAATTTGTTTTGACGGTTTCTTTTTCAGCGGCGGCAGTGCTGTTGGCCGCCTGTGTGGAAAAAGTCAATGTGCCTCCTCCCCAGGATGAACCCAATGCCGAGCAGTGGACGACTGCGATCAAGACCAGTTACGATTCCTGGCAGCCTCCGTTGCAGACGCCTCCTCCGAATCCGGCCTATGGATCCGGACCGCTTGTTGAGGAATCCTCAGACCCAGGAATGACGAAGGAAACGGGAAGTGCGGAACTGCCCGAACTTCTCTCCGTTTCAGACAAGCCGCTGGAAGCGGAACCCGTTGAAAAACTTCCGGAAGAATCTCCTGCGGGGGAAACCGGGAACAAAGACGTTTCCGCATTTTCTTCGCCGCAGTCTGCAGGGGGATCCTCTGCGGGATCCGCCGCGGTCCAGGGGGAAGAAACTCCGGAAGAATATATTGTTGTGGAAGGTGATTCCCTTTCCATCATTGCAAAGAAAGTCTATAAGGATGCGGCGCTGTGGCCCCTTCTTTACAAAGCAAATCAGGGTCTCATCAAAGACCAGAACCGCATTCTTCCAGGCATGAAGCTGAAAGTGCCGAAACGGAAGATAGCGGCGCCCGCGGCGGCGGAAGCCGTATCATCCGCAGCAGCGGACAAGAGCGGGGAAACTGCAGCGGGAGCCGTGGAAAAGGGGATTGTCAAGACCCCTCCCCCGGCAGAGGAAGCCGGGAAAGAGCTTCCCGTTGCGGGAGGAGCTCCTTCCTCACCGGAGACCGCACCCGATGCTCCGGAAACAACTGTGAAATGACAAATGACGGATTCCAATTCAGAAGATGATCCTTCCGATCCGGGAGGGGATCAGAAACAGTATTTTGAAAACCGTGAAGATCTGGAAAGCCTTTTTGGAGGGGGGAAGGAACTCACGGGAAACTTGAGAGAAGCGGAAAAAGCTCTCCATGTGGTTTTTGTTCTCCGGGGAGACGTGCTGAAAGTGCTCTCCTCGGACACCAGTGAAAGAGCCCGTGCGGAAAAATTTCTAGGGGAACTGAAGAAGTTCCGTTCGGACTGCGGACGAGCTTTGACGGATCAGGAATTCCGGCAGATTCTTTCCGCTTTTTCAGAATCACGGGAAAACGAACTTCAGAATTATTTTTCGGAACGGGTGAAAGTCAGTCCCCGCAAACGCGAGATTGTTCCCCGGACACCGAATCAGCTTGCCTACCTTCGCGCGATCCGGCAGCGGGATATTGTCTTCGGGGTGGGGC
Source organism: uncultured Lentisphaeria bacterium (assembly GCA_905211485.1). Classification (GTDB taxonomy): domain Bacteria; phylum Verrucomicrobiota; class Lentisphaeria; order Victivallales; family UBA1829; genus CAJMAW01. Next base: position 10,334 of record CAJMAW010000046.1, on the reverse strand, counting down.
CCGCAGGGACGGGGAAAACGTATCTTGCGATGGCCATGGGCGTATCCATGCTTCTGGAAGGGAATTATGACCGAATCATCCTGACCCGCCCGGCAGTGGAAGCGGGAGAAAATCTGGGTTTTCTCCCCGGCAAGCTGGAGGAGAAAATCAATCCGTATCTCCGTCCTCTTTACGATGCGCTGTATGACATGCTGGAAATTCCCGAGGCGGAAGAACTGATTGAACGCAACATCATCGAAGTGGCGCCGCTGGCCTTCATGCGCGGACGCACGCTCAACAACGCCTTCATCATTCTGGACGAGGCGCAGAACACACGGAATGAGCAGATGCTGATGTTTCTGACCCGTCTAGGCTTTCATTCTCGCTGCGTGATCTGCGGAGATCCGACCCAGACAGATCTGCCGGGGAAAACAGTTTCCGGTCTGACTCTGGCGCTGCGGAAATTAAGGAACATTGAAGAAATCGCCATCTGCCCCTTCACCTCACGGGATGTGGTGCGTCATTCTCTGGTGGAAAAAATAGTGAATGCGTATCAGTCGTCCTCCGGGGAGGAGGAAACGTGCAAAGGGGAACAGCAGAGGGTGAGGGCGCGGAAAGTGTAAGGGACAGTACAAGATGTTCGGCTATATCAGAGAAAAACTCAAACAGCGCGAAATTGCGAAGAAAGGGATGCTGGGAAACAGCCGCCATATTCCGAAACAGTCAGCGCTCGAACGCTTCTGCGACCACTCCCGGATTGTCGCACTTCTGATGATGGGTCTGATTCTGATTACGAGCGTATCCATCATCACCATTCCGGAAGACGACGGGATCGGGGCGAAACTGGTGGAAAAACAGTATGCGCCGCGCACGATTTACGCGGATCTGGACTTTTTCGTCGTGGACCGGAAAAAAACGAAACTCATCCGGGAAACGGCGGAATCGCGCGTGCCGCTGTATTATCACATGCAGCCGGAAAGCATGGAAAAAATCCGCCATATGCTCTGGGATTTTGCAGACCAGGTGAAGAAACGCGCCGAACTGGGAGCAAAAGGGATCCGCTACATTCCGGACGGTATGATGGGAGAACGCGTCGCACGTCTGGATAAAATCCTGCTGGACTTTTTCGGAACGCTTTTCACCAGTCCTCAGCAGGAGAAGAAATTCAATGATCTGTTGGACAACGTCATGAATGCGGGAATCATGCCTCAGGAAGACAAGCAGCGTTTCCCCTGGGACCGGGAAGTGGTGGTGGTGGACATTCACAACCGTCTGCGCACGCCACAGCCTCTAAAGGATTTCCCGACGCCCGGAGAAGCAGCCGATGCCATTGCCGGAGAACTGCTTGTTTCGAAAGCCATCCCAAACCACGAGTCCCTGGAAAAAACGCTCTCTCCGATTCTTGCCGAATTTCTGAAGGGAGGAAACATTTCCTATGACAAGACCCTGACGGAAGCAAAACGCGCGGAAGCCTCAGCCAGAATCAAGCCGGCCATGATCCGGATTCTGAAAGGCCAGCCGATTATCGAGAAAGACCAGCTGGTCTCGCTGGAAGACATTGAACGGCAGGAGACATACCGATCCGTTCTGCAGGCAAACAGAAATCAGACGGATCTGTGGTACAAGATTTCCGAAAGCATCGCGCTCTGTCTGGCGTTGATGATCTTCAGCGGCATTTACATCTACCACATTCACCCCGAAGTGGTGAACAGCAACCGTTCCATCTGGCTGCTGGGGTTTGTGACGATTCTGGCGCTCCTGGCGGATCGGCTCTTCATCGGAGCCTTCCGGCTGCTGGCGGAACATGAAAATGTCCCCCCAGAACTGCTGTTTCTGAGTCTTCCGCTGGCCTTCCCGGCGATGGTGATTTCCGTGGTCTACGGAATGCGTTCGGCGCTTTATGCGGGGCTCTTTGTCGCCGCGGTGGTGGCGATTGCGGTGGGGAATTCCTTCCCGATCATTGTCTGCGGGCTGGTGGCGGGAGGAATCACGGCGTTTGCGGTGAGGTATTCGACCAATTACAAGAGTTTTTTCATCCGGGGTTTTCTGGCGGTGACTGTCACGACCCTGATCATCGGGACCATTTTCTTCTGGAAAAGCCACGCAGCGCGTGGCATTCTGGAATGGGGACTCATCCTTCCGCTGGCGACGGGAATGGTCACGGCGATTCTGGCGCTCCTGGCGCTGTTCCTGCTGGAATATTTCTTCGATGTGGCGACGAATATGTCGCTCCTCTCCTTCAACGACTTCAATCATCCGCTGCTGAAACGCCTTCAGTTTGAGGCGCCGGGGACCTTTCACCACAGTCTGATGGTTTCGACCCTGGCGGAACAGGCGGCGCAGGAAATCGGAGCGAATCCGATCCGGGCAAGAGTCTGCGCGCTTTTCCACGACATCGGGAAACTGGCGCAGCCGGAGTATTTCACAGAAAACAATCCCGGCGGAGACAAGCACCGGGAACTCACACCCACCATGAGCAGTCTGATCATCCTGAATCACGTGAAGGAAGGCATCGAACTGGCGTACCGCTACAAGCTCAAGAGGGTCATCCGGGACACGATTGAACAGCATCACGGAACCGATCTGGTCTACTTCTTCTACCGCAGGGCGCAGGGGCAGTCGCCGGACGGGCAGGTGATGGAAAAGGAATTCCGTTATCCGGGCCCGCTGCCGCGGGAGAAGGAAATCGTCCTGGTGGCGCTCGCGGACTGCTGCGAAGCCGCGGTCCGCAGCCTGGAAAAACCCAGCCACAATAAAATCGACGAGCTTATCGGCGAAATCTTCCGGAAAAAAATCCGGGACGGACAGCTGGATGAAGCGGACCTCACTTTCGGAGAGCTTGCAAAAATACGGAAGGCGTTTGTCAAAGCCCTCACAACCATGCATCACGGGCGCATCGCCTATCCCAAGGAAAAGGAAAAGTATGAAGACGATCTGTTCCTGGCAGCCGGAGAGAAAATACCCCCGGCCGAGGAAAGGCACGCTGAAAAAATTTTCTGAACGAGCCGCGGAACTGGCAGGCTCAGGAATCGGAAAGGGAGTTCTTTCCCTGTCGTTTGTCACCTCTCGGAAAATGGAGGAGGTCAACAGGGATTTCCTGGCGCACAAGGGGGATACGGATGTCATCTGCTTTGACTACCGTCACTGCGAAGGAACCTGCTGGCCCGCCGAAGAAGAAAAAAAAGAAGAAGCCGCGCCAGGGAGAAAAACGGACGGCACAACCGTTCCCGGGGACGGAAGGAAAGAAGAGGAAAGAAAAGAAGAGGGTGAAGAGGAGGAAGTGCTGGTGGATCTTCTGCTTTGCCCCGCCGTTGCCGAACGGGAGGCCGCAAGGCGCAGTCTGCCGTATTCCCGTGAACTGGCGCTTTACCTGGTTCACGGGCTCCTTCACGCAGGAGGGTATGACGATCTCCGGCCGGAACTGAAACGGAATATGCGCCGGGCGGAAAAACGCGTCATGAATACACTGGAAGAGGAGTTTTCCTTTTCCACGGTCTTTCCGCCGCCTCTGCCACCACAGACCGCTCCCGCTCCGTTTTCCGGAGAAGGGAAAGAAAAGAAACAAAGAAGCGGGAAGAGGAAGCTTCTTTCCTCCTCCCCCACGGAAAAAGAAACAAAAACCGCGACTCCGCGCAGCAGGACGCCGCACCGGAGCCCTTCAATCAATACAACGCTGGAACAGTGAAAGATGACTCTTGAATACGAAATTCTAATCCCTGTCTTTTTCCTCTTTCTATGGCTGACATGCGCCTTCGAGGCATTCGACGGGCTCTCCGGAGGGCGCATCCGCAAACTCGAATCCAAAAATGAAAAACTTGCCGAGAAACTGGATTTCTATCTGGAACACGACGATTCCATCCGCGCGGTCCTGAAAATTCTTCAATTCGTAGCCGCTGCGGTCATCGGCGGAGCCAGCTATCTGGGGATCCGCGAACTATTCGGGGATTCCTTTACGGCGAAGTGGGCCTGGCTCATCATCATTCTGGTGCTGACGGTGGCAAGCGGGCTCTGCGAGATTATTGCGCGTTTCGTTCTGTTCCGGTATGACATTCTGATTCTGCGCGTGAGCATTCCGCCCGTGTTTTTTCTGGCGTCCACACTGTTTCTGCCGCTGAGCTATCTGCTCAACGCAGTCACGAAAACCACGGGAGACTGGCACAAGAACGACGATTCCGAGGAGAAAGTCAGCGTTGAAGATGAAATTCTTTCCTATGTGGAAAGTTATGGAGACGATTCGGAAAGCGATCTGGAAGAGGGGGAGAAACAGATGATCCGCGGGATTCTCGATCTCGGGGATATGTCCGTGCGCGAAATCATGACCCCCCGCATCGATCTTGACGCTCTCCCTTCCACCGCCTCCATAGACGATGCCAAAAAGGCTTTTATCGAATCCGGGCACAGCCGGATCCCCGTCTACGGACGCAGCATCGACGAAATCAAGGGCATCATCTATGCCAAGGATTTCATTGATGAAAACGCCATCCGCGGCAAAAGCCTTCTCCAGCTTGCGCACAAGGCCATTTTCATTCCTGAGACCAAGGAGGTCGCGGAACTGCTGGAGGAGATCAAGCGTTCGCGGAATCATTTCGCGGTGATTATCGACGAATACGGGGGGACGTCCGGAATCGTCACGTTTGAAGACATCATCGAGGAAATCGTCGGGGAAGTTCACGACGAATACGACACAGAGGACGATCTCAAAAACCGTCCCCAGCTCATGGCCGACGGCACCATCGTCCTCGACGCCCGCACCCTGATCTCCGACATCAATGAAATCGCCGATACCAACATCCCCGATAACGACGACACCGACACCATCGGCGGCTACATCTGTTCCGAACTCGGACGCATCCCAGAAGAAGGCGAAACCTTCACCATTCCCGGCCAGCTCTCCGCATTCATCCTCAAGGCGGACAAACGCCGGATCCTGCAGCTGAAACTCAGGCTCCTCGACGACGAGGAGGATGCCCATGGCTGATGACGAAACAATCCATCCCGGAAAAAACTCCTCCTCCGGGAATTCGTCTGCGGAAAACCCATCTGCGGAAAACCCTTCCCCCATAGTTTCTTCTTCCCCAGAGGGGCAACAGCCACCCTGCCCTCCTGTTGCCGCGGCAGCGGCAGACAACGCCCGTTCATCACAACAGGGGGGGAAACGGCGGATACGCCTCCCTCCCTCCCTCCGGACGGAAGATCCTGAGACTCAGCAGCAGACACAAGGCATTCCGCCTCCTCCGCAGGGAATCGCCATTTCGGAAAAGAGAAAGGAGACGTTCGTCCAGTCCATTCGTTCCGACGTCCTCCGGGGGAAGCGTTCCATCCCGGGATTCCTTCGTTCCAGGATCATTACAGGATTTTTTGTTGTCATCCCGGTTTTTCTCTCGCTCTGGGTGGCCGCTTTCCTCTATTCAAAGCTGACTCAGTGGGCGGTCAGAATCTCCCGGGAATATTTCCCGCAGTTCCACCAGGCAACGGATGATTTCTGGATGGAACAGGGGATCCGGGTCATTTCCCTCCTGCTGATCCTGGTATTGCTTTTCATCGCGGGACAGCTCATGCGCCTGGCCATCGGAAGAAAACTCATCTCCCTGATGCAGAAACTCTTCCTGAAACTGCCCATCATCAATTTCATTTATTCGACCTGCAAACAGATCGGAGATGCGCTTTGGTCTTCCAAAGAGGGAAACATGTTCCGTCAGGTGGTGCTCTTCGAGTATCCCATGAAGGGCTGTTACGCCATCGGATTCCTCACCAATGAAAACAAACGCGATTTTGAAGTCACGCAGAAACTGAACGCTCCCATGCTCAGTGTATTCATGCCCACAACGCCCAACCCCACCAGCGGATTCCTGATGTTCATCCCGAGAGAAAACTGTCTCTTCCTCAATATGAGCGTTTCGGATGCAATGCGTCTGATCGTCAGCTGCGGAGCAGTCACGCCTCCGGTCCCGGATCCGCATGGGTCGGCGGCGGAAAAGCTTTCCCAGGCAACTCCCGGAAAGGACCCCGGAGTTCCGGAAAAAACGGGGGAAGCGGCGGCCGGAAAAAGTGGAAAAGTCTGAAACACAGGGAAAAAAAGCGGGAAAGTCCGGCAAAGCAATCATTCCTATGCAAGCCGGAAGTGTCCGATCCGGAAACCGCCGGGAGAAGAAAACTTGTCTTTCCGGCTCCATTCCCGCCTTTTTTTTGCCCCGTCATGAGGCACCCGGCGGAAAGGGAAGAGGGGAAAAAGAAGAGGGGAAAAAAAGAAAGAATTTTCAGCGGCCTTCCCGTTCCCGAGAAGAGGAGAAAGTGGAAAGCGCTTCCAGATATCTCTTCAGCAGAAGATCCTCCGCAAAGGAGGGATCCTTCAGAAGTTCCGCGGCAATGGCGCGGAGCTGATGTCTTTCCTGTTCCGTCCTTCCATACCCCGCAGCCGAAAGGAAAGCGAGCCTGAGCATCGGAGAAAGCCGCGAAAAATCCTCCAGAAGATCTCCTGAGCGCAGAGAAAGCGCGTGCAGTTTCCGCGAATTCACCGAGACCTGGAGTTCCCCCAGCAGCGGCCCCCCTCCTCCAGTGGTGGAGGAGTCTCCCCTGCCCTCCTCTCCCCCTCTCTCCTGCTGTGCCGGAAGCAGACGGAAAAAGACCGTCTGCATTTTCCCGATCCCGCTCTTTTCCCCTTCCTGAACAAATTCCACAGTCTTTTCAAGATTTTCCTCCTGAAGCCTGAGCTCGAAATCCAGATTCCGGAGCCGGTTTCCCCCCTGCATTCCGGGAAGCAGAAGCGCCATAATCACATATTCCCGCGGATCCAGAGGAGAACGGAAGACACAGAAACTCAGCTCAAAACATCTCCTCCTTCCGCAGATTTCGACTTCCCGGCAAGAAACAAGAGATCGGGAACAGGGAATCCGTTTCCCGGGGCCGTTTTTTTCTGTCCGCGCGCTTTCTCCTCCGCCTGGGAAAGAGGATCGGAAGGAGACACTGTGTTTTCCCCCAATACGGAAGACGCGGAAGGAGCTTGTCCGCTGCCGGAATCAGGATGAGGAGTTTCCATTCTCCCGTCCGAGCGCACGGCGTCGGCGGAAGGGAGTTCACGTATTTGATCTGTCTGATCCATTAGTGCCATCGGATCGATGGAATCTGTTGTCTGATCCTTTCGGTCCTTTTGATGACTTGTCCTGCCGCTCGTGAACTGGGATTCGTTCCCGGTGCATATTCCCCTCATACGGAGCTCCGTATCATCCGGCAAAGAATTTTTCTCCGGAGACGCGGCGGCGGCGCCAGCGGCGGCATGCTCCGTCTTCCGCTTCTTCTCAGGCACTGGTTCCTGTTCTTTCAGAAGCGGAGAAAGTGCGGAGGAGCCGACATGACAAGGTGCCGGGGAGGAATTCTCCGCACGGAAAGGAGGAGAAGCTGATGAAGAAGAGAGGGCAAAGATTTTCTGTCCCTGCACATTCTGATTTTTCACTGCTTTCTCCCGTGCCGGCATCAGAGATTCTTCTTTTTCCATCTTCCCCATGGAAAGGGAGGAAGAGGAAAATGCAGCCGGGCTCCCCCCCTCTTCCGGAAGGACTGGCGGAACAGCGGGGGAAGAGTCGGCGGCAGAAGAGATGCACTCCTGATAAGAAATCTTCTCAGGAGGCAGCTCATGGGGAAGCGTGAGAGAAACAGAATCCTTCTTCTGCTTCTCCGTAGAAGACTCCGGAACGGCAAAGGGCAGAAGATCTACCTTGCCGCAGCTGCTTTCCTTCTCCTTTTTCCAGATCGGAAGAATCACGATCCCGAGAAAGGAAGCCAGAAACAGCAGTGCGGCGACGCGGAAAAACATTCGTCTGAACTCTCCCCGGATTTTCCGGACTGCAGAGAAAAAGAATCCGGGGAAAACTTCTTCAGAGCATCTTTCGGATTTCTGTTGTTTTTCTCCTCTGAGTCCGAAGCACCGGAATGTTCCACCGCCTCCATCATCCGTTCCTCGCGGAAAATGCTTTCCCTGCGTTCCGGAGAGAGGGAAGGAAGCATTTCAGCTTCCTCCTCCTGACGGAATGCGTTCCTTATTCTTTCCCAATCCTTCTGCAGGGCCGTGAAATTCCTGGAACACGCAGGACATTCCTTCAGATGCGCCTCCAGAGCAGCGGAGCATTCCGCAGGCAGTTCCCCGGCAAGGAAATCGGTCATTTTCCGACTGGCTTCTTCACAGTTCATAGACATTCCTTTCTTTCCGGAAGGGTTCCGCCATTTTCAATGTCCCGGAATCCGGCCTGAAGTTTTTTCATGGCGTGATGAAGAATGACGCCCACATGGGAAACGCTCAGGTCGAGGATTTCAGCAATCTGGGCGTAGGACTTTGCGTGTTCAAATTTCAGCGCCAGAATTTCCTGTTCTCGTGCGGTCAGAAGAGTGGAGACCAAGGTTCTGGCCGTCTGAACGTCGTCCTCCCGGAGAAGAGATTCCGCAGGAGTTTCAAAAGCGGAAAAGAGTGAATCCGGATCCGCGTCTTTTCCTGCCGCCGCATCGTCATAAGCCGTTTCCAGACGGCTGCGGGAAGATTTCAATCCGTCCAGACAAATATTCCGAGTCGTTTTGAAAAGCCATGCGGAAAGATTGTCCGCAGGAGGTCCCCCTTTTTCCCTTCTGTAACGGATATAGCGCAGAAACGCCTCCTGCACCGCATCCTGAGCTTCTGCGGAATTTTTCAGGAAACCGCCTGCATAACGAAGAAGTTTCCCCTCCAGAAGTTTTACCATTTCATTCAAATCTGAAAAATCGCACATGTGTCCCTGAAACGATCATTTATCCGTGCTTCTCCGGAATATAAGACGAGGAGGCAATGCTTTTCTTAAGAGATTCCGGGGAAAAATATCCCGGCTCACGGATCCTGCGGATTCTGCGGATTTTCCCTCCCTTCTTTCCCAGTCCGGCGTGTGAAAGAATGCTGATACCGTAACATCCGCAATCCTTTTTTCAAGAGAAAAGGGGGTTTTCCCGGGAACAATTTGATTTTCAGAAAGAACCCGGTACATTATGAACTCCGGAATACGGCCCCGCCGCTCCAGAAACGGCTTTTTCTTTCCCGCATACACCTTTTTCCCCTCCCTTTCCCGCTCTTTTTGCGGGAAGAGAAAAAGAAAAAAAGAAAGGGAAAGACAAGTCTCGGAAGCAGAAACGGAAAGGGCGGGGAAAAAATGAAAAAGCAGAAAAGAAAAAGTATCCGCGTTTCTGAATATGGAGTCTGCAGGGCAGTCCATGCCAGAAACAACAAGTGGAAGTGATAACAGAAGAGAGGAATTCCCCAGATGTCTGACATTGTCAAGGAAATCATGGAATGGAAACAGAAGCGCGGCGCAGTCATTCTCGCCCACAATTATGTCCGCGGGGAAATTCAGGACATTGCCGATTTCACGGGGGACTCCCTGGAACTGAGCATCCGTGCCCGGGAATCCGGGGCTCATGTTCTGCTGTTCTGCGGAGTCCGCTTCATGGCGGAAACAGCGAAGCTGCTTTCTCCGGACTCAACCGTCCTGCTGCCCAACCCCGACGCGGGATGCCCCATGGCGGACATGGCCTCCGCGGCGGCCGTAGCAGAATACCGGAAAGAACACCCCCGGACTCTGCTTGCGGCCTACGTCAACAGCACGGCGGAGGTCAAGGCATCCGTCGACATCTGCTGCACCAGCGGGAACGCCGAAGCGATTCTGCGCTCCCTGCCCTCGGACAGGGACATCCTCTTCCTCCCGGATCGTAACCTCGGAAGAAACATGAGCAGAAAACTGAAGCGCCCCATGCAGTTCTGGGAAGGATGCTGCCCCATTCACGACGCCGTCACCCCGGAAATGATCCGCTCCGCACGGGAAAAATTTCCCGGTGCGCTCGTCCTGATTCATCCCGAATGCCGGCCCGAAGCCGTTGCGGAAGCGGATCACGCTCTCAGCACAGGCGGCATGCTCCGATTTGTCCGGGAATCCACGGAAACACGTTTCATCATCGGAACCGAGTCGGGTATTCTCCACCGTTTGAAAAAAGAAAATCCCGGAAAGGAATTTTATCCTCTCCAGCCGGAAATGATCTGCGCCGACATGAAGAAAATCACGCTCGAACAGGTCCGCGACGCACTGAGGGATATGAAAACGGAAGTCCAGCTTGATCCCGCTCTGATGTCTTCCGCGCTCGCACCCATTCTGAAAATGCTTTCCTGAGCGGAAAAAGATAAAAAGGCCCCCCAAGATAAAAAGCCCTCCCAGGGTCTCCCGCCCAGCAGCTTCTTTTCCCCCTCCCCCGGGAAATTTTTCCGGGCAGCAGCCGGCGCAAGGACCTGAAGAGGAAAGAAGCTGTGTCCTCAGGGGGAGAGGAAAAAATCCGGACAGGAGAGAAAAACA
>CAJMAW010000045.1 GCA_905211485.1 uncultured Lentisphaeria bacterium | reverse complement strand
ATATTTCTGGATCGCCGAGTCCACGGCGCCCTCCTCTCGAGCCCACCAAACAGACAGGATAAAATAGCAGCTTCCATGCGTGTTTGTGCTGGTTAGTATGCTAAACATTCGCTATTACTTTAACAAGCGTCGTGCCATAGTTTATGCGGACATATAAATCATTTGCGAGAAACGGCGCGTGGCATGGACAAAGCTACAAAGAAGTACCTGCTCTCGCTCATCCTCTTTGGCTCGAACGGCATCGTCGCGAGCCTCATCGATTTGCCGAGCGTCTTCATCGTGCTCGCCCGCGTCTCGCTCGGCGCGGCGGCCTCGTTCGGGTGGAGCGTGTACGCGCTGTTTGCCATGACGAACGCGCAGCTGCACGGCGGCAGCGAAGCGGCCATGGCATACATGGACGAATTTTACTTTGAATCCGCCGGCATGATCCTCACTCTCATTACACTGGGGAAATATCTGGAGGCGAAATCCAGGGGGAAAACCACAGCGGCACTGTCAAAACTTCTCACGCTGGCGCCGGAAACGGCATTTGTCATCCGGGACGGAGGAAGAGAAATGGAAATTCCCGTGGAGGAAGTGCTGGAAGGGGATCTGATCGTCATCCGCCCCGGGCAGTCGATTCCTGTCGACGGCACGGTGACGGAGGGGGCCTCCTCCGTGAATCAGTCCGCCATCACCGGGGAGAGTCTTCCCGTGGAAAAACACCCGGGCGACAAGGTGTTTTCCGCAAGCATCAACGGGCACGGCACATTCCGTTTCCGGGCGGAGGAGGTGGGGGAGGACACCACATTGTCCAAAATCATCCGCCTGGTGGAGGAAGCGGCGAATTCCAAGGCGCCGATTGCGAGACTCGCGGACAGGATCAGCGGAGTATTCGTTCCTGCGGTCATCGGAATTGCCCTGCTGACCTTCGCAGGATGGATGCTTGCGGGGGCGGAGACGGGTTTTGCCCTTTCCTGCGCCGTCGCCGTGCTGGTGGTGTCCTGTCCCTGCGCACTCGGCCTGGCGACTCCGGTCGCGGTCATGACGGCCGCGGGGAAAGGGGCGGAATACGGAATTCTGTTCAAATCCGCCGCGGCGCTGGAGAATGCAAACGCCGTCAACTGCGTCGTCCTCGACAAGACGGGAACCGTGACGGAAGGCAAACCCGAAGTCGTTGCTCTGGTCCCCGCTGACGGATTCCCGGAACAGGAGCTGCTGCTTCTGGCAGCCTCTCTGGAAAAAGCCTCCGAACACCCCCTCGCCCAGGCCGTGCAGGCCGAGGCGGAAAAAAGACGGATGCAGTTGCTGTCCGTCGAACAGTTCCGCGCCGTTCCAGGACAGGGAATCGCGGGACGGATCCGGGGGAAGAACTGTCTGGCGGGGAACGAAGCGTTCCTGAAGGGAAACGGCGTGGAGGAACTGCCCCCTCTCCTCTCGGAGAATGCGTCAAAACTTGCGGAAGAGGGAAACACGCCGCTCTTCTTTGCGGAAAACGGAAAGGCGGCGGGATTCATCGCCGTCACGGATCCGCTGAAAAAAGACAGCATCAGAGCACTGCGGGCCTTTGAGAAAATGAAAATCGAAGTGGTCATGATGACGGGAGACAGTTGCAGAAGTGCAGACGCCGTCGGAAAACGTCTCGGCATCAGGCGCATTCTTTCCGAAGTCCTGCCGCAGGACAAGGAACGCGAACTGCGGAGACTTCAGGAAGAGGAAGGGAAAAAGACCGCAATGATCGGTGACGGAATCAACGATGCGCCTGCACTCGTCCGCGCGGACCTTGGAATCGCCATCGGGGCGGGAACGGACATCGCCATCGAGTCCGCTGACGTCGTTCTACTGAAAAGCGCTCTCACGGACGCGGTCACGGCTCTTCAGCTCGGCAGAGCCGTCATCAGGAACATCCGGATGAATCTTTTCTGGGCCTTCTTCTACAACTGCGCCGGAATCCCGCTCGCGGCGGGACTGTCCCAGCCAGTCCTCGGGTGGACTCTGAATCCGGAATTCGCTGCCGCGGCAATGTGTCTGAGTTCGGTTTCCGTGGTGACAAATGCGCTCCGGCTCCGATTCTTCCATCCCTCCCTTCCCCCGGAGGAGGAGGAGGAGGAAACAGCAGAAGAAAAGACAAAACCGGAGGTTTTTTTACAGAATACAATTGAAACTCAAAAGGAGAACGGAGTCATGAGAAGAAAAATCATTTCTGTGGAAGGTATGACGTGCGCCCACTGCAAGGCGTCGGTGGAAAAGGCCTTGAAAAAGATTGACGGCGTTGCAGATGCACAAGTCAGCCTGGAGGAGAAAGCGGCTGTCGTCACCCTGATGTCCGATGTCTCGGACGATCTCCTCATCAAAACCGTCAACGATCTCGATTTTCAGGCCATCTCCGTCCGGGACGAAAAAGGATAAAAGCGCAACAGAAGAAGAGAAGCCTTTCTTCTTCTTTCCCGTTCTCCTTTCTCGTCCCTTTCTCCTCAGCTTTCCTGTTCTTTTTTTCGCTCTCCGGAGAGCTTCCGGGAAAGGGGAGACTCAGATTTCAAACTCAAGTCCGTCGTAACAGGTCGTAATTCCACGGGGGGAAAAGAACGCTTCCATATCGGCATGAACGGGCGCTCCGTTATGCGAGAAATGGTTGGTGAAGACCAGGGAGGACGGAGTGAGGGCGCCGATACGGAGAAGTTCGTCCCGGAAAGCGATAGTTTTATCTCCGTCGAGATGCCCGTCATAATTCATCTTTCTGAGCGGACTGGTCGATTCAATGACGGCCGCATCCAGAGCGGCGCCCCCGACCATTTCCCAGGACTCGCTCTTCCACCATCCGGTATCGTTGGCTATCAGAATCTTCTTCCCGTTTCTCTCCAGAATGTAATTCAGAGCCGTTTCCTCCGGGGAGGCATGAGAGGCCTCGATAGGGAGAATCCGGATGTCTCCGGATGTCACGGGAACACCGGGGGAAAGAAGATGCTCCCGGATCTTGTGCAGGGAAAAGCCCGGGGCCGGGATCAGGGCAAGAATCCGGTTCAAGGAACTCTGGTTCGCATACAGATCAATTTCCTTCGTCACATGGGAAAAGCCGGGCCGCCGCCAGGACAGATCCACGGGATTCAGATGATCCTCATGGGAATGAGTGATCAGAATCCGGCGGATCCGGGTAAGGTCAATGTCAAACTCCAGAGTCTGTGCATAGATATCGGGCCCGAAATCAACGAGGGTGTCGTCGTCGATCAGATAGCAGGTCCGCCGGCGGACGTCGCGCCCCTTGTTTTTCCTTGCGTGAGCGCAGACCGGACATTCACACCACAATGCAGGCACCGCTTCCGCGGCAGAGGATCCCAGAACTTTGATTTTCATGGTTGCAGCCTTTCCTGATGATATCGCGGGAAAAAGGCAGCGGGAAAAAAGAAAAACGGAAATGAGAACGAGAAAAAGCAAGAGGAAGATGCGCTCCTGAGTTCCAGGCTGAGTAAAGAAAAAAAGAAAAAACGCAGATTTCCTCTTTTTTTCCCCAGCCCCCTCTCCGCACACACGCTCTTCAAATCTCTCTTTTCACATCTTTCTTTTCCGTCCGGAGTTCCTGAAGGAGGGGGAAAACGTCTTTTTTCCCCTTTCCTTCAATCTTTTCGCCGCGGATTTTTTACGGATATGAAAGCCCCTTACCGATCTTTCCGAAACACGGTTTCATCAGAATTCGGGAAGTCTTGTCGTTTTTTCAAATTCCTCATTGACGAACGCAGCGGGGAGCAGCGCTTCCGTCAGCGGATCGGCATCCGGGGCACAGAATCCCAGCGGGTTGTGGCGGATCCAGCCTTCCGCATACGCATAACGGCAGGACATGCGCCCGAAATAGACGCCTCTGTCCACAAGATCCTGAATATAGGCGTTGTTTCCCTGGCTGATGTCCAGCCATGACTGCTGGCTTTTATGGCAGGCCAGCATCTGTTTCTTGGTTTCCATGACCGATGTGATGTCCACGAAGATTCCTGGAATCACGGGGCGGCGGAGTCCGTCTGACAAACTGTGGGGCATGGAATGATACACCGTCACAGGATCATCGAATTTCTGCGAGGGACGGCAGCACTTCGCATTGCCCATCCCGCGGCAGAAAACCGCTGAAACGGCGAGACGTCCCGCGTTCACGTGATCCTCCATGTAATCATAGGGCCCGTGGGTCAGGACAATGGAGGGACGGACGTCGCGGATCTCCGGAAGCAGCTTCCCGAACAGCTCCTGATTGTAGAACACCTCCAGATCGTCGCAGATGCTCTCATGATAATGGAAGCCGGCGATGGCGCAGGAATTCATGGCTTCTTCGCGGCGCATTTTCACGATGGTGGGATAATCGTATTTTTCCGTCCCCAGACTGCCGTTGGCGATGTTCATGTAATGGACCTCGTATCCGACTTCCTTCAGACGGAGAAGCGTGCCGGCCATCCCGAATTCAATGTCGTCGGGGTGACAGGCGACGGCCATAACCACTTTTCTTTCAGACATGATGCTTCTTCTCCTTTTCTCAGCTTCTCTTTCCGGATTTCTCTCAGTGCATTTCCACGTCACAGGTCCCGAAGCCGGGGCGGAAGAAGCTGAACGTCACATCCGGATGATCCGAAAGCAGGGACATCGGCACTGCGCTGTCCGCAATCTTCTTGGAAATCATGTAGGTGCTCAGGCGCATCCCGAACGGATTGTCGTGGTGTCCCGGATGCCAGATGGAGATCTTTTCCGCCTTCCAGGTCTGGAGCGGCCCCACGGTGACGGCCTGGCTCGGAACATTCTGAACCGTCCCTCCTCCGGACGTGCGCGCATTCTGGATCAGCGTGATCGGATGCAGATTCACCACCCGGGTGGACAGACGGCGGTATTCCTCCGGAGTCGGGGGATTGTCCTGATAACGTCCTTCCCGTTTGACCGGATCATTGAACGCCCAGTGTTTCGTTTCGCCCTGTCCCCCCTGCATGAGCACGCAGCGGAAACGGTCCCAGGACTCCACATATTTTTCCGGATTCTCCGATGGAAAATGAAGGTTTTCCGCAGGCATCGCCAGTTCCGGACGGATCCGGTTGAAGCAGAGTTCCATATCCGCTTTCGCAAATCCGAGCGGGAAATGAATGTCCGCCGCTTTCCCGTCTACTATCCATTCATCCATGCCCCAGAAATGGCAGTTCTTCAGATTCAGGTTCATGGCATTGACCATCTGGGCCACAATCGGAAGCTGTTCGGTCGGACCGATGGGGCCGCAAACGCCGCAGGGACGTTCGGGAGTCGCCTGAAGCCACGCGCTGATATATTCCAGAGCCTCGGCGGCATAGAATTCCTGAATCGTGTCGTAAATATTGATTTTGAAGCCGGGGCGTTCGTAATCCTTCAGGGTATCGATCGTGATTTTGGCGGCCTCGTCAAGAATACTTCTGTCCAGGGTCGTGTAATCCCACCATTCCGGTGCGAGTTTGCTGAGTGCTCTCATCTTTCCTTGCATCCTTTCGCGTTTGGATTGTAACGGTTGTGAAACGGATTTTTTCCGGAGCTAATCTACAGTCTTCCCCGGCGTTTTCAAGCGCTTCCCGGGCTCATTCGGGAAACTTTTTCCCTGTTCCTCCGCCTGCGCGGTGACTCCGGGCGGCAGCGCCGGAACCGGGAGTGAGAGACAAGGGAAAAACGACTCATCACGGATCATTTCGGAGCGGGGGAAGAAGGGGGAGTGGTCCCCGGCTGCAGAACCTCGCGGATCATTTTTTCAAGGGACGCCGCTGTGATTGGCTTGAGAAGGATGGCGTCAAAGACTTTTTCCTGCGCGGAAAGGGCTTCGGCGTCCGCAGTGACGGCGATGACGGGAAGAGCAATGCCGGGATCGGAATGGATCTGCCCGGCCAGTGCGGCTCCGCTCATGCCCGGCATCCAGATATCTGTCAGGACCGCGTCGAAGCGGAGATGTCTTCCTCTCAGGAGACGCAGCGCCTCAGGGCCGGAATACGCGAGAGTACACTCCACGTTCAGTCTGTTCAGAATGGCCTGAAGGAGTTTCAGATTCATCGGGACGTCGTCGACCAGAAGCATGCGGATGGGGGCGCGGGAACGGTCTCCGGACGCCATCTCCCCGAGAAGATTCTCCCTGCTGCCCCTGGCCCTGGCTCCTCCTTCCCGAACGGTTTCCCCGCCCGGAGTTTTTCCCTCTTCCTTTTCCTCCGGGAGGAATTTTCCCGGGGCGCTTCCCATTACAAGGTGCCGCTCCTCCTCCGCCTGCGGAGAGTCGTTGCCGGAATCGTATGCCACATTCTCCAGGACAACGGTGAAGACGCTGCCTTCCCCGGGCGTGCTCTCCAGATGGATCGTTCCCCCCATTCGGTCGACCAGTCTGCGGCAGATGGCAAGCCCCAGGCCGGATCCTTCATAGATATGATTCCCGCGCGCCGAATTCTCCTCCCGGACAAAGGGGTCAAAAATCTTCCGGACATATTCGGGGGAAATCCCGATCCCCGTGTCGCTCACCTGAATCGAAAGAATCCCCGATGCACATCCGGGACGTGGACAGAAAAAGACCGAGAGGCTCACATCTCCGGACGGCGTGAACTTCACCGCGTTCCCCAGAAGATTGAACAGCACCTGACGCAAACGGAGATGATCCACATACAACGGCCTCTCCAGACCCGACACATGGCTGCGTATCGTCAGATTCTTTTCCTTCGCCTTCAGTTTGAACACGGAGACGGCCTCCTTCACAAGCTCCGTCATGTCCGTCCTGACAGGCAGCATGTTCAGCTGCCCCGCCTCCAGACTCGAAAGATCCAGGACCCCGTTCACCAGATTCAAAAGCGCATTCCCCGCCATATTGATTGAACGCAGATACTCCTCCTGCTCCTCACGGTCGACCACGCCGCTCTGGAGAAGTTCGCTGAAGCCGATCACGGCGTTCAGGGGCGTGCGCAGTTCATGACTGACCGTCGCAATGAAATAGCTTTTCGCCCGGTCCGCCGCCTGCGCCAGCTCCATGGCCTTCTGAAGTTCCTGTTTCTGGCGCGTAATCTCCGTGATGTCCACATCCGACACCAGAACCGAACTGATCCTCCCCTGACGGTCCAGCAGAGGCTGGGCCGTCGAAAGAAAACGTCTGCCCTTGAAGAATTCATGCTCGGCGCTCTGCATCCTGCCCGTTCTCAGCGCCAGGCGCATCGGACACCAGTCCGGCGGCTCCGGAGCCCGGCAGAACACGTTGTAGCATTTCTCCCCGCGGATATCGTCACCCTGCTCACGTCCGATTTCCTTCCGTGCGCTGGGATTCGCCGCAATGATCCCGTAGTCGGGGTCCAGAATCGTAATCGGTATGGAAATGCTGTTCACAATCTGGCGCTGGAGTGCAACACTGTCTTCAATCCGCGCAATCTGGCGCTGACGTTCACGGGCTAGAAGAAACAGATTGGAAATGCTGTGCAGCATCAGCACATCGCAATCGGAAAATTCCCGCCCAGCATGGACAAACTCCATTCCCACGACCCCCTGAACAGCCCCTTGCGCAGGAAATCCGCTCAGCAGCAGAGAACGGATCCCACGCTTCCGGAGAGACTCCGCCACGGCTTCCAGACCCTTTGGAACCGCATCCATGTCTGAAAGGATCAGATATTTGCGCGTCAGGAGAACGTGTTCCCATTCCGGGGGAAAACTGCTGCGGTGCAGAAGGAGAGGACTCCCACCGGAACCCATGTTCGGAGAAGAAGATGATGATGAAGGAGGAGGCGCCTCTTTCTTCTTTTCCTCCTCCTCTCTGAGCCCGGTCCTGCCGTTTTCCGCTTCCACCTTCTCCGGAACGCCGTGGGAGTCCTGCCGCGGCTGCGGCGGGGACTGCCGGGATGGCTGCTCCTGAGAAGTCTGCGGCAGCGGAGAAGAAGCGGTGGCGGAATCCCGCACCCATTCGTATTCGCAATCGACGGGATTGCTGTTTTCGTCCCGGAGACGGACAAGATAACAGCGGTCGGCACCGGCATTTTCGCCGATGATCCGGAGCATGTCGTTCACAGCGCGGTTGAAATCGTTTTCCAGAGTGATGCGTGTCAGGGACTCGTTGAAGATGCGTTCGCTTCTGGAAAAATCGTTCAGGCGGCGGATCGTCTGTTTCTGCTGTTCTTCCAGAGCATACTGGTCGGAAATGTCGATGCCCATCCCGATCAGGAGACGGGTGCCGTTAGACTGGCGGATGACGTTCTTGATCGTGCGGACAACCAGTTTCTGATTGTTTTCGTTGGTCAGGAATTCACGCATGTCCATGCTGCCGCCGGATTCCAGGAGCTTGAGGTCGTCGCGGCGGAATTTTTCGGCGGCTTCGTCGTCGAGCGTGAAGATGTCGCGGTCGAAACGGCCGATGACCCGTTCGGACTTGACGCCTGTCAGATTTTCAAAGCCGTGATTGCACATGACATAGCGGAAATCGTCGTCGGCATTTTTCACAAAGAGATAGCCCGGGAGATTGTTCATGATGCTGCCGAGAAGATTGAGATTGTCACGGTATCGGATTTCATTTTCCCGGGCGCGGGTGATATCCTGAATGACGCCGCAGAATTCCCTGCCTTCGCCGGAATGATCGTCGCTGCGTTCCATTCGTATTTCATAGTAGCGTTTTCCGGATGGGGTGTTGACGGAAAACAGAACGTTCAGTTCACTGGTCTTTCCGCTCCGGATTCCGGACCACTCGCTCTGAAAACGCGGCAGGTCCTCGGGCGCAATCCATTCTTCAGGAGGAAGGGGGTGGCCGTCCTTCTCGGGCCAGAACGCCCCCATGTTCTCGGAAGACATCGTAAACGGGCCGTCCTCCCGGAACGAAAAACAGACAATCTGCGCAAGTTTTTCCATGTTTTTCAGAATGATGCTGTTTTTCCGCAGCTGATCGCGCTTTTCATATTCCTCTGTCACATCGCGGAACACGAGCACTCCACCAGCGATTCCCCCGTCTGCAGGACGGATCGGAGCGGCGCTCGCCGCGATATGGCGGTGCGTCCCATCCGCCGAGATCAGGATCAGATGCTCCGCAAGTTCCACGGTTTTCCCGCTGGAAAGGGCTTCCCTCAACGGGGAATCCACCTCATTTTCCCGTCTCTCCGCGGCCGGACCGCCGGAAGCGGAATAATGGCGGACTAGATGAAACACATCCTTCAGGATCCGTCCTTCCGCCTTCTCTCTCGGAATCCCCATGAAACGGCAGGCCACGGGATTGACCAGGGTGATTCTTTCGGAGGCATCCGTGGCGATCACGCCGTCCCCGATGGATTCGAGCGTCAGGCGGAAACGTTCCGCGATTTCAGCCGCCTCGGCATGCGCCTGGCGCAGTTCCGTCACATCCGTGGAATACCACATTGCGGCATTCGCGCCGAACTGGCTGCCCGCAGGAAGACGCAGAAATCCCGCATGACGGAAGCGCCCTGAAAACTCATAATCAAGCTCCTGATCCTCCCCTGTGGCAAACACGCGGGAAAGAGCCTCCGGGAACAGTTTCCGGAGCTCCGGAGGCAGACCGTCAATATGCGAAAGTTTCCGGTAAACCGAGGCCGTATCTTCCTGCGCATGGGAAAAAAGCACCCGCCCGGAGGAATCAGCCACCCCGATCCCGAGCGGCAGATGCTCGAAGATCAGACGGATCCTCCTTTCGGTCTTTTCCCGGTACAGAAGGGTTCCGATCACAAAAAAACAGAAACAGAGCACAAATACCGCCAGATACGTCAGCTCCTCCATATTCCGCGCAATGAAACCGGCAGGCACGCTCCGGAATTTTACAGTCCGCCCCCGCAGGATCGGGAGCTCCTTCACCCGGGCGGGGGAATACCCGCATTTCCTCAGCGCGGAATAATCGAATTCCGCCAGACTTTCCGCCTTGACCACGGGAATCTCCCGCGCCTTTTCCCCCTGCAGAATCCGGAGTCCCATTTCCCCGCCAATACGGCCCTGGACTCTGCCGGAAGCCACAATTCCTCCGGTCGCCCCCAGCGTGTTGTAACAGCGATATTTCCCGAGAATCAGTCCCTGGAAACGTTCCGCAATCCGGGGGAGCACCGTATAGCTGTTTTCCGGGTCTTCCTCGCGGGAAGAGCTCCAGGAATGATACAGAAGAAATGTGTCTTCTGGGGAAAAACTGTTCAGTCTCTCCAGCATTTCCTGCGTGGTGTATTCCGATCCGCTCAGGAAAAACAGTTCACGGCCGTGCATGATCCGGGCAAAAATCTCCTGAAGGATACTTTGTTGTTTCCTTCCGTCGGCAAAGGCGCCCGTAATGAAGACAATGCGCCTTCCGGAAGGCTGAAGCTCCATGCCGAGCAGAGCGTTTTCCGGCATGTTCAGCGGCGTTTCCACCCCCGTCATATTCAGGTCCGGCGGAATTCTTTCCCGGAGATTCCCCTGATACGCCAGAGAAAGAATCGGCGTCCCTTCCCGGGGAACCAGGCGTCCGTTCAGAAACAGATCCGTCGCATCATTGTTCGAAACCACGATCAGATCATATTCCTTCGAGGAGAGCTTCGCCTGGAGTCCGATCACATCCGCCTCGTCCGGACGGATCCCCGGCTGATATCTCACCCCCAGCTCATAATTCTCGTAATTGAGCGGAAGATGCTGCCTGTTCAGATAATTCTGAAAAGCCCTCTTCAGATTGCCGGACCACAAATCCGATTCCCCATACGAATCAATCATCAAAATCCGTTTGACACGGTGTGCAGGCACCCCCGCTTCCCCGGGGAAAAACGAAAACAGACACAGCAGAATGAAACAAAACTGAAACACCCGAAGTCTTCTCATGGCCTCATCACTCCGAAGGACTCGCCTTCCCTTCCCCTTCTTCTTCTCCCTGTCTTTCTTTTCCCTTCTTCTCCTCATCCTCCGGACAGGAGGACAGGATGAGATGGGATCAAAACAAAAAACGGTTTTTCACACGTTCCCGCTCTTTTTCCTCGCCATAGATCTGCCAGGATCTGCAGATATAATGAGAAACATCTTTCCCCTTCAGGCTGCAAGCCCTCTCCGGTCCTCTCATTTTTTCACGAAGACGGGAAACGGAGCGGGAAGAAAAAGATGCGGTAAGAGAGAAAAGCAAGATGATGGAAAAAGGATCACATCAGTCACAGAACCACATCTGTCACACCCTCATTCATCACTCAATGAATGACGTCCGCTTCCGCTTTTCTCATTTCGGGAAGTATATCTCTGGAAAAACTTTTTTGCAAGTCCGGCAGAAGAATTCGTTATTTTTTGCATTCCGGGAGGGGATCTCGTTTCTGTCTGCCGAATGCGGGCCCTCTGCTTCTTCAATCTGAAAATCTGAAATTGAAAAAGCAGAGGGCCTATTTTTATTCTGATTCTTCCATCTTCCTCTTCAGCCGGGGGGGGATCATAGGGAGAGAAGTTTCCGGACGCTGTCCCTGGCCAGTGCCTCATCCGGAAGCACAAGATCCGGCAGACGGGAGAAAGGAATCATTTCGACCGTCACGGGTCCCTGATAATCTATTTTCCCGAGGGCCTCGAACAGGGCACGGAAATCGACGTTTCCAGAAAGGAGGTCGTCCCCGAATCCGTGCAATCCTCCGCAGCAGTCTGTTTCCGTGAAATTCTTCAGATGGAGAGCCTTCACTCTTCCGGAAAGGATTTCCACATAATCCTGAGCCCTGCCGATATAGCAGCAGTTTCCCGCATCCAGGTACATGCCGAGTCTGGGATGATGGAACTGATCGAGATACATTTTCCATTCCATGGGCGAGAGAAGAAAACGGTTCCAGACATTTTCCAGTGCGATGTTCACCTGAAGCTTTTCCGCAAGCGGGAGCACTTCGCGGAGAGAAAGAACCGAATTCTCCCAGACTTCCCTGTAACTCATCACCGGCCGGGTTTCATCCCATGCGACGCGTGTCGCCCCGGGGATCACCAGGATTGTCTCCACCCTGATCCACGAAGCAATGTTCAAATACTCTTTTGTGAACTCAATGGCCTCCGCCCGTTCCTTTCCGCATGCGGAAGCGAGCGAGGTGGTCCAGTAGAACCCTGTTGCGAGTGTGCGCAGTCCGATCTTTCTGGAATCGGCATATTGTCTGATTTCGCGGCATTCCTTTTCCGTGATTCCGCGTTTCAGCGCGTCGCCGACGGTCAATTCCACGCCGTCCAGCCCGGTTTCCGCCCCGAAGTCGATCATTTCAAAGGGTGTCCTGACTCCTTCAAATCCTCCGAACACCCAGTAATTCAAAGCCTTATACATATTTCACCTCCACAGTTTTCCCTGTTTTGACCGATTCTTCCTCCGCCAGAACGATGCAGAAGGAATCCAGAATTTCCTGAAGGTTCTGATAGCGGTCCGGCCGAATGCCGCGTTTCACACATTCGACGAAATAGGCCAGTTCGCAATGCCATCCGGTGGGGAAGGCGGGATCCGCGGGGGAGGAGGATTCCGTTCTGCCGTCGTTCCAGTAGATCTTGAGTCCGCTTCCTTCAAAGCAGACGGTCGCCTTCTCGAAAATCATCTGGAAACTCATTTCAAAAGGAACTGTCCGTGCCATGCCCCAGTTTCCTTCCGCGCTGATCAGGGACCCGTCCGGGAAGGAATAGGAAGTCAGGATCCGGTCGATTCCGGAGTCGCTGACGAGTCCGCGTGCTCCGAAGCTCGTGACGGCAAGAGGCCTCCCGAAGAAATAGCGGACCGTATCCGTGTCGTGCATGTGCATATCCAGAAGCGCCCCGCCGGACATTTCCTCCTTCATGAACCAGTCGTTCCAGGAAGTTCCCGCCACGGACGGAGAAATTCTTCTCAGCCCGGCGGAAAGCACTTTCCCGAATTCTCCCGAACGGAAACGCTCCAGGGTCCAGCGGTATTCCGGCCAGGCGCGGATGCAGAGCCCGACATTGAAGAAACGTCCGCTTTTCTTCACGGCATCTGCAATTTCCAGCATTTCGCCCCGGTTCCTGCAGAGCGGTTTTTCCGAAAAGGTGTGCAGACCTGCGGAAAGAGCCGCCAGGATGTACGCTTTGTGGAAAGGGGTCGGGACACAGATGTCCACCATGTCGAGTCCGCCCGAACGGATCATTCCCAGAGCGTCTTCGTAGACGCGGATCCCGGAAAGATCCAGCGGTACGGAATTGTCCCCCGCCCCGATGTTCCCGCTTACCGAGCGGACATCTCCTTTCCGCTTTACGGGATCGACGTCCGCAAGAGCCACCACTTCCGCATCCGGAAGATTTTTGTAAATTCTGAAATGCGTCGTTCCCATGAATCCGAGTCCGATCAGTCCGATTCTCACTTTCTGCATCGCCGTCTCTCCTTTGTTTTGAGCGTCTCCTTGTTTTTCCCTTGCCGTCCGTGTGTCCGTGTTTCGTCTGCAGGCAGTCTGCGCCCGTCTGCGGGCCCTTCGGCGTGGAAGGACCGCCCGGGCATTCCAGAGCATTCATGATTATACTGAATGGCAACGATTTGTAAATGAACACAATGGCATTCAGGTGGATTTTCCGGCAAATTATGCTATTTTATCTCAGAACAGAGGTTGAAACAAAGGAGGACGGAAAGATGTCAGAGGCACGGGAAAATCCGGATTTCGAGCTCATTCTGACCAACGAGGTCAAACAGCTCCTGACTCATTTTGCCAATGTCATGAAAATCCAGGCCGTCTTTTTCGGTGCTGACGGAACTCTCCTCGAGCGCGGAAGAAACGACGTCTCCTGCCCCTACTGCCTCAGCATGCGCAGAGACGTCTTCGGTCCCGACGCCTGCTCCCGGACCGATGCGGAAAATCAGAAACAATCCCGGAACTCCGACTCCCCCCTCTGTTACCGATGCCACGCAGGACTCAATGAAATCATCGCCCCGGTCTCCATTGACGGCGCTCTCGCAGGATATATCATGTTCGGACAGTTCCGCACCACGGACATCCCTCCGGAAAGCGTATGGAAGCATCCGGACAGGGAACGGCTCATGCGCGAATTCCTCGCCGTCCCGAAAATCTCCGGAAAGGAACTGGAGGACTTCACGGGACTCTTTTCCATGCTGCTGAATTACATCGTCTCCAGGGAACTGGTGCGCCTCCCCGGAGATCGGCGGTTCGCCGATATCAGGCGTTACCTCGAAAAACACCTCAGCTCCCAGCTGACTCTTGCGGAAACGGCCAAACAGGTCGGCATGAGCGTTTCCGGCCTGACTCATTACCTGAGAGGAAAATATCACTGCTCCTTCAAAGAGCTTCTCATCGAAATGCGTCTGAAAAAAGCAGCGGAAATGCTCAAAAACGAAAAGTCAAGAAAGATTTCAGACATCGCCGCGGCAGTCGGGTACGACGATCCCCACTACTTTTCCCGGCTTTTCCGCAAATACCGCGGCATTTCCCCCTCCGCTCTGCGGCAATGATGCAACAGCGCGAAAAGAAAAACAGAAAAAAAAGAGGAATAAACAGGCGCACAGCTCAGACCGGGAAAATGTCAGAACAGAAGGAAAAGCGGCGGGGAGGAAAATCAATGAGTCTGAGCTCCTTCTCCCTCCTTCCTTTTTCTTTCTCCTTTCTTTCTCCCCTGGCGCCTCCCCTCGTCCCGCGGAAGGCAGCGGCGGCCGCAGGCGGTCTCAGCTGCACGACCCCCTCCGGTCCGGAAGGAATCCCGGCTTCCTTTCAGCAGGATCTTCAGAAAATCCGCAGAATCCGCAGGATCAGTAGGAAAGGAAAAGGACATCCTTCGCTTCCAGAGGGAAGGAAAGGATGCCGGAGGAATCGGGGCGGACGACTTGCTTGCCCCAGACATCATACAGCCTTTCCGGGAAGCCCCCCGCAAAGCCGAGTTCCTCCGGAGTGACGCTGCAGTGCCGGACGCCGTGCGAATCCTCCCGGTTGAAGATTCCGATCCAGCCATGCCGTCCTTCAGATCCCTTCTTTTCCGCGCGCCGGACATCCAGATGCCGCTGATGGAAAATGCGTTTCCCGACCACTCCGTTCGCATTACATTCCAGCATGTCCGGATCGGTCACCCAGGCGATGTCCTCCTCCGTGCTCATGGGCAGATCTCCTCCGTAGATCAGCGGGGAGGCCGCCAGAGCCAGCTGGGTCATCATCACCTTCTTCCCGGTTTCAGACATGTCGGAACGGCGGCGGCAGCCGAGGACCGGCTGATATTCGGGCGCGGTCCCTTCCGGCACATGCGCCTGAATGCCGCCCAGCGGGATCATGTCCAGATCAAGCCAGCATTTCGGACCGCCGAAGTTCTCGAACAGGGCCCAGCGGTCGAACTTCATATCGTTGTAATGGTCGCGGTCCCAGACATCGCCCGTGATGCGGAGCATATTTCCGAAGCGGGCGTACAGATCCCAGTTTCCGGGAAAGGCTTCCTGCCCCGGGGAAAGACTCAGGAGAATGGGCCGGTCGACTTTGTCCAGAGCTTGAGCGAAGGCTTCGATTTCACGCGGGTAATCCACCGCATCATCGAATTTGACGAAATCCAGACAAAGATCTTCAGCAAAATATTCCGCAACGCTGTCATAGTATTCCTGCGCCCCGGGCGCATCCATACGGATTCCTTTCGTGTAAGCGCACCAGACGCAGGAATTCTCCGGATCGGCAATGTCCAGCGCACGCGCCGAAGGATGTCCCTTGACCGGAGGATTCAGTTCCAGCGCCCGCGCAGGAAGTCCGCGCATCAGATGAAGACCGAAGCGGACTCCCGCTTCATGGCAGCGGTCGGAAAGATAGCGCAGTCCCCGGGGGAAGGTCCGTGGAGAGCCGATGAAGCGCCCCCATTCATCGATGTGCATGAAACGTTCCCGGCCCTCTTTGAGCGCACGGTAATTGTCCATGAAATCGCCGTCGGCATACCAGCAGGCGTCGAGGACAAAATATTCGTAGCCCGCGGGCTGAAGTTTTTCAATGAAAGCTTCCAGATTCGCCAGAGCCTGTTCCTCGTTGATGTAAACGCCGTACGAATCATAACTGTTCCAGCCGCGCGGCGGAATCGGTGTTTGTGAAATCAGCATAAAATCAATTCCTCCCCGTTTTGGAGTCTTTGTTGTTGATCCTGCCTTGAATCGTTGAATGGAAAAAAAGGAATGCAGAAAGTTCTGCAAGGAAATTTTCCCGCGGAAAAGTGGGCCGCCGGGGAATGCGCTTTGTTTTTTTCTCCTCCCGCCCGCTCTTTCCTTCTTTCTCCTGTCGGGATTTCAGGGATCCGAAGAAAGGAGGGGAATAGAGGATAGAGGAAAGAGGGGAGCGGGGTATGGAAACGTCATGGCTGCGGCTTCTTCGACGCCACGGGCAGAATCAGGTGCGAAGGATATTCTTCCGAGTGATACACCGTCTGCTCCGCGACACGCATTTGCGTTCCGAACGCCGGATCCTCCGCCGTATTCAGATTCCGGGTGTAATGTGGATAATTGCTGCTGGAAACCTCCAGACGCACGCAATGCCCCTTGCGGAAAAGATGGGAGGTGACATCCACATAAATATCGAGTTCATACACCTTCCCCGGCTCCATGAGGACGCCCGGCTTGTCGAGACCGTTCCGGTAGCGGACTCGCAGGATGCCGTCGCAGACGTTCATGGGAACTCCGTCCGGCGAGACGTCCACGAGCTTTGCCGTGAAATCGGTGTCCGGCGCAGTGGAGCTGATGAAGAGTTTCAAACGCACCTCCCCCGTGACCTCCAGATCCTCCTCCAGCGCAGGAAGTGTATAGACAAGCACATCCTTCCGGTCCTCCACCGCCGACTGGTCCTTTCTTCCCCCCGCACCGACCATGCGTCCGCCGCAGGTGGGCACCGGATCTGCGGGATCATATCGGAAATGATCCTTTCCCGATTCAGGCGCTCCGTCCGCGGAAGGCGGGTTCAGGGAGAGGACCCCGTCTCCGGAACGGCTGTTGGCTCCGCCGCGGCTGCCGAGATAATACTTCACATCTCTGACATGGGCGGGAGGCCACTGATCGGTGTACTGCCACTGGTTCAGGCCCATGGTGAAATAGGCGATGCGTCCGGGTTCGCGGTCGGTGGCGGGTTTTTTCCCGGTGAGGAGATTCCGGAGGAAATCAATTTCCAGGTCCTCGGTCACCATGGATGCGTCACCGAAATCATAGACTCCCTCCGGCGTGTTGACGCCGTGTCCCCACGGGCCGATCCGCAGATAGGTATGGCGTTTGACATCCGCTGGAACATCCGGGTGATTCAGGATGTCCTGATAAATCTGAATGCTTCCGCGGCCGAGAAGATCATACCAGCTACCCTGAATGAACATGGCGGCGCGCAGATCCGGGAGGGATGTTTTCAGGTCAATCTCCTTCCAGTATTCATCGTAAAACGGATGAGCGACGATGTCTTTCCAGGCCTGGGCCGGGAGTCCTGCGCGCTCATCCAGAGTCGCCACGGGCAGTTCCTGCTGAAGCGTTTTCCAGTCGGGGGGCGCGGGGGGCGTCTTGCCTTTCGAACACATTCCGATGTGCCAGGAGGGCATGAAGGAAAGCAGAAGGGCCCCCCCGTTGTAGTAACAGTCGAACATGCAGGCACTGATCGCCGAAGGTGCCACGGCCTTCAGAACGGGATGCCCGGAGGAGGCGGCGGCAAGCTGGGTGACGGCAACATAGGAACCGCCGACCATGCCCACGTTGCCGTCGCACCAGGGCTGGGAGGCGATCCATTCGAGGGTGTCGTATCCGTCGTTTTTCTCATCGCGCGAAGGATTGCAGTCGCCCTCCGAATGGAAGCGGCCGCGGGTATCGACGGATACAAAGGCGAAACCGCGCTTGATCCAGTCAAGCGCGCCTCCGTTCCGGGATGTGGTCGCGCCGTACGGGGAACGCGTGAGAATTACCGGATACCTTCCCTCGTCCGGAGGCAGATAGACGTCCGCACACAACTGGACTCCGTCCCGCATCGGGATCTTCACATGAATATAAGTTCTGGCCTCGAAATTCATCTTCAATTTCTGGTTCTCCTGTTGTTCTGCCGTGATTTCCGTTTTCTTCGGAGACGGCACGGCACCGCCGGGTTCCGTTTCCGCAGCCGCCGGAAAGACGCTGGAAAACATCATCACTGCCGCGGCAACAGCGGCGGCGGAGGAAAAGGAACACATAATAGAAGGTTTTTTCATCAATGTCTTCACGGGAATAACACCCTTTGTTTTTCATGGGCGGCATTCGGCCCAGCGTGGGAAAGCACATCCCCGGGGAAAGAGAAAGTCCGGGCGAGAGAATCCGTCCGGACTTTCCGCAAAACACCGCTCCGGTTCTGCGGCGTTTTTTTTCACGCCTCTTCGGGGGAGACGGCGCCTTGTTTGTCGGGATCCTTCTCCTTCTTGTGATCCTGTTTCTTGTCAAGGTACTTGCGTGCCTGTGTCTCGGCTTTCAGAACGGCTTCGTCCACCGCCTTGTACATGTTGTCGTACGCTTCGGACGAGGCTTCGATCTGGAATTCCTTGATGTTCACAACCAGCTGCGCCTTGATGAGATTGCGCTGCTGATCAATAACCATCGTGGCCTTGCTGACCTTCAGACGCAGATCCGAAAAGGAAGCGTCTATGACTTCAACGGCATGCTGCCTGACCGATTCGCTGAGATCGAAATGACGTGCGCTGACAATGATTTCCATATTCCAAACCCTCCTGCTGATATGGTTCACCGTTCTGTTTGTTCCGGATCCGCCTGTTCCGGGCTCTCCGGCTTCCGTCGATGGTAAGTATAGACGCACTTCAAATGAAGTCAAGGATCTTTCCGCCTCAAAGCGGAAATATTGAAAAAAAAGCCTCCCCCGTTCTGCGGGAAGGTCTTTTTCCGCAAAAAATTACCCTATAACTGTGGATAAAGAGATTCCAGGGGTGTATCTTTCCCCGCTTCTGACAAGCCAAGGAGGAAATCCGGCCCATGAAAACCTATCCCATCTGTGCGGACTGCTTCCGGAAAGGAGCAGGCGCGGTCCTGAAAAAAACAGGCGCTTCTCCGGAACTCGGAGAAAGGGTCATGAAGCGGATCGGCGAGATTCTCGGACACGCCGATCCCGCTCTGCCCCCTCCGCTCGCGGCAAGAGACATCTATGACAGTCTCTACCGGATTCTCGGCATCTCCGATGCCTACCGGGAGGAGAAACTCCTCTCCACAATCTGTGCTGAAAAAATTCTTTCCGCGGTCCGATCCGACCTGCTCTCGCATCCCGATCCCTTCGAGGCGGCGGCCCGTCTCGCGGCCTCGGGGAACATTCTGGATTACGGAGTCGATGCGAATCTCGATCTGGACAAGGCGAGGGAACTCATTCTGCGCGCCTTCACGGAACCCTGCGCGACAGAGGAAATCCGCAGACTCCACAACGCCATGGAAAATGCCGGATCCATCCTGTACATTCTGGACAACTGCGGAGAAGCCGTCTTCGACCGTTTTTTCATGACTCCTTTCCGTTCCAAAATCACTCTCGCCGTCCGCGGGAAACCCGTCCTGAATGACGTCACGCGGGAGGAACTTGCGCCATCCGGACTCGAAAACTTCTGCCGGAACACGGTTGACACCGGAGACAGCACACCGGGAATCGACTTCGCTCATTCCAGTCCAGAATTCCTTCAGGCCTTCCGTTCCGCGGATCTCGTCATCGCCAAGGGGCAGGGAAACTTTGAAACGCTCTATCAGCTGACGGACCGCCCCCTGGGCTGTCTCTTCCGCGCAAAATGTGTAGCCGTTTCCGGACTTCTGAACGTCCCCCCCCTGAGTCTTCAGATTCTCACAGACAACTTCAGGAGCTCTTCCATCTGACATTTCTCTGATCCTTTCCCTTTTTCCTCCCCTGTGCCCTCTCTCTTCTCCCTTTCTCCGCCATATTATCCCGGAAAACAGGCAGAAAAAAACAGGCGGGGAAACAAGCGGGGAGGAAAAAAGATCGCCATAAAACTTATTTCATCTTTTTTCTTTTTTCAGGATTTTCAGAAAAGAATCCCAAGGAGGAAATCACATTCCCATGAAGAGACTCTTCTTTTCTTTCCTTTTCTCCTTTCCTGCGGACAGGAACGGAAAAACAGCCCCCTTGCGGCAGCAGCAGCAGAAGAAAAAAAAGGGATCTCCGCTGATTTTCCTCCGCCAGGCCGCCATGTTTCTTTTTGCCTTTGTCTTTCTGCTTGCGTATTTCTCTTTCCCGACGGCGGTCACGGCGGAAGGGGCGGACGCGGAAGAACAGGAGAATCCGGTCCGGCTGACCGTGCTTCAGACAACCGACATGCACGGTGCGGCGGGTGCAACGGGAAGGGACGACATT
The DNA here is from genome assembly GCA_905211485.1 of uncultured Lentisphaeria bacterium. Classification (GTDB taxonomy): domain Bacteria; phylum Verrucomicrobiota; class Lentisphaeria; order Victivallales; family UBA1829; genus CAJMAW01. Next base: position 1,112 of record CAJMAW010000045.1, on the reverse strand, counting down.
CCGGGAATCGCCAGGATCGTTTCCATCGTCGAATCGGAAAGGAAACGGGATCAGGAACTGCTGCTGATCGACTGCGGGGACACGGCACTGGGATCGTTCTCATCGACTCTGGACGGTGGCGACTCCATGTTCCGCGTCATGAATCTCGCTCGCTACGACGCATGGATCCCCGGGAATCACGATTTCGACCGCGGCATTCCTCTGCTTCTGAAACATGCCGGAATGCTCGAAGCCCGCCCTCTGGCGGCCAATCTCGAAATTCAGAAGGAAGAGGGAAACGCTGTGTTTGAAGACTGGATTCTGCTGGAGAGGAAGGGGTTGCGCATTGCCGTCATCGGAATGGTGCCGGAACACCTGTCCCAGTGGATCGCCCCGGCGCAGCTGGAGGGCTCGTCAAGGCACGGGATTCTCGAAACGCTCGACAGGATTCTTCCCCGGATCATGCGCGCCTCCCCGGATCTGATCCTTCTGGCCGTCCACGCGGGAGAATTCACACAGGGTCGTTTGTACAAAGACGGGAAGCGCCGCTCCCTTTCCGAAATCACGGCGCGCTATCCGCAGATTCATCTGCTCCTCGGCGGACATTCGCATCAATGCGTGCCGGGGAAGAAACTGTATCCGGATTCCTGGTTCGTACAGGGTCCGCCCTTCGCGGAAGGAGCCGCAAGAACGGTCATCGAATACGACAGGAAGCAGCGGAGGATCCTTTCCATGCAGACGGACATCCTTTTTTCCCGGGATTATCCGGATTCCCCGGAAGCCACGGCTCTTCTGGCCCCCCTGCTCCGTGAAACGGAAATCGCCGCCAGGAAAACAGTCGCACGCTTCGAGCGCGGAGAAGGAGGGAGCTCTGCTCTTCGCGGAAATCTTTCCTCCTCCGCCGTCACCCGTCTTTTCTGCCGGGCGATGACGGAGGAGACTCATGCCGCCGCAGCCTTTCTCAGCATTCCGGAAAAGCGGTCCCTCCCTCCTTCTTCCCCGCCCTTCTCCCCCGGCACTACCGCCGCCGGCGGCAGCACAGTACTCACGGAAAGACAGCTCTTCGACTGGATGCCTTATGGGCGCCTCTATTTATTTGAGGGGGAATTGAGTTTGTAACAGGAAAAAGAATG
>CAJMAW010000044.1 GCA_905211485.1 uncultured Lentisphaeria bacterium | reverse complement strand
TCTCCCCAATCCGGCGCCACCACTACCACTCCCGGATCCGAACCCGAATCCAGTCCTCCGGGAGCGGATTCAGAATCCAGATCCGCCGCCGCGACGGCGGAACGTGAATCCTCTTCTCCGGAAGAGAAAGCCCCGGAGCCGCAGGGGGAAAATCAAACGGAAACAACGGATCGTCCCGGAGACTCCAGGGAAAAAACCGGAACTCCCGAAAAGAATGATGAAAAGGAAAAGAAGAAGAAAAAGAATCAAAGTGAATGTTCCGGGGATTGCAACTCCCCATCAGAGTGTCAGGGTTCCTGCAGCAACCCGCAGGGCAGCAAGGGCGGCGGCGGAAGCAGTGCTCCCGCCCCGGAAGGAGAAAGCGGAGATGCGTCTGCGTCCGCGTCTGCGTCTGCCGGATCGGCTCCGGGGGAAAGTGAAAAATCCTCCTCCCCGTCTCAGCAGGAGGGGAAAGGGAAAGATTCCGGAGAGCAGGGAGAAACCCCAGCCGCTCCCGCATCTTCGGGAAATGACGGGAGTCCTGCAGAAATGAAGAAGAGCAACAGCCCCGCCGCCGCGGAGGGAGAAGGAGAGACTCCTTCCGCTTCCGATCCCACATCCTCTTCCTCCAGAGAAGAATCAAATTCTCGTGACCGCGGGGAAGACGGAAGAGCCGGATCCCGGCAAAGGAGCGGAACGGCACAGGCTTCCGGCGAGGGCTCCTCATCAGCCTCCGAATCCCCTTCCGAGGCATCGTCTTCCGGCGCATCCGGGGCACAGCGGCAGGATCCGCTGAAAAACGGAGAAGAAGTCAGGGGAAACAATGAGGATGAGGAAGACTCTTTCTCCCCGGAGAAACAGGAGAATCCATCCGCCGCAGTAAAAAAGCCCCAGGGAGGAAGGAATTCTTCAGAAGTACATTCCGCGGGAGAAAATTTTTCTCAGGGAGAAAATTCTCAAAACAGTGCCAGCACTTCTCCGTCGCCTGCGGAGAAAAACGGGGAGGGAAGCGGGAAAGAGGCTTCCTCATCTTCTTCTCCCCCTTCTACCTCTTCTCCATCCTCTTCACCGGACGGAGAATCTTCCGCAGCAGCCTCCGTTTCTTCCGAATCAGGGGACGCATTTCAAAGCGGTCTCAGTCCTGTCGGCGGCCCCGGTCTCCGGAAAGAGGAAAAAGACGCTGCCGGAGACAAAGCGGACGGAGCCGCATTTTCGCAGGAACTGCACTTCACAGGCGGGATCAAGGAAAGTTTTCCAGGCAGTCGGAAGGAGCAGCAGCCCCCCCCGCGGGATTCCATTTCAGGCGTCAATCCTTCCGCCGCCCCCTTCTTCACTCGGAAACAAAGGAAAAAAGAACCTTCCGAAGACGGAGAAGGCGCCATGGGATCCGCCCGGGAAAGCTCCCGGGACGTCATCCGAATCGGGGATTTTGAACTCCGTTCCATGGACAATTTCCCCGGAGAGATTTTCCCGGAGAACCTCTTTAACGAAGAATTGAAAAAATATGAGAAAATCAAACCACGCCTGACAAGGGAAGAACAGGAAAAGGCCGATGAATACTTCCGAGACCTCCGAGCTCTTCTGAGAGACGATTCGTCGGAGACTCCCTCCCGAACCTCTCCATGAGATTCCCAGACTTCTTCCGGCGCACCCCCTCCCCCCTCCTCTCCTCCTCATGACACGAAGAAACGAACGGCGGCGGGCCGGGTGCAAGGCATCCCAAGCAACTCAAGACATTTCAAGACAGTTCAAAACATCTCAAGATCATTCAACAAGAAAGCGAGGCGGCAGCTTCCCTGAGGGGAACACAGAGAAAAAAAATACGTCGGGAAAACAACGGGGACCTCTTTTCCCCGGATTCGATTTCCCTAGCAAAAGTCTTTTTTCTCGCTTTCTCCTCCCCCGGAGGCCGGCTGGAGACGAAGAAAAAAACATCCGGGGGTGACAGACGAAACAGAAAACAAGATCGGGAAACGGAAACAGCAAACTGGAAAGGAAACGAAACAGTTATGGGACAGGATCAGATGGAACGGACACAGATGGAACTGGATCAGATGGGACAGACTCTGATGGAACAGACACATCCGTGCTGCGCGGAACATGCGGCGCAAGCGAAACGGAATTCTGTGAAACAGATCTGGATTTTTCTGATCGGGATGCTGTGGGGGAGCGCGCTGATGTTTTTCGGAGGAGTTTTGTTTCTCCGTCATAATCTGCTGGAGGAACGCCGCACAGATCGGGATTTTGATTCCGTCATTTCAGATCTGCACTCAGGGACGGGGAAAGCGCCCGGATGGGAGATCCGGAATGCAGGATGCCCGCTTCCGCCCTCGGGGGACGGGTGCCGGATGCAGAGCTTCCAGCTCTGTCAGAGGGATTACGCTTCAGAACTGATTGAAAGAGAAGAAGACAGAAAGATTTCAGCGCTTCTGCCCTGCACCTTTTCCGTTTATGAGAAAAAGGACGGGCATGTGTATTTGTCCCGTCTGAACGTGAAACTCCTGGGACGCCTTCTGGGGGGGATGCCCGCGTACGTGTTTCCGGCGAAAGTCTCCCCCGAACAGGAAAGATTCCTGGAGCATTTGAAATTTCAGTAAGGATTGAACGATTCGATTTGCAAATGACACACCGCGGTGGTAGATTAAAGAATTGCATGAAAACCACTAAAACGCATGGGATACATGCGAAGGAGTTGTGAAAATGGTGAAAATTCTGCATGACAGTGATGCCGACATGGCATTTCTGAACGGGAAAACAGTCGCGGTAATCGGGTATGGAAGCCAGGGCACGGCCCAGGCGAACTGCATGAGAGATTCCGGTGTGAATGTCATTATCGGTTCAAGGAAAGGCCCCTCCTTCGACCGGGCCGTCGCGGACGGATTCCAGGTCATGAGCGCCTCTGAAGCTGCCGAAAAAGCGGACATCATCCATCTTCTCCTGCCGGATGAACTCCATGCACAGACATACGCGGAGGCCATCGCGCCCCACATGAAAGCGGGCAAAACGCTAAGCTGCTCTCATGGATTCAACATTGTCTACAAGCGCATCGTTCCTCCTGCGGACGTGGACGTCATCATGGTGGCGCCGAAGAGTCCGGCGACCGAAGAGCGCAAAGCGTATCTTTCCGGATTCGGAGTTCCCGGACTTGTCGCAGTCAAGCAGAATCCCTCCGGGAAGGCTCTTCAGACCGCGCTTGCCATGGCAAAGGCCATGGGCTTCACCCGCGCAGGGGTGCTCGAATGCACCTTTGAACAGGAAACGTACGAGGATCTCTTCGGGGAGCAGAACGTGCTCTGCGGCGGTCTCGTCGATCTCATGAAATACGGTTTTGAAGTGCTGACAGAAGCGGGATATCCTCCGGAAATGGCATACTTTGAAGTCGTCCATGAAGTCAAACTGATTGTCGACATCATCATCGAAGGCGGCATTCAGCAGATGAACAAAGTCATTTCCAACACCGCTGAATTCGGTGAATATTACAACGGGCCCCAGATCATTACGCCCGAGGTGAAGGAAAAGATGAGAGCCTCCCTCAAACGGATCGAAAGCGGAGAATTTGCCAAGAAGTTCATCGAAGAATTTGAAAACGGGTATCCCTGCCTGCTTCAGAAACGGAAGGAACTTGGCGAACATCAGGTCGAAATCACCGGGAAGAAGATCCGCTCCCTCTTTGAACGGAAAGGCTGACGGTCTCCTCTTCCTCCAGGGAGAAAGGAAATTTCTTCCCCCCTCCTTACACTCATCTTCCCTTCTGCTCATATCCGGCATCGTCAAAGAACAGGAGCCAAGAGCAGAAGGGAAAAAGGAGCGGAAGGAAGTATTCAATTGATCCCTTTCAGGACGGTTCCCTTGGAACCGTCCTTTTTTGTCGTCATGTCTCATGCCGTTTTTTCAGGCATGGGAATCAATACTTTTCCCTTCCGAAGGGAAGAAAAGAGAGAGAATTTCCATTCCCGTTTTTCCACTGACATGAGAGGGAAAAATGTGTCCTGGAAACGATAAAGCGGGATACCATGACGCTTCATGCACGGGGGGAAGGAGACGATCCATGCAGCTTTACAGGAAACATTCCCGTCCCTTTCACATATATATATTACAGAAACTTGAATTTCAAAAAATTCTGAAAATGAACAAAGAAGAACAATAAAGCAAATGGGAGAGAGTCCCGTTTAAACGTTTAACCCATGAAAAGAGAACAGACTGACTGGGGAGAACAACTGGTTCACTGCAGGAAGAAAATTTTCCCCGTGACGTGAAACCCTAGACGATCCTGAAACAGGAATTTATAAATAAAAATCGAAACATTATTTTATCCCTGAATATGAAAAGAGCGGGAATTGATATTCCGCCCGATCCTGTTGTTCTGCTACCCGGGAGCCTCAAGGAAAGGTGTGAATGCACTGCAAAATAAAGAGGTGAAACCATGATGATCCAATATGTCATTCTCTGTCTTCCGGTCCTTCTCATGATATTTGCTTCCTTCCATTTCCGATTCGGGGAAAACTCTTCAGGATAACGATATATTCGTGTTTATTCTGGATCATATTTCGCATCTGTTATGAGATTGTTCTGCATGTTTATTATCCTGACGCCATCCGTATTGACATGAGCTATCTTGCGCCTTTGGATTTGTATTTCGGCATGCTTTTTTCATTGAAATGCATACTTTTTCCATTGCGTCAAAATTCTGCAGTCAGAGAAATTCTTTTATTGGAATTCAAGCTGTTTCTGTTTTCTTCTTCCTGCTGATCCTATTTTATTTTATTCTCAGCAACAGCATCATACACTGAACACCCCCTTCAGTTTCACCTCTCCGGGGCACGTCAGATATTCTTGCATACAAAAAAGTTCCTTTGAGGATAAAAAGTTCTTTTGACGGATATTTTTCCCGGCCGCCGTCTGCGGACGACAAGCTGAATTTCATATGCAGTCGCCGTCAAAAGCCCTTCTGCTCGTGAAAAAGGTAAAAAGGTGTTCTTTTTATAGAGGAAAATCTGCAAGGAGGGAAAATCACGTTCTTTCTTGCCGAAGAAGATACTTGTGATGTGAGGCGGAGGGGAAAAAAACATTCCGGTTCTGCTTTCAAAATTCAGGCTCACATCCTTCTCGCTTCAGGAAATCCTGTCCGGTTTTTATCCGGTTATTTTAAGAATCATAAAGTAACTTGAGCTCAAACGCGAAAACAGGGCAAAAAAAAGAAGTTGCGGTTGTTTTGCCGCAACCCCTTTATTTTCAACTGGTGCCCGGAGCGGGACTCGAACCCGCACACCATATAGATAACAGATTTTAAGTCTGTTGCGTCTGCCATTTCGCCATCCGGGCAGTGATCCGTTCAGTGAGTAAAAAACAGATCGGCCTTACTGTACTACGAGATCCCTTATAATTCAACAGAAGTCAATAGAACTGCCGGACTTTCTCTCCTGTCCCCCCTCCCCTTTTTCCTCTCAGTTTTTTTCCCCCTCTGTCTTTCCCCGTTCAGCTGCCTCAGTCCGTACAGGCATGGGCCGGAAGATCCCGGAAAAAGAAAAAGCAAAAGCAGGTGGAATCCCGATTCCCTCCATTCATGCGAATCCTCTTTTCCTCCGCACTGGGAAGAAAAGACTGCGGAAAAGAAAAATAACTCCGACTCGCTCTTCCTTTCCGCATCAATGGGAGGAGGAAGGTTTGAAATCAATAATTTGAAGCTGGCGCCTCCGTTCCCCGTAATATTCATTGATCTGCGGCATGGCGATCACGTCCCATCTCGTATGCGGGTTCAAGGTCATGTTGAATGCGATGAAGTCGCAGGTGTCACCGAACATGTCGCGCATAATGCCCTTTGTATGACCGCTCTTGATCGGGAAGGTCCTGGCGATTTCCAGATTGTCAATCCGGAACAGCGGCTGGGGATTCCCGTGTCCGAATGGACCGAGTTTCTCATAATACGAAAAAAAGTCCGGACCGAGTTCGCCAAGCTCCACGACGCCGTCATAGGAAACACTGTCCAGCAGATCCTCCGGCTTGGCCTCTGCCCTGACGCTCTCTTCAAACAGACGCTGGAATTCCGCAATCTTCGACTTGTGCAGACCAAGCCCCACAGCCATCGGATGCCCTCCGTAACGCGTCAGCAGATGCGAACAATGGGAAAGAATCCGGATCAGATTCAAGCCCCCGATGCTCCGTCCGGAACCGTGCGCCTCCTCTCCCTGAATCGTCAGGACAATCGCAGGACGGTTGTAGTCCCTGGCAAAGCGCGAAGCCACTATGCCGATCACTCCCTGATGCCAGTTCTCCCCCGCCGCAGTGATCGTCACGGAATTTTCAAAATTCGGATCCGACTCCACCTGACGCTTCGCCTCGGAAAAAATCTCCTGCTCCTTCGCCTGACGCTTCTGGTTGAAGGATTCCAGCATATCCGCAAATTTATACGCCTGCACAATATTCGACGCCGTCAGAAGCTGAAGCGCCGAAACCGCATTCCCGAGCCGTCCAGCCGCATTGATCCGCGGCGCCAGCTTGAAGGTAATGTCCGAAGGCTGCATACGGGCACCCACCCGCGCAACCTCAATCAATGCCCGCACCCCGGGACGCAGCTGCTTACGCAAGGTCTCCATCCCGTATTTGACCAGAATCCGGTTTTCTCCCAGAATCGGAACTATGTCCGCTATCGTTCCCAGAGCCACGTAATCGAGCACATCCTGCAGTTCCGTCGTGTATCCGCCCTCGTTCCTGGAGCGGCCGTAAAGCACAAAAGCGTGCCCGAGCTTGAAAGCCACTCCGACTCCGGAAAGATTGTGCATGTCGGACAAATCCGAATGAGCTTTCGGATTGATGATCGCAAGCGCGTCCGGAAGTTCCTCCCCCGGTTCGTGATGATCGGTGATGATGACGTCAATCCCCCGGGCCCGCGCGTCCCGGACCGCTTCCACACTGTTGATTCCGCAGTCCACTGTGACAAGCACGCCGCATTTCCCCCCGGCGGCTTCAAGGGCTTTTTCCAGCGATTCCGGCGTAAAACCGTATCCGTCATCAAAACGATGCGGGAGGAAGTTGGTCACCATGGCTCCGTTTTTTTCCAGAACCCAGGAGAGTAGCGCGGTCGCAGTAATCCCGTCTGTATCATAATCTCCGTGAATCAGAATCAGCTCCCGGTTCCGGACCGCCCGCCAGAGACGTGAGACAGCTTCTTCGATCCCGGGGAACCGGAACGGATCACTCAAATCCGAAAAAGAGGCATTGAAATACGCCTCCACATCCTTGACTTCCACGCCCCGGGCCGCCATGTACATGGCCACCGCCCGCGGGAGGGATTTCCTCCGAATCAGTTCCTCGATGACATTCTCTTTGCCGTCAGACGCACAATTCCATAGTTTTGTATCCATTCTGCCTTTCTTCTTTCCATAACACAAGGCAATATACAGGCGCCGGACGCAAACATCAACCTTTTTTCAAGATTTCCTTGGGAATTTTCATTTTCACGCTTGACGAAAGAAAATTCAGGGCTATAGTAAAAACCGTCAACCGATTTACGGTGTCGCCGACGTGGCGGAACGGCAGACGCGCTGCGTTCAGGTCGCAGTCTCTTCACGGAGGTGTAGGTTCAAATCCTATCGTCGGCACCAATTTCCTTTTCTTCCCTTGTTTTTTCCTCTTCCCCGCATTTTCTCCGTTCTTGATTACCCGTTCCTTGTAAACGGGTAAACGGCCTTTTGCCCATCTCAGGATGGGGGGGGGGAGTGTGTACAGGCAGAATCATTCTCGTCTCTGCCGCCTGGATCATCCTGCTCATCCCGGTCATCCCGCTTTTTCCCCTGTCTCCTCCCCGCCAGAGCAGAAGACCCCGCAGGTAAAGAATCCTTCATTTTTAGACGATTCTTCCCGCCCGAACATTGAAAAATACACCCGGACGTGATATTTTATACGTTTTGATAACAAGACCTATGATCTTCATTATAAATAAGGAAAGGTTTTTTTCACCATGGCGAATGAAGAGACCGTGCAGGGAAATCCCGAAAACACCGAACTCGATGCCCGGAAGACGGATCCGTTTTTTGAACAGCGCCTTGCCAGAAGAAACGAAATCCTCGCCGCCGGAGGAAATCCCTATGGCGGACGATGCGATTCGATTGTCCCGGCGGAAAGTGCCAAAGCCAATTTTGTCCCGGAGCAGCAGGAAGCGCCTGAGGAAATCAATGTGGCGGGCCGTCTCACCTCCATCCGCGTCATGGGCAAATCCATTTTCGCCCATCTCAAGGACGGCTCCGGCAGAATTCAGATCTATGTCCAGCGCGACATCCTCGGCGACGAGGAATTCAAACAATTCAAGAAACTCGACATCGGCGACATCATTTCCGCCACCGGACACCTCTTCCAGACCCGGACCGGCGAAATCACGCTGAAAGTCTCCTCCTTCCGTCTCCAGAGCAAATCCCTGCGTCCCCTGCCCGAAAAATGGCACGGGCTCACCGATGTGGAGCAGATCTACCGTCAGCGCTATCTTGATCTCATTGTCAATGACAAGAGCCGTGACACCTTCCGAAAACGCTTCGCCATTCTGAGCGAAATCCGGAAATATCTGACGGAACGGGGCTTTCTGGAAGTGGAAACCCCCATGCTCCAGTACATCCCCGGCGGCGCCGCGGCCAATCCTTTCAAAACCCATTATCAGGCACTCGACTGCGACATGTTCCTTAGAATCGCTCCCGAGCTGTATCTCAAGCGCCTCCTGGTCGGCGGTTTCGAGAAGGTCTTTGAAATGAACAGGAATTTCCGCAACGAAGGGATTTCCCGCCGTCACAATCCGGAATTCACCATGCTCGAGATCTATCAGGCGTACGGAAACTGCGAAACCATGATGGAACTGATCGAAGACATGATTACGACTGTCGCCATGAACGTCTTCGGAACCCTTCAGATCCGGCACGGGGAAGACAAGGTCATCGACCTCAGCCGCCCGTGGAGACGCGCTCCGTACAAGGACCTCATCCGTGAAAAAATGGGAGCGGACTGGTTCGATGTCCCGCACGAGGAACGCTACCGCCGGGCAAAGGAACTCGGCGCCGCAGTCATGCCGGAATTCACCGATCTGGAAATCACCCACGAAATTTACGAGAAATTCATCGAGCAGACTCTGATCCAGCCGACATTTGTCACCCGTCTTCCAGCGGAACTGGTCCCGCTGGCGAAGAAATGCACGGATGATCCTTCGCTGGTCGATGTGTATGAACTCGAAATCAACGGACAGGAAATCTCCCCGGGATATTCCGAACTCAATGACCCGGTGGAACAGCGCAGGCGTTTCATGGATCAGGTGACACTGAGCGGAAAGGATCCGGCTCAGGCCGTCGACGAAGACTTTCTGACCGCTCTCGAATACGGCATGCCTCCCGCAGGTGGAATGGGCATCGGAATCGACCGGCTTGTGATGCTTCTGACCGGGTCGGAATCCATTCGCGATGTGGTGCTGTTCCCGCAGCTCCGTCCGCGCCAGTCCTGACCTGGCCGCGGAAACGCGCGCACGTGCGCGCTCTCTCACTTCTCCGGCACAGCGCTTTCCAGAAACGGAACCTGAAATCTGAAGAACTGCAAAATCTGAAAGGAAAATCATCATTATGTATCTCGGACGCATCGTATCACTCGGCATGACTCCATCCGGAAGACCTTTCGCGGCCTACCGCGTTTCCTCACGCTCTTTCCCGAACAGGACGGCGGTCATTCACGGTGAAACCATCTCCGTCATTCCCCGTCCCGGGCATGAAAGCGATCTGGCGAAAAATCCCTACATTGCCTACAACTGCATCCGTCTCTGCGGGAGCACGGCTCTGGCGACCAACGGTTCCCATACGGACCCGATCATTGAAAAGATCGCAGCGGGAATGTCTTTGAGAGATGCCTTCACGCTTTCCCTCCTCGCGCTCGATTATGAACATGATTCCCTGGACACGCCCCGCATCGCCGCCGCCGTGGACGCGGCTTCCGGCATCGGCATGCTGGGAATCATCCGGAAAGACGCCGTGCTTGTCCGCAGTTTCGTTCCCGAACCGGGGAAGGCATTCTATCTGTCCACCTATGAAAAAAACTCGCCGCGCAAGCGCAATCTGGAAGAAAACTTCCGTGCGGAAAGCGCCGAGGACACGGTCAGGCACATGATCGGAGGCGGAGTGTTCGCCGGATTTGAACACCCCGTCACCGGAGCGGCGGCAGTCTGGAACGGGAACGCCTACGATCTGGCGGCGCTTGACGCATAAGGGAAACACAGCTTTCCTGAAACAAAACCGGGGGTAAACGGAATCTTCTCCTCCTCTCCACACAAGCCCGTCTTTTTTCAGGGACGCAGTTCCCCGAAGCGCAGCGCATTGCGGAAGATTCCTGCGGCATCTCATCCGGCACAATATGCGGCGATGCGGGGCGCGGACCCGGACACGGTAAAACACTGCCGTCTCAACAGGTGGAATGCGGGACGACGAAATCTCCCGGGAAAGCCGGAATCCGGTGGAGAAGAAAATCCGGACGCGGAAACCGACAAACAGAATCACGAAGGAAATTCATGTGGCTTCGATATCTTCCATCATCGACAAACTGAACCGTGAACAGCGGGAAGCCGCGACCCATCTGGAAGGGCCGCTTCTGGTTCTTGCGGGGGCGGGCACAGGGAAGACGCGAGTCATCACCTGCCGCATTGCGTACATGATTGACCAGGGGATCAGCCCGGGATCCATTCTGGGAGTGACGTTCACGAACAAGGCGGCCCGCGAAATGCGGGAGCGTCTTGCAAAACTCGTCACTCCGGAAGCTGCGCAGAAAGTGACACTCGGCACATTTCACGCATTCTGCGGCCGGATTCTCCGCCGGGAAGCCCATCTGGCGGGAAATTACAACTCCAGTTTCAGCATTGCCGACAGCAGCGATCAGACGAGTCTGGTCCGTCAGGCGGCGGCGGAACTGGGATACAGCAAGGATGAAATTTCCACTCCGGAAGCCATGGCCTTCATCGGCCGATGCAAAAACAGACTCATGACTCCCGCTGACGCGCTGGATCAGGCGGAGGAACTCCGTCCGGCGGAAATTCCGCTGGCTGAAATCTACACACGCTACCAGACCCTTCTGGAACTCCAGAACACCATGGACTTCGACGACATGCTCCTGCTCACGCTCAAAGTCTTCCGCGAACATCCCGACGTTCTCGAAACCTACCGGGAAATCTACCGGTATCTTCTTGTGGATGAATACCAGGATACGAATCTTGCACAGTTCCAGATTCTGCATCTTCTTGCCGGGGAACGAGCCAATATCTGCGCCGTCGGGGACGACGATCAGAGCATTTACGCGTGGCGCGGCGCCGAAATCTCCAATATCCTGGATTTCCCGAAACATTTCCCCGGCACCAGACAAATCCGTCTGGAACAGAATTACCGCTCCACCAACAAAATTCTCGGGACCGCCAACGCCGTCATCGCCCGCAACAGACAGCGTTACGAAAAAAATCTCTGGTCGGCGAAGGGCGACGGGGAAAATCTGCGCATCGTGCGCCTGGCAAACGGAGAGGAGGAAGCCCGCTTCGTCGCCGACGCCATGAGCGATCTTCTTTACCGGAATCCCGATCTTTCCTATTCGGACTGCGCCGTGCTTTACCGTTCCAATTATCTTTCACGCGTTTTTGAACAGGAATTCCGCCGCCGCGGGATCCATCCGAGAATCATCGGGGGACAGGAATTCTTCCAGCGCAAGGAAGTGAAGGACGCCGCGGCATATCTGAAACTCATTCTCAATCCGAGGGATGATCAGAGTCTGCTCCGCATTCTTTCCGTTCCTCCGCGCGGCATTGGAGACAAGGCGATCGAAACGCTCCGTCATCTTCAGAAAGTCACGCACGATTCTCTTCTGAGTCTTCTGGGGGAAAAGGACTATCAGGAAAAAATCTCCTCCCCCGCCCGGAAGGCCGCAGAGCATCTGGCGGGAACCATCGCAAACTACCGGGATCTCTTCCGGGAGATGGGAGAAGAAGATGGAGAAACGCTCTTTTCCAAAGCAAGACGCTATCTGGAAGACGTCGGTTACCTCAACGGACTCCAGAAAATCTACAAGGACATCAAGGAAGCAGAGTCCAGGCGGGAAAACGTCTATGAATTTCTGAACTGCATCGGACAGTTTGAACGCGACGCCGCCGCACGGGGCGACTCCCCTTCCCTCCAGGACTTCATGACCGGATATTCCCTCATGGACGACAATGACCGGACAAGCGGAGAGGAAGATGATCCCGACTCCCCCGTCATGACCACTGTCCACGCCGCCAAGGGACTCGAATTTCCCTGCGTCTTCGTCGTCGGCATGGAACAGAATCTCTTCCCCCACGAGCGCTCCCTCCTGGAGGGCGGAGAGGAGGAGGAACGGCGTCTCTTTTATGTGGCCGTCACCAGGGCGAAGGAATATCTGTTCCTCACATTCGCGGGGGAACGTTTCAAATACGGGGAATATGTCCGCCAGATGCCTTCAAAATTCCTGAAGGACGTCCCCGACAAATTCGCGGACAAACCCGATCCCGAAACCTATTTTCCGGAAGTCAGCGATGCGGAAAAACTGGCCGCATTTGAGGAAATCATGCGGAGTCTCAGGGACGATTGACCCGCCGCAGCACATCATCCCCCCCGGAGGGGGGAAAGAGCACGCTGTGTGTCAGACGTCTTTGTTTCCCCCCTTCCCGTCCGGCTATTCTTCTCCCTGAGCGGGGGAGGTTTCAAGCATTTCAGTAATTCTGGCGGCAAGGGTGTGGCGCGCGCCGGGCTGAAGCACCCGGGCGTCCGCGCCTGCATTCGCGGTTTCGACACAAAGCATGGAATGGTATTCATGATCTCCGAAATCCGCCATTTTCCGGGATTTCTCGATCCAGGGATTCCAGACGACGGTGGAACGGGATCCGGATTTCTCCACCAGAATGGAACGTTTCCAGACGGGATCATGAATGATGACGGGCGATTCGGTGCTGTCGAAAACCCAGTCGGTTTCGGATTGGAAAAGGATGTCGCCATGCTGCACGAGTCTCTGAGAGGAGACCTTGTCCGTGAAGGCGGCGCCATCGAGTCCGGAAACGCGGACGGAGGCGATGTCGGAAACGGCGAAATAGGAATGCAGCGCACTGGTCAGTGTATAGGGGCGCGCGGAAAAGTTCTCGGTGGTCAGTTCAAAGGAAAGGGAGCTGCCGACGCGGATGAGGGCGGAGGCTTTCAGCCCGATTTCGCCGGATTTGTCGAGAGTCAGCGACAAAGTGGTGGAACCGTCGGAATTCTCCTCGACCTTCTCAAGGTTCCAGAGGGAGATTCTGGCCAGACCGTGGGCGGGCATTCCCTCTTCGGGTCCGGGTCCGAACCAGGGCCAGCAGACGGGAATTCCGCCGCGGACCGACTTGCCCGGAGTAAAATTGCTTTCCGAGGAAAGCCAGAGCACGTTTCTCGACCCGCGGGGAACGTAGGCGAAAATATGTGCTCCGTAAAGGCTGACTACCGCAGAGGCATGGGGATTGGTCAGCCGGACAATCGGAAGAGAATCGTTGGCAAGGGAAATTTCAATATTTCTGGAAGCAAAACGTTCCCTGAGCGATTGCATATAGTCACAATCTTTTGTCATTGTCGATCCTTTTTTTGACGTTGAGTTCATTCTCCCCCGGATGGAGGAGCCGGCCGTAGGAGGCCAGTCTGAAGATGCCTTCGCAGTTTTCCGGAAGAACGATCCGCGCATGAAAAGCGCCGTCATCATTCCTGAAATCAAATTTGATCTCTCCGTCCGGATGCGTCAATGCTCCGTATATCTGTTTCATCTTCCCCATCTGGGGAGTGATCAGAACCTTACTGAATCCCGGCGCGCGGCTTCGGATGCCCGCGACCGAGGAATAAAAATGATAGAGCGGGTGCGCCCCCCAGGCATGACAATCCGAACGGCTGGGTTCCGGACTCTCCCAGGTGGTGACGGCTCCGCCTTTTTCCCGCATGAAACGCCAGACGCCCAGAAATTCTAAAATCCGTTCCGCGCGGTGAAAACGGTACAGTGTTTCAAAGAAATAATGGGAAAAATACACGGTCGGGAGCGCAGCCGTCCCGGGCTTCACGTTCAGAATCGCCTCCAGACAATCGTATTCCCGGTCCGGCGGAAGCACCCCCGCAAGAAGCGCCAGACACTGGGCGTGAACGCTGAAATGCTCCCGCGAAAGATCGTCCGCAAGCATGGAACGCTCTTCCGACCAGAAGTGACGGTACAGCGAAGAGGAAACCCGTTCCGCAAGAGAACGGAAGTATTCCCGGAACGAAGCGCCGCAGGAGCGCCGTCCCTCCTCCGGACGGATCTGTTCCTCCGCAGAAGCCTGTTCACTCTCCGGGAACCATTCCTCCAGCTCCAGCGCCGTCTTCAGGGACAGGACAAAATGCAGACTGAAAAGCGAGGAAACCCCTCCGCTGTTCAGCGGATGCGGCACACCCGCCCTCCATTCCGGACACCAGTCCACAAAGGACCAGCCCGGCAGATTCTCCAGCAAATCCTCCCCGTTCAGATATTCGGACACCCGCAGGAGCATGGTCCTCACCGAATTGCGCAAACGGCGGAATTTCTCCACCGGAATCCTCCGGTACAGCGCCAGATCCCGGAGCATGAGCGGCCACAGCAGACTGAATGTCACGCTCAGCTGAGGTTCGGATGAGGGATAACGCTCCGCAACCAGTCCGTCCCAGTCCGAACGGGACCAGTCGAAGAGTGTCACGGCCCTTTCGGGAAGACGCGCGTCCCGGGTCAGGACATAGGTCGTCAGCGCTTCCAGGCGCGTATCGCCCACATACATGAGCTGTTCGTAGTACGGACAATCCATATACGTCTCATGCATGCATGACTCAAGTGCGCGGAGCATGAAGGGCTGCAGATCGTTCAGTCCTTCCTCCGAAAAACGGATTTCCGATTCGATCTTCAGCGGATAGCGTGTCTCCAGAAGTCTCAGGCGGTGCAGATGAAGCGCCATGCGCCCCGTCTTCACCGAGATCAGCAGATAGCGCCCCGCCCTCCAGCTTACAGAACGGTACTTCCGGCAACGGCACGGATCAAGACGGCGGAAAAGATCCCATTGCACGGAAACCGGAAAACATTTCCCGCTGATTTCATCCCGGTTTCCTTTTTCCCTGCAGCCGGGAAGATAAAGCGACTCCTGCCAGGCGATCCGGATTTCCGCATCCTCTCCCCCACCCTCCGCTTCCAGTTCCGGAAAGGCGCACAGATAATCGTGCAGATCGATCAGGACGGAAAATTCCGTCTGCGGCGGCACAGCAAGTGTTTCCTTTCCCTCCAGGAAATTCTGGAAACGGGTCCATGCGACACTCGGACGGAGATTTTTCTCCTCCACGGCAGGACAGTCCCCCGCCGGACCGTCAAAATACGCCCGCAGTTCTCCTGTCTCCCCGTATTCCGAGCACATCTGCTCCGGAAGAGGCGACGGATGCAGAATCCATCCCGGCCTTCGGACACCGTATTCGTTGGGACACAGCGCCGCCCTCACCACCGCGGGCGGAACGTAAGGCGTATCACGGTAAAATTCCGCCCCATCAAGACGCAGTGGCGCAGCAATAAAGGAGTTTTCCGCAGGAAAAAAGGAGACTCCCGGCCTCTCCCGGACACGCCAGGAGGATTGTTCCGCACCCGTGTTCAGGAATTCCCCCGGCCAACGCGGCATCCCCGGGTGCCGATCCTTTTCCCCCTCCGCCCTGCGGTCAGTGTCAGAGTCTTCCCTTCCGGAAACGCCGAAGATGAACCCCGGTTCCCGGCTCAGCCGGGCACAGGGAGAGGCCGGACGGGGCAGATAGAAGCAAAGCACTTCAAACACATGTCTCCCGCGCGGGACACAGATCCGGAAGGAGGAAAACGACCAGTGATTCAGATCGGAACGGTCCGGCCCCATGGCAAAAGGAACGCCGTCCAGAAACGCTTCAAACCGGGTATCGGCGGAAAGATGGATTGTCAAAAGCGTCTCTTCCTCCTCCGCCGCCCATTCATTCCGGAATTCGGCCGCGTGCGGCCCGCTTCCGGCATCCCTGCCCGGAAGCCAGATCCAGGCGGACTTCTCCAGTGCATAGTGAAGTTTCTGATTCCCGTTCCGGGAGTCCGCAGCCTGTATCTGAATCCGTTCGATCCGGTTCATTTTCTGTCGCCTGGCCCTTCTTTCAGCGGATGAACGGATAGGAGAGAGGATAACGGTACTGTTTTCCCTCTCTCGCATAGAGGGCCGCGATAATCGGGAAAAACATGCCCGCAAACATCAGAAGAAGGGAAAGAATGCTGATAAGAAAACCGATACAGATCACGGAAAGAATCACTCCCGCGACCAGAAGACAGAACGCCGCCATGCTCAGGCAGATCTGGTAATTGACGGCCGATTTCCCCTGCAAATCCACAAACGCACTCGAATCCTTTTTCCACGCCCAGACGATCATCGGGCCCAGAATATTGCCCACATACGGCAGAAAGAGCCCCGCCAGTCCCGCAAGATGACAGCACATGGCAATGTTTTTTTCCGCCTCCGAAAGAAGAGGCCCGGAACTCTTCTTTCCCCCGCCGTCCGCAGCAGCATCTCCGCCGCCGGGAAAAGCGCTTTTCTTCCCTGGAGGAGGAGTCGTCCCCGGCACGTCCGGAATCGAGACGGATTCCGTATCATGGGACTTCCCTGCTTCCGAAATTTCCGAAGCATCCGATGCGTCAGAAGCGTCCGGGGCTTTTTCTCTTTCTGCAGTTTCCGCTGCGAGCGAAGTTTCAGAAGTTTCAGAAGTTTTTATTTCCAGTCCGTCGTTCCTGTCCGTCATCTTCCCTCACCCTTTTTCTGCTGTCATATGCCTCATCCATAAAAAAAGGAGATAACTTATTATTATATCCGTATTCTTTTGAAAATTCAAATCACTCCGTCGTATTTCCCTGCGGAGAGGCGGCGGCATGGTGGCGCTCGACGTCGGGTTTGCAAAGATCTTTCTGAAAAAGAAAGAAAAAGGAAAAGGGAGAAAGAGGAACACGGCATAATGAGATCAGCTGAAGAGAGAGGAAAAGCGGATTTTCCTCTTTCCTCAGCTTTCCTCAGCTTTTTCAGTCCATTGATTTTGCCCCTCCGCCGGGAAGGATCCGCCATTTCACAGAAAGATTTCTGCAAAAAAGAATGCCTGGACTCCTTCCCCGCAACGGAGGAAAAATGCGGCAATGCTTTCCTTCAGCAATTCAAATATTCAAACATTCAAATATTCAGATATTTGAACTTTTGAAGCATTCAAAGCATTCAACGAACGGGATGAAAAAGATTTCCCAGGCCTTCTTTCCTTGTCAAAAGCATCATGGCAATGGAAATGGGCGCATTGGTCCATCCGCTGTAGATGCTGTTGGCTCCACCTTCAGCGCAGTCTCCTCCGCCCCAGGAGTTTGCAGACAGATCATACATGCCTCTCCAACATCCCTGGAAACAGGGTTCAGGGGAAGAATCCTGAATGGAAATCAGCATGGAAGCCATTTTTTCCGCGGCGTCAAAATCCTCCTGTTCCCCGGAGAAGGCAGCGAAATGGACGAAACCGAGAAATCCCCAGTTTGTCGTGTAAATCAGATCCACCAGGTGTCCACCGCAGGGGGCTTCGCTGTGTTCGGCGGGCAGATTGCCGTATGGATTCTCCCGGAAACGTTTCTGGAGTTCCGCGGCGGTGCGGCGCGTGAGTGCGGCAAAAAGATCTTCCTCCTTCCAGTGTTCCGCAATCAGGGGAAGCGCAATCAGAATATAACTTAGCTCGCTGGCGTTGAAGTTCGGCAGCTGCGAATCCAGGTGGCGGCAGTATTCCTCCGCCGCCTTCCGGTATTCCGGATCCGGATCCGCCTTGTCCGCGGCGAGAAACGCCATCATCAGAAGCGCGCCGAAATGCGGAAGACTTAAGTCTCCGCAGAATTCCTTTTCCGGATCAAAGGCTTTTCCAAGCCCCATGTCCGGACGGAACGTCCGGCGGAAGACTTTCAGCAGAGTGCGCGCCAGACGCACCCCCCATTCCACCAATCCGTATTTCCGGTCCAAGTGCGGGTAACGCATCCCGAGCAGGATCTGGATGAACACACACCAGCTGTTGTCGTCCAGCCACAGATACCATTCCCTCCACACATGCGACCACTGCCATACTCCGAAATCATGCGTCTCAGACGATCTGTTCAGCAGGCCGCTCCGGTAATACAGAAAGTCCAGGATGTTCTCTCCCGTTTTCTCATCCGCGGGGTTCCCCGTGAATTCCTGAAGCAGCAGAAACATCAGCGCCGTTTCAAAATTGCAGTCCGCGCGGCGCGACTCCAGCAGCGCATAGTCGCGGAAAGGCGTATACGCCGGAAATCCCTTGTATATCTTCTCCGCCGCCGAATTGCCTTTCATGACGGCAACCCGTTCGGCAACACCCCATTCCCCGGAAGGAGGCGTCATAATGCCTGAATTCCGGAACCAGTTCACATTCCTGATGACTGATGAAATCTTGTCCATAAGACTCGTTCTTCCTTCTGTTGTTGTCTGATTCTGATCGTTCTTCTGAATCTTTTCTCTGTTTTTCCCCTCACCGTTCCACAGGCGGCGGAGAAGTGTAAACTCTGCCGGGAAAAAATGTTGCCGGAAGAAAAGAAGAATTCAAAGGAACAGTATAAAATGTGAAAAATGAATCATGAAAATACGATAAAGAAAAAAAAGAAAAAAAGGAGGACCCCCCATGCGGAACCCGGCACAAAATCAGAGCGGACTTTTTCTTTTCCCCTGTTCCACTTTTTTCTTGAGATTGTCCTGTTCCTCCCGTCGTCTCTAAGACTTCAGGCCGAAAGTGTTTGGCGGCGCCCTTCTCATCCGCCGTCGGAGAAAGAGGATGAGAAGAGACTCTGAGATTTCCGGAACAGCCTTTTTTCACGCCTTCCCGAGAATATCCAGAAGTTCCACATCGAAAATCAAAGTGGAATCCGGTCCGATCATTCCGCCCGCGCCGCGGGTGCCGTAGGCGAGTTCAGGGGGAATGAAAAGACGCGCTTTCCCGCCTTTTTTCATCAGCTGAAGCGCTTCCGTCCAGCCGGCGATCACCTGGTTGAGCGGGAATTCGGCGGGTTCGCCGCGGCGGATGGAACTGTCGAAGACAGTTCCGTCCAGAAGCGATCCCTCGTAATGCACTCTCACCACGTCATCGGCCTTCGGGGAATCCCCCTGCCCTTCTCTGAGCACCTGGTACTGAAGACCTGAGGCGGTCGTCACGACGCCTTCCTTCTTTGCGTTCTTCTGCAGGAATTCCTTTCCCGCGGCAAGGTTGGCGCTTGAGCGGCGGGCACTTTCCGCCTGCGCAGCGGCACGAAGCTTTCCCTGGAAGTCCTTCATAATCTCCTGATATTCCTCCTGCCCGAGCTGCGGGGGAGTGCCGGAAAGCAGGTCTGGAAGAACTCCGGAAATGAGTTTTTCATCGACCGGCACAGGAATTTGTTTGATGTATGCGCAGAGGTTCATCGCCAGAGCGTAGCTCAGGCGTTCGAGCGGGCTTTCCAGTTTGACTGTCATGACACGTTTTCCCTGTTTTGAATGTAATTGAGTCCGGGTGTTTTCTCCCGGGGGATTGGACAACTAAGAGTCCGGAGCGTTCCGGTTTCCCGGTGACGGACGCGAGTTCCGGATTTCCGTCTTCTTTTCCCGTCTGCCTGACCGCTTTGAAGCGGAAACGTAATATAATAGTATACTCCCGGAAATCAGGAAAAAAACAGCTTCTTCAAAAAAATTCTTATTTCTCTTTGATTCTTCTTGATTCTTCCAGTTTTTTCTCCCTCCTTTCACACCTCCTCTCCGTTTCGGCTTCTGATACCTGAGCCTTCGTGAAGGGGGGGGGAAAAAAATGGATGGAGGAGTTTTTCCTGTTCCGGGGCTGAGCCGTCCCCATGACACTGTGTCACAGAAGGGCATCCGAAGGTTCCAGGAACCATTCATGCTGTGCAAAAAGGGCGGCTCCCACAGCGGCGGACTCGGGGTTCGGATTTTTCCCGGACAGGGAAAGAGTTTCGGAGAGAGGATAGAGCGTATTTTCTCTCATCACCCTGCCTATGGCTTCAAAGAAGGGCGAAGCGGGATGCCACAGACGGGTCAGGACAATCACTTCCGTGATGCCGATCAGCTGCACCATGTTTGTAAGCGCGATACCGAGAGTCTCGCCGGCCTCCCTGAGCACAAGGCGGACATGACAGTTCCCCTCCTCTTCCATCCGCAGAAGCTCTTCGACATTTTCCGGACGGCGTCCCGTCAGTCTTCCGACTCTTTCCATGATGGCCTGGAATCCGGCAATGGTTTCCAGGCAGCCCCGATTTCCGCAGTGGCAGATCTCCCCTCCGGGGCGGACCACCGTATGCCCCAGCTGGCCGGAAAACGGACAGTTTTGCGTCCAGAAATCGCCTTTATGAAAAATCGACACCCCGATCCCGCTTTCCACCATCACGAGAAAACGGCTCTTCCCCGCCAGTTCCGAAACAGGAAGATGCATCAGATCCTCCCGGCAGACCGCATCCAGACGGTCAATGAGTCGGCAGGGAACCGAAAATTCCGATTCCAGCACCCGTACAAGCGGAATATTCCTCCATCCCGGCAGATGCGCCGCAAAAAGGCCGATCCCGCGGGCCATGTCCACAATCCCTGCATCCGCGAATCCGATGGACACCACTCGCAGAGTCTGATGTTCCGCCAGAAAACTTCTCATCGTCTTCAGGATCTCCTTCAGTCGATCCTCCGGGGAAAGCCCCGGAAGCAGAGGGAGAGTCTTCGACGCCTGTTTCTTCCTCTTCGCATCCAGCAGGACCATCTGCAGCCGATCCGGAGAATGTTCCACTCCCAGCGTTGCAAAACGCGGAGCGTTGAGATCAAGGCGTACATTCCTCCGGCGGCTGGCGTCTTCCTTCAAAATCAGGTGCTCTTCTTCCAGAGTGTCGCAGACTTCCACAATGGAATTCTGTCTCATCTTCAGAAGACGCATCAGTTCCATCCGCGTCAACGGGCCATTCTGGTAGAGACAGTTCAATACTCCAGAGCTGTATTTATCCATGAAAAATAACCGTTCCTTTTTTCCCTTGCCAGGAGGGCTGCGTCATGAATTCTCTTTCCATCCCCTTTCCAGAACGTCCGGGGATATTCTGATTCCTTCTTCTTACTATGCTCTCTCATTCTCCACTTGTCAACAGAAATGTGCTCAAATTTTTTCCTTCTGCTCTCGATGTGCCTTCCGGCTTCCCGAAAATCCGGATGCAGAACCTTTCTTCCGGAAAGCATTTTCCCCGCCCCTTTTCCGCAAAAGAAAACGTTTCCCGTCCGTTTTCCCCATGTATACATGGATTTTTCTGAAAAAGAAGTCTTTGACTCCATTTTTTTCTCTTTTCCACTTGACATTTTTCTTTTTTTGCATATAAGGGAACCTCTATCAATGCTTTTTTTGACAGAAATCTCGTTTGTTTCTATTTGA
>CAJMAW010000043.1 GCA_905211485.1 uncultured Lentisphaeria bacterium | reverse complement strand
GACAAGGTCACGGACCTTGACCTCGAGAAAAATGCTCAACGCATTTTTCCGTAATAATTTTTGAATTTTATCCAGAAGAAAAAGGAAAGGGAACCGGGAAGCGTTTTGAAAACTTCCCGATTCCCCGTCTTTTCCACAGATTCCCGGACTGAAAATCCGGATCAAAAGTATAACAAGATCAAAGACGAAACTCGCCATCCACCATCACGCGGAGGACATTGAAATCATTGTCCAGCACCACAATGTCCGCACAATAACCCGGTTCGAGTCTTCCGATGTTTCCAAGCCCAAGAGCTCTGGCCTGATTCCAGGAAGTGGTCTTGACCAGATCGGAAAGCTCCATGCCCGTAACATCGTACACATTCCGGAGTGCATGGCAAAGCTGAAGCGTACTGCCGGCAAGAGCCCCGTTGGATGCCAGACGGGCAGCGCCGTCCTTGACAATCACAGGAAGACCGCCAAGAGTATATTCACCGTCCGGCATGCCCGCCGCACGCATGGCATCGGTAATGAGCTGAATGCGTTCCACATTCTTCAGAGAAAAGACCAGATCAATCATGTCGGGACAAATATGCAGTTTGTCGCAGATGAATTCAATGAAGACATCCTCGCACGCCAGCCCGGCTCCGACCAGCCCGATATCCCTGTGATGAAGCGGAGTCATCTGATTGCAGTAGTGCGAAAGATTGCGCAGTCCGTGCTCATGCCCGGCAAGGAACTGCCGGAACGTCGCGGCACTGTGCACGCAGGAAGGAGTAATCCCTTCGGCAAGAAGTTCCGCCGCAAAAATATCCGCACCCGGCATCTCCACGGCATACGAAACCTTCAGAACCGGAAAGATCTTTGCCAGACGCTTCACTTCCTCAATGTCCGGCGGACGCACAAATTCCGGATTCTGCGCCCCCAGACACTTCGGATTGATGTACGGCCCTTCCAGATGCACACCCGGCACTTTGCAGCCCTTCACTCCAGAAGCAACATAATCAGCGGCAGTCTTCAAGGCCGAGGCAAGAAGATCCTCGCCCATGGTCAGGGTGGTCGGGAGCAGAGTCGTCACCCCTTCCTTGAGTTTGTTGACAGCCATGGCGGTAACAGCTTCCAGAGTCGCGTCACAGAAATCAAATCCGCTCCTCCCGTGGCAGTGGATGTCCACAAAACCCGGCATGACCATTGCGCCTTCCACATCCACCACCTGGACATCCGCTTCCGGCAGAGCATCCCCGGGCGCGTAAATCCTTTTGATGTTCTTCCCTTCCACCAGAACCGCGGCGGAATTCAGATCCACATCCGGAGAAATCAGACGGCAGTTTTTGATCAGAATGCTCATACTCACACTCTTCCTCTTCTTCTTTTTTTCTTCTTTTGTTTTTTCTTTTTTATTTTTTTGAATTTGAAATGGACTGTTGCGTTTCCCTGTTGTTCTCAATGCCACAGCACAACAACTGCGGCAACGGCACGGCAGATCCCGGAGCAGCAGGAAAAAAATATGTGCGGAATTCTCCACATGAAAAGCATACCGCCCCTTCCCGCTGCTCAGCCCGGCAATGCCGCCAGCGGATTACAATAACGGATAAAACGCATTTTACAATCCTTGCATAAAGATCAGCGGAAGAAAAAATCCTCTGAGAAAGGTTGCATTTTCCCCGGCAGGCCTGTATTGTCCCGACTTGTCCGCATTTTGCCCGCCCGCCGCGGAAAAGAATAAAGAATGCGGAAGATCAATATGGAAAAAGCACGGACAAAATCGGAACGGGGAACGGCTCATGACAAAAAACGCTTCTGATTCACAGGCGCTTCCCGCTGAAGCGGAACTGAAAGCGGAAACGGAAAAGGAAAAAACAGAAGCCGCTGCCTCACCCCTTTCCTCCGCACAGGAGAAGACAGCGCCTTTCCCCTTCCCGTTCCCGCCCCGCCTGAAATACTTTTTCCTGATATCGGCCGCGCTGCTCCCCGTGCTGTGGCTGATTCTCCTGAGAATCATCATGCTCTCCACCGGCGAGGCGTCAGGAGATTCCTACTATCACATGAAAATGGCGGAAATGGGTCCGTCCGTCTTCATGGCGAAGGAATTCCCCTGGACTGCCATTTCCATCTGGAACGACACCTTCGCGGACAAGGAACTGCTGTATCATGCACTGTTGCGCGGAACGGAATTTGTCCGTGAATTTCTGGGGATCCGGGGCGGTCCGCCGTTTCATTTCGCCGCATTCTTCTTTCTGCTGTTCACGGGTGGGGCGTTTGTGTTTGCCGCGGCACGCCTGGGGGTGTCTCCGCCGCTGATTCTGGCCTGTTCGGTCTCAGGGATGCTTCTGATTTCCAATTTCACCTACCGGATTCTCATGCTCAGGCCGCACGTGTTTTCACTCGGACTGCTTTTCCTTGCGTGCGGACTGCTGGCAAAAGGATCGCTGAAATTCCGCGGATGCGCCATTTTCCTGCTGTCGGTGTTCTATACATGGTCCTATTCCAATCCGCACTTCATTGTGATCCCGACTCTCTGCTTCGCACTCTTTTCGATCCGAAAAGATTCGCTGAAGGCGCTTCTGCTCCCGACGCTCGCATTTGTCGGAGTCCTGACGGGACTTCTGGTGCATCCGCAGTTCCCGAATTCGTTCCTGATCTGGAAACTGCAGTCCTGGGATGCGCTGCTGTCTCCGATGTTCATCCAGGAATTTCTCGGCAGACCGGGAGAAATGAGAATGCCGTCGATCCGCTGGCACCTGTCCGCAATCCCGCTCTACGTGCTGTTCTACTTCAATCTCCTGATGCTGACTCGTCTGACGGAACGCCGCGGTTTTTCAGGAATCAGCCCCAATCTTTATGCCATCGCCTCCTTCACGGTGCTTTTCACCGGAGGGACGTTCCTGGTGCTGAGAGCGGTGGAATATGCATCGCCCTTCAATGTGTTGCTCTTCGCAATGCTGCTGCCCGAATGCGTGAAGGAGGACATTCTCCTGCCGCTGCGCAGAAAACAGACGGCGCTTCTTGTGCTGATTGCATCCATCGGGGTCGTCTGCGCCTCCTTTGCCTCGGTTCACTGCGCAGCCGCGGCGAAATCCGCCGAAATCAAACCCATACCGGAAATCGCGAAGTGGCTGAAAAACAACGTCCCGGAAAAGGACGCAGTCATCAATGCGGACTGGAGCGACTTCCCCGTCCTCTTCTATTATGACGACTCGCACCGCTGGCTCTGGGGAATGGATCCCGTATTCGCTCTCGCCGCCAGTCCGGAGGAAACCCGCGCCCTGAGCGCATGCCGCCCCGGAGGAGGCCCGAGGATCATTCGTCCGGACGAATTGTTCCGCGTCCTCGGAATCCGTTACGCCGTCCTGCTCGCACCGCGCAGGCAGAATGCGTATTATCTCAAAAGAAGCGGCTGGATGCCGGTCTATGAAGGAGAAGAGGGCTGGATTTTCCGTCTCACGCGCTGATGTGAATGGCTTCCTCCGGTGCGTGGAGGACGAAAAACGTCTTCTCTCCAGCTCTTCGGGAAAGAGTGCTCCGCGGATTCCGGCAATTGCAAAAAAACAAATGCAAAGCTATATTACCATTACCCCTCCCCTGTCGGTTCTCCGGAATCCGCGCGCCCCGGAGGAAAGGATCCTTCTTCTCTTCTTCTTCCGGAAGAGGGGAGAATCAGAAAAAAGAGCACAGCACAACATTCCCCGGGGAAAAACCGGAAAGGAAACCGATGAAAAAACAGAATAGCGCACTGGAATGCGCCGTGGACACTCTGGCGGCACACCCCTGTTCCGTATCTGAAATCAGGAAAAAACTGTTTCAGAAAAAATCTTATGCACGGGAGGAAATCGAACACGCCATATCGGAATGTCTGCGATTCGGATTTCTGAATGACCGGACTTATGCGGAAACGGTGGTCTCCTCCTTCCGGAGTCGAGGTTACGGAGACCGCAGAATCGCAGTCCGTCTCCGGGAAAAAGGCGTGGCGGGCGAACTCGCGCAGGAGGCCATTCAGGCAGCTGGAGTCGGACAGGAAGAGGATCCGGCGCAACGCCAGAAACTTCTGGCGGAAATAGCCTTGAAACGCCGTCTCCGTTCCCTGAATGCGGTAGAAGACAAAAACAGGCGGAAAGCCAAAGCCATGCGCTTCCTGGCAGGACGCGGTTTCGCTCCGGAAGCCATCTACTCCGCCGTAAATGCTCTGCTCAAAGGATCCCTGGAAGAAGAGCAGCTCGATCCGGATGATGAAAATGCGGAGGAGTCTGAAGAAGACGCTCAGCCCCCTCCCCCGCCGGAAAAACAAACCGATCCCGATGATATCACAAATGACTCCCCGGACAACTTCACGGACGACTTCCCGGATGGCAAAAAACTTTCCCTGCTCAGGAAAAACAAAAAAAAAGCCCTCCTGAAGAAAGAAAAAAACGCCTGGCAGACAAGAAAAAACGGAAGCTCCGCCAAATTCGCAAATAAGGTCGACAAGTTCCTTGACAACGGAAACGAACACGGAACTGTTGACGAAACATTGGACGGCGATATCGGCGCCGCCCCCGGAAGTCATCCTGTTGTTGACGAAGAAGCATAAGGACAGAATCAGGAAAGAATCAAGGAAACGGACTTTTTCGCATGAAACATTATTCACATCAGCGTCCGGAAACAACAGAGAGTGCATGGAGGAAACGGGCCTCTGCATCTTGCCGTTCCGTCTCCGCGTTCCGCATCTCCGGCGCCGCCCGCGGGTTTTCGTTTTCTTCTTTTTTCAGCCCGTGCGGGAGGGACGCGGACGCAGGAACGCTTGATGAAAGGACGGTCTCCGGAAAAATATTTCAAGGTGATGAAATGCCTTCGGCCGGGGAAAGCTTCCGTCCATGCCGCCGGAAACAAAAAGGGGCGGCGTTTCTGGCGTTTCTGGCGTTTCTGCGCTGCTGCGCCGCGGCAGTTATATGCATCTTTCTTTTCAGCGCCTGCGGCGAATCCAGGAGTGACGGAGGGGAAAAGGAAAGAGAAAGAAGCCGGGTCGTTGTCATGAGCCTCGGGCAGCCTGTCGCCACACTCGACCCAGCCCTGGCGGGCGACACCACGAGCCAGTACGTCGCGGCGGCATTCTATGATACGCCGCTGCAGTATGAATATGACAGGAGCGCCTATCGTCTGAAACCCTCCATGCTGTCAAAGATGCCGGAAATCTCAGCCGACGGGAAACGCTACCGCTGCGAACTGAGAAAGGATCTCTATTTCCAGGACGGCCCCCCCTTCCGGGGACTGGGAAAGGATGCCAGACAGGTCAAGGCGCAGGATATCGTTTTTTCCCTGCTCCGTCTTGCGGACAGTCGGCTTCATTCCCCCGGCTACTGGCTCGTCCGCGGGAAAATCACAGGACTCGAGGAATTCCGCGAACGCAGCGCAAAAGCCGAAAAAAACGACCTGTCCCCCTATGACGCCGGATGCGCCGGACTGAAGGTCCTCGACGATTTCACCTTTGAAATTCATCTGGACGCTCCCGATCCCCGTCTCTCCTACGCACTTGCGCTTCCCTACTGCGCGGCAGTCTCCCGCCGCGCCGTGGAATATTACGGGGAAGACTTTGCCGACCATCCCCATGGCAGCGGCCCCTTCCGCCTGGCGCAATGGCGCAAGGACTACGTCATCCGGATGAGCCGGAATCCGGAATACCGTGAAGAAACCTTCTCCGCGGCGGAAAATCCGGAAGACCGGGAACGCAAACTGCCGCTTTCGGATGAAATCATCTGCTATCTGGTGAAACAGCCGCTGGCGTCCTGGCTGCTCTTCCTGCAGGGAGAGCTCGACTTCTATGCGCTGGACGGCGACAATTTTGAAGCAGTCGTAAACGAAGACCTGGAACTGGCCCCCACCCTCCGTGCCCGCGGCATACGCCTGATCCAGGCGCCGGAACTTCAGACCAATTACATCGGATTCAATTTCGGCGATCCCGTCCTGGGGAAGAACGCGGATCTCCGGCGCGCAATCAGCCTCGCCTTCGACAAGAAAATGCGAATTCTCCATTCCGGAGGCCGTTTTGTGGAAGCCTACGGGCCGATTCCGCCGGGCATCGCCGGCCATGTGCCCGGATGGAAGGGTGGCGGATTCGGAGAACAGAACATCGAAGAGGCGCGCAGCTTTCTTGCCCGCGCCGGATATCCGGATGGAATCGACCCCGCCACTGGAGCCCCCCTGGAACTGAGCTTCGATCAGACAGGAAGCGACACATTCTACCGCCAGACCGCTGAACTGCTCGCCACGGACCTGGGCAGAATCGGAATCCGGGTGCGGGCGGAATTCAATACACGTCCGCGCTTTCTGCAGAAACTCTCCGCCGGGCAGCTGCAGCTTTTCCGCTTCTCCTGGACCGCCGACTATCCGGATGCGGAAAATTTTCTCCAACTCTTCTACGGACCGAATTCCGGCTCCTGCAACCGGGTGCTGTACAACGACCCCGTCTACGACCGGATGTATGAGGAAAGCGCCGTCATGCCCGATTCGCCTGAACGGAGCGCAAAATACACGGCCATGGCGAAATATCTGGCGGAACAGTGTCCGTGGATTTTTGAAACCCATACCGTCGCATTCGTCCTTGCACATGACTGGATGACGAATTATATTCCGCACGACTTCGCCTTCAACCGCTGGAAATATTTTTCCGCGGATGCGGGAAAGCGCAGGGAACTCAGGAAGACCTTCCGTCCCGTCAGCATGGGCGAACTCCGGAAAGGGAGGAAAAACCGGAACATGATGCGCAACTGAGCCATTCTTTCCGTTCCGGCTCTTTTTCTCCGCATGAAGAGCCATGATGAATCATGGGAAGGAGACATCACAGCCATAACAAGGGAAAAACCGCGGGACAGGGAAAAAAACGGACCGCGGGACAAAGTTCAAAAGCAGAACGAGAGAAAAACAGAAAAACGGAAAAGGGGAGTCCATCCACACCATGCCGCAGAACACCATTGAAAGAATCGAAGCACGGATCCGGAGCGGGAAGGTTTCGGAAGAAAACAAAGTCAAACTCCTGGCACTGGTGGAGCGTCTGAAAAAGGAGATCGGAAGCCTTTCGGAAAGCGACGGAGAGGGAGCGCTGAAAATTGCGAAACTCGCGGAAGATTCCTCCGTCCTCGCCGTCGGGGAGGAACGCGATCCGGAAACATTGCGCTTCACCCTGGAAACGCTGGGGAAAACCGTCGGGGAATTCAATGTGACCCATCCCCGCCTGGTGTCCATCGTAAACGAACTGAGCCTCATGCTCGCCTCCATCGGCATCTGACGGCATCTGAATCCGGGGGGAGAAAAAAAACAGCTTCCCTCCCGCAGGAGGAACCCGCGTGTTTCAAACGACTTTTTCGGGGCTTTTTCCCGGATGAAACTTGATTCTTTCCAATTCGGAAGTATTGTTTACGTTTAAAATGCGCGGTAAAGAAACAACAGTAAAACCGCAGACGTTCCCCTCCCCCCGCGGAGGAAACGTCCCGCGGAAGGAAAGGACGGGAATTTCTCATGGCGGAAGATTTGCAGGGACTGCTCAACAAAATCCAGACAGACGGCATCCTCAAGGCGGAAGAAGAAAAGGACAAAATCGTTTCCAAAGCGAAACAGGACGCCGCCGACATTGTGGCGAACGCCCGCACGGAAGCCGAAGCCATACTCAAGAAGGCGGAAGCCGAAGCGGTCTCCTCCCGTGAAAAATCCGAGGCCGCCATCCGGCAGGCCGCCAGAGACATTCTCATTGCTCTGAAGAGCGATATTCTGAACCGCCTCAGCGCGGTGGCGAAGAACTGCGCCGGAAACGCGATGACCCCTGAAGTGATGGCAGGCATCATTCTTGAAATCGCCAAGGCGCGCCAGACCCGGCAGGCGGAAGGGGAAACGGAACTGGAAGTCATTGTTGCGAAGAAAGATGCGGAGAATCTTGAAAAACTGCTGAAGGGGTCTCTTCTGGCCGATCTTCACGCCAGGCCGAAAATCAGCGTGGGGCACGATTTCCAGGCGGGACTCCAGATCGGTTTCTCAGGAGAAGACGTGTTTCTGGACTTTTCCGATGACACGCTTTCGGAAATCATCTGTGAATTCGTCGGGCCGAAACTGGCCGCGGTTCTCAAGGGCTGACGCGGAAAGCGCAGAACACACGGAGTTCCGACGATGGCACACTATCATGCACTTTGCGCCTCCCTGCCGATGCTGAAAATAGACGACGCACCCGTGCTTTCCTCGGAAGCGTTTCTCTCCAGTTGTTCGGCATTTGTCAAGCCGGACAAACTGCGGCAGCTGGAAGCGGCGACACTGTCGCCGGCGGAAAAGCCGGATCCGAAAGAAATGAAAACACTTCTGGGGCGTTATGCAGCTTGGGAAATGTCGCTGCGTCTGTCGCTGGCGAAACTGCGTGCGAACCGCCTGGGAGCCGACACATCCGGGAACCGCTTTTTCAAGATGGACATCCCTTTTGAAACGGACGCCGACCGTGCCGCCACGGAAGCCTACGGCGCCCCGAACCCCCTTGAGCGGGAAAAACTGCTGGATCTCGCCCGCTGGAGGAAACTTGAGGAACTGGAACAGGGGCATCTGTTCGACTTCGACAGTCTGGGAGCCTACCGCTGCAAACTGCTGATTGCGGAAAAATGGCAGAAGCGCGCATCCGGCATTCCCTCGGAGAATCTGGACCGTGCGGCGTCGGCCGTCCGGGAAAGCGGACACAGCGAACACAGTGCACAATAAAAGTAATTGAAAAATAACGATACAAAACGCGGAGAAGATTCTGTCATGCTTGAAAACAAAAGAGGACGCATTGCCGGAGTGAACGGCAATCTGCTGACGGTGGAGTTTGACACCACAGTCACGCAGAACGAAGTCGCGTACGCCATTCTGGGAGATCTGAAACTCAAATGCGAAGTCATCCGGGTGAGAGGCCGCCGTGCCGACCTTCAGGTGTTTGAAAGTACGGCGGGGCTGAAGATCGGAGATTCCGTGGAATTCACAGACTCCCTTCTGAGCGTTGCGCTGGGCCCGGGGCTGCTCAAGCAGGTGTACGACGGTCTTCAGAATCCCCTGAACAAACTGGCCGAGGCGTCGGGATATTTTCTGAAACGCGGCGTCTACATGGACGCACTGGACTATGATTCGGTCTGGGACTTCACCCCCCTGGCGGCTCCCGGGGACAGGCTTTCCGCCGGCGACCGGATCGGCTTTGTCCCGGAAGGGATTTTCAAGCACTACATCATGCTTCCCTTCTCCTTCCGTGGAAGCTGGGAAGTTCTGGAAGTGGCGCAGGCGGGAAGCTACAAGCTCAAGGACCGCATGGCCAGAGTCCGGAACGAAAACGGCGAGGAACGCGATGTGACCATGGTCCAGGAATGGCCGGTGAAAATTCCGATCACCTGCTACAAGGAAAAACTTCTTCCGACCAAACCGCTCATCACCCAGCAGCGGATCATCGACACCTTCTTTCCCGTGGCGCAGGGAGGCACCTTCTGCACCCCCGGGCCCTTCGGAGCGGGCAAGACGGTGCTTCAGCACTCCATCAGCCGCTATGCGGAAGCGGACGTGGTGATTGTGGCGGCCTGCGGAGAACGCGCGGGCGAAGTGGTGGAAATTCTCCGCGAATTCCCGCATCTGGAAGACCCGAAGACGGGGAAGACGCTGATCGACCGGTCCATCATCATCTGCAATACGAGTTCGATGCCTGTGGCGGCGCGTGAAGCGTCGGTGTACACGGCGGTGACGCTGGCGGAATATTACCGCCAGATGGGATTGAACTGTCTGCTGCTGGCGGATTCGACGTCGCGCTGGGCGCAGGCGCTGCGCGAGATGTCGGGGCGTCTGGAGGAGATTCCGGGCGAGGAAGCGTTTCCGGCCTATCTGGAATCCCTGATCGCGAGTTTCTACGAACGTGCGGGTCTGGTTCTGCTGAACGACGGGACGACACGCGGTTCGATCACCATCGGCGGAGCCGTCAGCCCCGCCGGAGGAAACTTTGAAGAGCCCGTGACGCAGGCGACGCTGAACGTGGTGGGAGCCTTTCTCGGACTCTCCCGCGAACGTTCCAGCGCGCGGCGCTTCCCGGCGATCCACCCGCTCGACAGCTGGAGCCATTACAAGAGCATCGTCGATGAGAAGGAACTTTCCTTTGCGCGTGAAATTCTCAGGCGCGGGAGCGAAGTCAACCAGATGATGAAGGTCATCGGGGAGGAAGGGACGCATATCGACGACTTTGAAATCTATCTGAAGAGCGAATTTCTGGATTTTGTCTACCTGCAGCAGAATACGTTTGACGAAGTGGACGCCGCCTCTTCCGAGGAGCGTCAGAAATACGTGTTTTCCAAAGTGGTGGGCGTTCTCCGCACGAAGTTCAAATTCGACGGCAAGGACGAGGCGCGCCGTTTCTTCCTGGAACTGCGCCTGACCTTTACGGACTGGAACTATCTGCCCTTCGAGTCAGAGAAATTCAGGAAACAGGAAGAAATCATCGCCGCAAAAATCAAGGAGAAATCCGCAAATGCGTAAGGTTTACCATAAAATCATCCAGATCGCCGGCAACGTCATCACGGTCGAAGCCGACAATGTGGCATACAACGATCTTGCCGAGGTCAGCAGCGCCCGCGGGACCTCGCTTGCCCAGGTCATCCGACTTCAGGACAATAAAGTGTTTCTGCAGGTGTTCACAGGCTCGCGCGGAATCAGCACGAACGACGAAGTGCGTTTTCTGGGACACCCGATGCGGGTTTCGAGCTCCAGCGATCTTCTGGGACGGACCTTCACCGGAGCGGGACGCCCCCGCGACTCCCGGCCCGCAATCAACGAGGATCTCATTGAAATCGGCGGCCCTTCCGTCAATCCGGCAAAACGAATCATTCCCCGGCGGATGATCCGCACTGGAATCCCGATGATCGACCTTTTCAACACTCTGGTGGAATCGCAGAAGCTGCCGATCTTCTCGATTGCGGGAGAACCGTACAACGAACTGCTGGCGCGGATCGCGATGCAGGCGGAAGTGGACGTCATCATCCTGGGCGGCATGGGTCTGAAATACGATGATTACCTCTTTTTCAGAAACACACTCGACGAACATGGAGCCCTGTCCCGTTCCGTTCTGTTCATCCACACGGCCGCGGACCCGGTGGTGGAATGTCTTCTGGTGCCGGATATGTGCCTGGCAGTCGCGGAAAGCTACGCGCTCGAAAACAAACGCGTGCTCGTGCTCCTGACAGACATGACGAACTTTGCGGACGCGATGAAGGAAATCGCCATCACCATGGAACAGATTCCCTCCAACCGCGGCTATCCCGGCGACCTGTACAGCCAGCTGGCCTCCCGTTACGAAAAGGCGGTGGACTTCGACGGGGCGGGCTCCATTACCATTCTGGCCGTCACGACGATGCCCGGCGACGACGTCACGCACCCGATTCCCGACAACACCGGATACATCACCGAAGGCCAATTCTATCTTCGTAACGGCCGGATTGAGCCCTTCGGTTCGCTGTCGCGCCTGAAACAGCAGGTCAACGGAAAGACTCGTCCGGACCACCGCGCCATCATGGACACGATGATCCGTTTCTACGCCGACTACAAGGAAACGCTTGAAAAGCAGTCCATGGGCTTCCAGATGAGCAAATGGGACGAAAAACTTCTGAAATACGGGAGGATGTTCGAGAAACGCATGATGGATCTTTCCGTCAACATTCCGCTGGAAGAAGCGCTGGATCTCGGCTGGAAAATCCTTGCTGACTGCTTTGACAAGACGGAAACAGGAATCAAATCCGATCTGATCGAACAATACTGGCCGAAAAAGTAAGGCGGGTTTGAAGATGGCAAAAGTCAAACTGACCAAAACGGCTCTGAAACAGGAGCGGGACGCATTGAAGCAGTATACACGCTTCCTGCCGACTTTGCAGCTGAAGAAACAACAGCTGCAGATGGAAATGCGCACCTGCCTCGACCTCATTGCCGAAAACGAGAAAAAGGAGCAGGAGGCGAAACGCTCGCTGGATGCGTGGGTCCGGATCTTCGGTGATCCGGAAACGGTGAAACGCGTGGAAGAGAATCTGTCGGTGCGTAAAATTCTCACGGGCAGGAGGAATATCGCGGGCGTGGACGTGCCGTCGTACAGCGGGGTGGAGTTTGAAGTCGGGAACTACGACCTTTTCCTGGAAGAACCGTGGCTGGACGACGCGATTGCGGCAATCCGCAGAATCGTCGAAATCCGCGCGGAACGCGATATCATCCGGGAACAGTACCGCCTGATCGGGAATGAACTCCGCGTGACAACGCAGCGAGTGAACCTCTTTGAAAAAGTCAAGATCCCCGAAACCAAGGAAAACATCCGGATCATCCAGATCTACATGGGAGACATGGACACCACTGCCGTGGGCCGCTCCAAAATTGCGAAGCGCAAGCTTCAGGAGGTGGCGGCATGATCGTTCCCATGAAAAAAATCACGCTCCTCTGTCTGGAAAGCGACAAGCTCGCAACCTTGGAGAAACTCCGCGCTCTCGGGATCATGCATACCGTGCCTGCTCAGAAATCCGAAGCGGAAGATGCTCTCGAACTCATGCGGAAGCTTTCCGATGCGGAACGGGCGGCAGGAGTGGTCTCCACGAGGAAGGCTCACAGAGGAGTCTCTCAGGAGGAGCTTTCCGGAGAAGAGGCGACACAGAAAGTCGTCCGTCTGCTGGAAGAACAGGCTCTGGCCGAGAAAAACCTCGATGCCTTGAACCGAGACCGGGAAAAACTCCTCCCCTGGGGAAATTTCTCACGCGAAACGCTGGAGGCTCTGGAACAGAAAGGGATCCATGTGTATCTCTGCGCCTCCCCGCGCTCGACGATGAATGATGACATCCCGGAGGGAGTGACGGCGGAAGTGATTTCCGAGGACCGCGTCTATGTCTACTACGCACTCTTTTCCGACAGGAAACTCGATGCAGGCGCGCTCAGGACGCTTTCTCTTCCGGACCGCAGTCTGAACGAAACGGAAGAGGAGATCGCCGCGGCGAAAAAGGAACTTGAGAGAGTGTCCGATGAACTGGATCGTCTTTCCCTTTCCCTGGCGGCCATCCGGAGCTACGGGAAGCATACGGCATCGCGTCTGGAATTCGTCACGAACCGGGACGGGATGGAAAAGGCCGGTGATGTGGCGTGTCTTTCCGGCTACATTCCGGCTCCGCAGCTGGAAGAGTTTCAGGCCGCCGCACGCAAAAACGGCTGGGGACTGCTCATAGACGATCCGGCGCCGGACGATGACAACGTCCCGACCCTGATCCGGAAACCGAAATGGCTGAACATCATGGATCCGCTCTTCGACTTCATCGGAGTCACCCCGGGTTATCGGGAGAGCGACGTGAACATGTTCTTCATCTTCTTCTTCCCGATTTTCTTCGGCCTGATCATCGGAGACGCGGGCTATGCGGTGCTGTTCATTGCGACGGCGCTGGTCCTGAAATTCACGGTCTGCCGCGGAAAGGAGTCCATGCGCCTGCCGCTGAACCTCTTCCTCATGCTTTCATGCTATTCCCTTCTCTGGGGATGGCTGACAGGGAACTGGTTCGGGATTCCCCGCCAGATACTTCCCGGCTTCATGCAGGGGCTGAACTTTCTGGCGGATCCGGCAAACAGCCCTGCGGCGGTGGAGCTGGCGGAAAGGCTGCATGTGGAGCCGGTCAGTCTGATGAAGGACAAGTTTGTGCAATTTCTCTGCTTCTTCCTGGCAGGGGTGCATCTCTCCCTTGCAAGGCTGGTCAAAATGTTTGAAGGAATCCGCGGGAACTGGCGTGCTCTGGGGAATCTCGGATGGGCCATGCTGATCTGGGCGAACTTCTTCATGGCGGTGCACCTGATCGTGTTTCCGGGCACTCTGCCGAAGGTGCTGTGCTATTCGCTCTACGCAGCGGGCGTGGTGCTGGTGAGCGCGACGATTTCCGGAGAAGCGGCGTTGAATCTGCCCTTCTCGCTGATCGGAAGTTTTGTGGACGTGCTTTCTTACATCCGTCTGTTTGCGGTGGGGCTCTCGGGAGCTTATATTGCCACCAATTTCAACATGATGGGCGGAATGGTGCTCGACGCGGTGCCGAAGTCTCTCTACATTCTGGGACTCATCGGACTGGTCGCGGTGGCGATCTTCGGACACGTGCTGAATATTGCACTGAGTTTTCTGGGTGTTCTCGTCCACGCCATCCGACTCAACACGCTGGAATTCTCCAACCACATGGACATGCAGTGGGCAGGAAAGAAATACAGCCCCTTCGCTGAAGAAAAAACTGAAATCAAATAAGTCAGATCAATCATAAAAAAAATACAACACAGGAGATCTCAAATGAGTATGGAAGCAGAAGTGATTCAGACGGCAGCGCAGACCGCCCCGGTCATCGCTGACTACGCACAGAGGGCGCTCGTGCATGCGGCGGCCTTTTCTTCAATCGGGTTCGCCGCAATCGGTTCCGCCTACGGCGCGGGATCCGCGGCGTGCGCCGCCATCGGAGCGTGGAAGAAATGCTACGCCCAGAACAAACCGGCCCCGTTCCAGCTGCTGATTTTCGCTGGCGCGCCTCTTTCCCAGACGATTTACGGCATGATCATCATGTTCATCGTGATGGGAGCGGATCTTTCCAAACCCGGGGTGTGGTATGTCTACATGATGGTCGGAATCCTTTCCGGCGTGGCGATGGGCGTCTCCGCCCTCTGGCAGGGACTCGCTTCCGCAGCAGCATGCGACGCTTATGCAGAGACAGGGAAAGGCTTCACCAATCAGCTGATGGTGCTCGGTATCGTTGAAACCGTCGCCATCTTCGTCATGGTCTTCGCCATCGTGCTTCTGATGATGTTCTGAGCAGGACGGAAAGCATCCACTCCCCCTCGAAGGGACTTGTCTTTTCAAAGAAGCCGGAAGCGTCTGATGCGTTTCCGGTTTCTTTTTCTTCCGCGCCGGTCCGAAGGGGACGGAATACAACAGATGGAAGAAGGAAAAGAGCCTGAAGAAACACAAAAAAAGGGGGAACATCCTGCCAAAGAAAATTGTCTGTTCCGATATGGGGAAAAGAGGGATGCCGGAGAGAAGGAAAGAGCCTTTTCCCCATCACAGACCGCCGGATCTCAAAACTCCCCCGGGAAAAGATTTTTCCAAACCTTGCAAGATCAGGGGAAGCGTGGCATATTCCCGCGTGCCGGGATGGAACAGAAACAAGAAGGAAGAAAGGAAGGAAAACTTCATGGGCAATGAGATCAAACAGCATACAATTTCCGTGCTGGTGGAGAACAAGTTCGGAGCACTGGCGAGAATCGCGGGACTCTTCAGCGGACGCGGATACAATATCGAATCGCTTTCCGTGAACCATACGCATGACCCGAACCTGTCCCGGATGACGATCGTCACGGCGGGGACGGACGAAATCCTGGAACAGATTGAAAAACAGCTCAACAAGCTGATTGACGTGATTTCGGTGGAGGACGTCACGCTTCTGAACCACATTGAAAGAGGACTTGCCCTGCTGAAAGTCAAGACAACCCGTGACAACCGTTCCGAAATCATCCAGCTGGTGGAAACATTCAGGGGCAAGGTTCTGAACATCAAATCGGACGTCATTTATGTGGAAATTTCGGGATCTCCCGAACATATCGACAACTTCATCGAACTGATGGAGGATTTCGGCATTCTGGAAGTCTCCCGTGCGGGCAGAACCGCCATACGGAAGGACTGACGGGGAACCATGAAACTTCTTGCTGTCATCTGCGCCGCACTGGGCGAAGAACTGTATGAACGTCATGCGAAGAAGGAAGCCTTCTGGAACGGACTGAACGTCAGCGCTGTGGACTCGTTTTTTCCTGCGCTGACCTGTCCGGCGCAGGCGGCCTTCCGTACGGCACTGCCCGTTTCCGGGCACGGAATGGGAGCCAGCGGATATTATGACAGGAACTTGAAAAAAGCCTTCTTCTGGGAACAGTCCGCCCGGCTGTACGAAGGGAAACGGATATGGGAGGATTTCCGGAAAAAGAAAGGAGGGAAAGTCGCGCAGCTCTGTCTTCAGCAATGCCCGGGGCTCGATTCGGATATCTACCTTTCTCCGGCTCCAATCCACAAGCATCACGGCGGCATGATCCAGGACTTCTTCTGCGAACCGCCCGGACTGTATCGCGACATCTGCCGGGAAACCGGCCTCAGGTTCAACCTCATGAATTACTGGGGGCCCTTCGCCTCGCGCAAATCCTCCGACTGGATTGTGAGTGCCACACTTGAAGTTCTCCGGCGCTTCTCCGCGGATGAAAACGTCCTGATCCTGACCTATCTACCCAATCTGGACTACGCTCCCCAGAAGAGCGGTCCCGCCTCCAGGGAAACGGCACAGGCTTTTTCCGAGACGGAATCCATGCTGGAAACCCTTTCCCTTGCCGCCCGGGACTCGAATTTCGAATTCCTCCTGACGGGCGACTACGAAATCACCGCGGCGGACACTCCGCTCTATCCGAACCGCATTCTCCTGGAAAACGGCTTCCTGAAAGTGCGCGAAGTGAACGGAATGCTGTACCCGAATCTGCATTCCTCGACCGCATTTGCTCTGACTGACCATCAGATCTGCCATATTTATGCGGACAATCCGGAGGATCTGCCCCGTCTGAAAGAGCTTTTTTCTTCTGTCAGTGGCATAGCCCGGGTGCTGGAGCGCGACGCCGTTCCGGAACTCGCCCATCCGCGTTCCGGAGAACTCATTCTCGAAGCCGAAAGAAACGCCTGGTTCGCCTACAAGTGGTGGACCGCCGATTCCGAAGCCCCGGACTACGCCACTCATGTGGACATTCACAACAAACCCGGATTCGATCCCTGTGAAATGTTTCTGACCCTCTGGCCTCCCATGGGCACCAGTCAGGACTGCAGCCGGATACGGGGGTCTCACGGACGTTCCGGGGGAAAGGTGATCCGCGCTTCCTCCTTCGCCTGGGACAAGGGAAACGACAGTTTCCTCAAAACGGCTCTCCAGCTCGGAAATATGCTTTCCGGCGAATGAAAAACAACGGAGAGGGAAAAAGGACTCCAGAAAGAAGATGCCGGAAATCACCCGTTTTATCCCCGTCCCGGATCCAGAGGAGAAATCCCCCTTCCATCCGATGGCGATCCTGTTTCATTATTATCCGGAAGACACGCCCCTGCGCCGTCTGCTGCTGAAACACAGTTTCCAGGTGCGGGAAAAGGCTTTTGACATTCTCTCCTCAGCCCCCCCCGCTCTTCAGGCAGAAACCGACAGGGCTCTGCTTTCAGCCGGAGCCCTGCTGCATGATATTGGAATCATGCGCTGTTCCGCACCCGGCATTCTCTGCACAGGGACGGAACCGTATCTGGCCCATGGCATTCTCGGAGCACAGATGCTGCGTCAATACGGAAAACAATATGGAATGGATCTGGAAAAATACGCCTCCATCTGCGAACGTCACACGGGTTCCGGGCTGACGGCTCAGGAAATCCGACTCGGAAACCTGCCGCTTCCGGAACAGGATTTTCTGCCGGAAACGACGGAAGAAAAACTCATCTGTCTGGCAGACAAGTTCTTCTCAAAGTCCGGAGACATGCAGGAAAAGTCCCTTTCTCGAATCCGCCGCTCCATGGAAAAATTCGGCCCGGGGCCCCTGGAACGCTTCGACGGGCTCTGCCGGACTTTCGGACTCCCCGCGCCTTCCTGATCTTCTCCGCCGAAGACACGCTGATGCTGGGGATGTGCTGAT
The DNA here is from genome assembly GCA_905211485.1 of uncultured Lentisphaeria bacterium. Lineage (GTDB taxonomy): Bacteria > Verrucomicrobiota > Lentisphaeria > Victivallales > UBA1829 > CAJMAW01. The sequence goes on along the minus strand of CAJMAW010000043.1, from coordinate 4,188 downwards.
CCGGCACGTACATCTTTTCTCCCGGCTTTTCTTTCCCCCCTCTCTGCTCTTTTCCGATCACGCGGAAGACTCCCATTTTTCCAGTCAAACGCCAAAAAAGAAAATACGCAAGATCTTGCTTTTCTGGAAAAAAGCATTATAATAGCAGGGACATGGAAGTCGAGCCGTGTGGAAGAGAGAGGTCTCCGGCCCCGGGCGGATCTCGGCCTCCCGGGAACGGCCGAAGCCCCCCTCTCCGGGAAAAACAAACCCGGGGCGCACCAGGGGAAGAAGATAAATCGGCAGAACAAACCCAAAAAAACGATCCAATAAAAGACCATTTTGCCCTATGCTTCGAACATTGAAAGACCTCCAGAATCTGGAGAACCGCGATCTTGCCCCTTATGCGACACACAATACGGATTCACTCGGACGGCGCCATCCGGAACAGCCGCATCCGTTCCGGACAGACTTTCAACGAGACCGCGACCGGATACTGCACAGTCACGCGTTCCGCCGTCTGGAATACAAGACGCAGGTGTTTCTGAGCGGAGCGGGCGACCACATCCGAAACCGACTGACACACACCATCGAAGTGGCTGCGATCGCACGGACGATGGCGCGGGCACTGGCATTGAACGAGGATCTGACGGAGACCATCGCCCTTGCCCACGATCTCGGGCACACACCCTTCGGGCATGCCGGCGAACGTGCCATGAATCAGATCATGGCTCCATACGGGGGATTCGATCACAACATGCAGGCGCTCCGGGTTGTGGACCTTCTGGAAATCAAATATCCGGAATATGACGGGATCAATCTGACGTGGGAAGTCCGCTCCGGACTCCTGAAACACCGCGGAAACGGAATTTCCCTGGACGGAATGGAGCTCCCGCCCCGCCCTGCACTCGAAGCCCAGGTGGCCGATCTGGCGGACGATCTCACATACTACGGACACGATGTGGATGACGGACTCGATTCCGGACTGATTACAGACCGGATGATGGAAGATCTGACGATCTGGCGGAAAGCTTCCGAACAGGTGTCCGCCAAAGGGGTGCCGCCGCATACGGAAAGATTCCGGGCATACGCGGTGCGCTGTCTGATCGACATGATGGTGGAGGATGCCATCCGGAATTCCGCGCATCTCATCGGGAAATTCAATCCGCAGAAAGTGTCGGACGTGGAAAACGCCCCGCATTCCCTGATAGCATTCAGTCCTTCCTTCCAGAGCATGACGGATGAATTGAAGGGATTTCTCTATGAGAATCTGTATTTCTCTCCGGAGCTCTCCAAACTCAACAGTTTGTCTCTCAGCCGGATGGAAACGCTGTTCAGAGCCTATACGGAAAAGCCGGAGCTGATGGGGGAAACGGCCCGGAGCCGCATCGGAAAAGACGGAATCCACCGTGCCGCGGCGGACTACATCGCGGGAATGACGGACAATTTCATCATCACGGAATACATCCGGGTTCGCTGATCCGCGCCAGACAAAAATCCGGACTTTCCTTTTTAAACCTTGTAAAAGAGCCGTGGGAACGGTACATTACCGGATCATTGTCATTCTTGCAGCACCACAACACCCCCTCTGCGGAAAACAACGCGGAAAGAAGTGGAGAAAAAGGGAGAAAATCGGAAATGAACGTACTGGTTGTCGGAAGCGGAGGCAGAGAACATGCGCTCTGCCTTGGATTGAAAAAAAGTCCCGGGATCGGGAAACTCTACTGCGTGCCGGGGAATCCCGGAATTGCGCAGATCGCGGAATGCCTGGCCCTTCAGAACGCAAATGACATGAACGAACTGGCGGAACTGGCGCAGGAAAAAGATGTGGGTCTGGTTGTCATCGGTCCGGAAGCGCCGCTCTGTGCGGGAGCAGCCGATGCCATCCGCGCACGCTCCATCGCCGTTTTCGGTCCCTCGAAAGAAGCGGCGAAACTTGAGGGGAGCAAGGATTTTTCCAAGCATTTCATGTGCGAATACGGAATCCCGACCGCAAAATACCGCAGTTTCACGGAAAAGGAAGCGGCTCTGGACTATGTCCGCTCGGAATACGCTGCGGGACGGGAAGTCGTGGTGAAGGCGGACGGACTCGCTGCAGGAAAAGGCGTGATTGTGGCAAAGGATCAGGAGGAAGCGCTTCAGGCGGTGGAGGATTGTTTCGGCGGAGCATTCGGCGCTGCGGGAGCAACAGTTGTGCTGGAAGAACTGCTCCGGGGAGAAGAAGCCTCCATTCTGGCGCTGACGGACGGGAAAACCATTCTGCCCCTGGTGAGTTCTCAGGACCACAAACGCCTTCTGGATCATGATGAAGGCCCGAACACCGGGGGCATGGGAGCCTATTCACCGGCGCCTGTGGTCACGGAGGAAATGATGAAGCGAATTGACGGGGAAGTTCTTCGTCCGTTTCTGAAAGGTGTTCAAGAAGAAGGATTTGACTACCGCGGAATCATTTATGCTGGAATCATGGTGACGGAAAAAGGGCCGGAAGTGCTGGAATTCAATGTCCGCTTCGGGGATCCGGAAACGGAAGCGATTCTACTGCGCCTGGAAAGCAGTCTGCTGGACGCACTGCTCAAGACGGCGGAGGGCCGTCTATCCGAAGCCGAACTTCACTGGACGGCCGATCCCGCCGTCTGCATTGTTCTTGCCTCCGGAGGCTATCCTGCGGGACCGATCCGGAAGGGATATCCGATCACGGGAATGGAAGAAGCGGAAAAAGACGGAGCCGTGGTGTTTCACGCGGGCACGGCCGTGAAGGACGGGCATCTGGTCAATTCCGGCGGGCGCTGTCTGGTTGTGGCAAAAACGGGGAAGGATCTCCGAAGCGCCCTCTCCGGCGCATACGAAGCAGCCGGCAGAATCCACTGGGAAGGAGTCCAGTACCGGAAAGACATCGCCAAACGGGCCATGGACCGGGAAATGCACGCAAAGTCTTGAGTTTTTTCCTCCGAGCTGCCTTGCATATCCGCCGGAACGGGTATAATTTAAGGACGGAGAAGCATTCGACATGAAAAAAAGAACCAAACAGGAGGATATGAGAATGTTGAAAAAGATCTTGATCGTCATGGCGGCAGCAACTCTCGCTGCGGGTTTTACGGCTTGCTCTTCAGTGCAGGTCGCAACCACTCTGAACGGTCAGAAACTGACTGAAGTGGATACGGCCCAGACCATGGGGCATCTCAATGGCGACATTTGGGGAATCTACCTCTTCAATCTGCCTCTCTTCACCGGAAGCAGCGCCCAGACGGGACGCTGTGCAATCTTCAAAGATACGGTTCAGACTGACGATGCCGTTAAAATGCTGACCAGAGAAGCCAAGCAGAAGCTCGACTCCACCAAACTGATTGATCTGACCTCTAACCGGACAAGCACCTGGATCTTCCCCCTCCTGATCTTCTGGTATGAAGACGTTCAGGTTTCGGCGAACGCGATTCGCTGAGAAGGAAAGCTTTTTTCTGGAAAAAACATCCGCCGCTCCCGAGAGCGGCGGATGTTTTTTTTGTTTTCAACAACTCTTTTCAGCTTTTCGACTGGATTTTTGCATGAATAAGGCTTACATTGATATCCTGTGCAAAGAATCAGTCTGCAGATGACAATACTGCTGAAGAGAGTCGGGGAGAAAGAACTCAAATGCCGCAGGACAGAGGAAAACAAATGCTGGACAAAGTCAAACGCAGTTTCCTGCGCATGTCCACGCCCTTTGAGTTCGGGGGCAATGAGATCCACTTCAACACTCCGCTTTCCGTGAACATTCCCCCCGTTCTTGCGCGCGCGGACGCGGCCTATGACCGCGCCTGCGCAATTCTGACGGGCAATATTTTCGCTCACATTCTGGAAGAACGCGCCTTTTTTTACCAGACGGCAAAAGATCTCCTGACGGAAGCCGCTGAAAAATACGAATCGGCTCTCCGGATCATCAAGCTGGAAAAGAAACGTTTTCAGGCGGCACCCATCGCCGCCTATTATCACTTCCTGGCGGGCAAGGCGGCAATTCTTTTTGCACTGGTCAAAGGAACGGAATCCCTGGGGCTGGACGGAGAAATCTTTTCAGACTCCTTCGGAGCACACATCCCGGATTCGCTTCATGCGGCGGATTCCCTTCTGACGGAATGTGAAATGAATCTTTTCCATTTTCTGGAGGATCTGCTTCACCGTCTGGGCGGTGTCGTAGTGATCCTGTCCCACGATGTTAGGGTCAAGGATTCGGGA
>CAJMAW010000042.1 GCA_905211485.1 uncultured Lentisphaeria bacterium | reverse complement strand
CCGGATCCCCGGCATCCGCCAGATCCACGAAGTGAACTCCTTTGACGACCCGTCCCCCCGTCACGTCCAGACAGGGAATAATTCTTTTTGCAAGCATTTTCTGTTCCGTAATACTGTCATACATACAATCCGGTGCAAAACCGTTTTCTTTCCCGTCTCAGCCCGTTTTCCCCGAACGCTCACTTCTGCCTGCGGAAGAGAAACCATACCCTGCCCATGGAAGCGGCAAGGAAAAAAAGAATCAGAAGCGCAAGAGAAAGCATGTTCCGGAGCCAGAGCCCGGGATAGTTGGCAAAAGAGTCACCCGTCGCCTGCATCGCGGCGACAATCGGATTGAAGGAGAGAAGAGCAAAGGAAAGACCGTAGGAAAGTTTTTCTTCCAGCGCAAGCGGAAGAAGCGTCACAATGCAGATGATTCCGGTAATGCCGTAGGCAAGAGCCGTCGCGATGGCGGTCGTCCGGGAAAACGCGGAGGCGAAAAGCCCGCCGCAGAGAAACGTCATCGTACTCAGAAGAAGGATCGCCACCCAGACGAAAATCCGCCAGTAGATCTCCCAGAACCGTGCAAACCAGTTCTCCTCCATCCGGATCCGCTCCAGAAGCTCCCGCCAGAACTCCGGATTCAGAACCGAGGTCTCCGGGAACACGTCCTGCGGTTCCAGATACGCCATCGCCAGCAGCACAAACACACTGCTCACGATGAAGATCAGCGCATAGAAGAACGTGGCTTTCAGTTTCCCGAAAATCAGAGTCGCCGGAGTCAGCGGAGTCATGCGCAGCGCCGTGAAGGTTCCCCCCGTGATCTCATCGGTAATCAGTCCGCTGCTCACCCCGGGTGCCAGCATCGCCACAACCCCGATCTGAAACACAATCGCCGCCATCCGGACCAGCCCCGGACGCAGAGCCGTGCCGAACTGAAAACAGATCAGAGTCAGCAGCGTCATGCTCAGAATGAAAATCGCCGACACCGTCCGGATCATGAACTGGGGATTGGAAAACAGACGGTTCCTCATCTCCGCTATGAACACCGGATTCTGAAAGCGCCCGATCGGTTTCTTCCGTTTCAGCGGATCAAAAAGATAGAACGGGAAGGTGAGTTTCCGTTTCAAAGCCTTCTTCGTCTCCGTGTAGACCTCTCCCTTCCGCTGTTTCGATTTCCGGACGGGGCGGAGAACATTCCGGAAAAAGACCAGAAACGCCAGAACCGTCATCACGCATGATGTCAGAAGAAATACATTGTAGGGCGTCAGAACCATGGACGACAATTCCACATTCATTGTCATGCGGTAGCGGTCCGGATACAGCAGAAAGAGAATCGCGTCGAACGGGCTGATGCTCCGGATGATCTGCCACGCCGCATTGAACCCCGGAGGAAGCAGATTGGAAAGCAGTTCCGCCGGAAGCCAGGTCGCCCCCGCCAGCAGAAGAATGAACACATAATTCAGAAGCACCGAACTCATGCTGCGCGCGCAGACCGCACTGCAGGCAAGCCCCAGAAGCCCGTAGCTGATCGCGGTCATGAACAGAAGAAGCATGATTTTCATCATGAACTCCAGATCCACACCGCCGGTCAGAGCGCAGAGCGCCGCAATGGGCATGGAAAGAAGCGTCAGGATCAGAATCATCAGAATGGAGGCTGACAGCTTACCCCACATGATGTCAAAGGGCGAAAGCAGCGTGATAAAAAGAGCCGGATACGTTCCGCTTTCCCGTTCCACGGTAATGGATGTCGCGGAAAACGCCGGAATCAGCAGCAGAAGAAGAGCCAGATTCGTACAGAAAAACATGGCGAAGATCCTCCGCGCCCCCTCCGTCACCACCGACTGCACTCCGCCGCTCGGCCACAGCGCCAGCAGCAGCGCGGAAAGAACCAGAAGATAGCCCCCCACCAGAAGACGCGTCTTCCAGGAACGGGCATGGGAAATGAATTCCCGTTTGAAAATCGGATTCCCTGTCATCATCTCGCGTGTCCCGTTTCTTCCCTTCCGGATGTGATGTTCATGAAAACGTGCTCCAGATCCGCTTCGTTCTCAGCAAACCAGCGGACCCGGATTCCGTTCCGGACAAGCAGCGTAAGCAGTGCGCCAATCGAATCCCGACTGGCCGAAAAGGTGATCCCGATCTGGTTCTTGTCCACCTGACGGGCCGATTCCACACCTTCTATGCGTTTCAGAATCGATAGCGCTTCCGAAACGTCTGAATCCACCGTGATCAGAATGCCCACATTCTCCTGAAGCTGTTCGCTGATCTCGCGAACCGTGCCCTGCGCCAGAAGACGCCCTTTGTTGATGATCCCGACCAGATCGCAAATGGTCGCCAGTTCCGGCAGAATGTGACTTGAAAGCAAAATCGTCTTCCCGAGATGTTTGAGTCCCTCAATCGTATGGCGCATTTCAATCCGGGCCTGCGGATCCAGTCCGCCCGCGGGCTCGTCCAGAATCAGCACCTCCGGATCGTGAATAAGGGTTTTCGCAAGTCCGATCCGCTGGCGCATGCCGCGGGAAAGAGACGTCATCTGATAATCTATCATTTCCAGCGCATGCGTGATGTTCAGCACCTCTTCAATGCGCTGTTTCCGGATCTTCGGCGGAATCTTGAACGCCGCCCCGTAAAAATCCAGAAACTCCCACACGCTCATCTGTTCATACACACCCGTGATGTCCGGCATATACCCGATGTTGCGCTTGATCCCCGCAAGATTTTTCCCGTTTACCTCGACTCCCCCGATGAACGCCTTCCCGGAATCGGGTTTCAGCAATCCGCAGAGAATCCGGATCGCAGTGGTCTTGCCTGCGCCGTTGTGCCCGACAAAACCGTAAATGCAACCCTTCGGCACTTCAAGATTGACATCAAAGACTCCTCTGTCCTGCCCGAAATTCTTTGTCAGACGCTCCGTTCTTATCATCGGGGCCTTTCCTTTCTCAAGTTCTCAAAAAGTCTTCCATTTTTCTTAAAATTTCTTACATCAAACCAAGCATCCAGTTCTGGCTCACTCGGGTTCCCTTTTTCCCCGCCGCGTATATCGCTCCCGCCAGAAGAGAAGGGTGTGGAAAAAACATGTCCCGGAAGCAGCGAATACGGCTTCAGAAGCTCCTACAGCTTCAGCGGCACCAGAGATTCCGGCAGACTCCCCTCAAGAGTCAGCTCCATGTCCTGAAGGAACCAGCTCGAGGCACGGTACAGCTGTTCTTCGGAAGTCCCCAGGATGGAAAGAGGCAGACTGTCTATCCTCAGCTGAGCCCTGCCGTCCAGAGGGCCGAACACCCGGAGCAGATCCTCCCCTTCAAATACAAATGTATTCCCTCCCGCGTCACGGCCGTCAAGATAGCGCGGATCATTTTTCTCCTGCTGTGTCTCCTCTTCACCCGGGGTCTCCTTCCCGGAGAGGCGGAGACTCGGCACCAGGCGCACACCGCCGCCATGGGAATATTTCAGCTTCACCGTGATCCGTTCCGGCCGGAATCCCGTCATCAGCCAGGAAGGAAGAGCAAATCCGATTTCATAGGAGAATCCCAGCTGGCAGGGCATGTCCGGATCCGGGACAATGCGGTTGGCTTTGATCACTCTCCCTGAAATCGTGTCCGCGGGGAAGAGCAGAATTCCCTTTCCCGGAATACGCACTCTGCTCTGCTCCGCCGTAACCTTCGCGGGAACGACAAGAATGCGCTTGCCCTGCAGAAGCGGTTCTCCATCCGCCTTCAATCCGGAATCGGAATCCCCGAGCTGCGTCAGAAAGGCCAGATATGGGATTTCCCTGGAAAAGCCCGCCGCCATCGCTTCCCGCACGCTCTTGAGAAGCGTGTCGTTGAACACGGGTTCGCCGGAAGCAAGGACATAACTGCCGGAAGAATCCTTTTCCAGAGGAACGGTCCCCCCAGGAAAGACCGCGAAAGCCGACTCGCAGACCCAGTCCCCGGGAGCCTTCCACGGCTTCAGGGACCATCCCTTCCCCGTCAGTAGAAGTTCAGGAGACTCCCCTTCCGGAAAAGCCCCTTCCCCGGATACAAACGCAGGCGCACTGAAAAACATGAACTGACGGCTCGTCCGGGATGGAATGTTCAGTCCGTGAATGGATGCCTTCCCCGAATCCCCGGTCCGGAACTCCGCGGGCGCCGCAGTCTGAATGGAAGGGCCGTGATTGACCCACCCCTCCCCTCCCGCCGTCCCGGGCTCGCTTCCGTAGGGAGTATAGGACGCTCCGTTTTCTCCGCCCCCCCCATAAGAAACGGGAGATCCGCCGTACGATGCTCCGAAAAGCGCCGCTAAATACCCCGGTCCCTCCGGAGGAATCAGCATGAAACTGCCGCGTTCGCCTTCCGCGGCGATATCGACCTCCCGCGCGCCGGAAGCGAAATATGAAACGTAACTTTCCGTCAGCAGGACAGGCGAAAGATTCCGGATCTGAATATCCGCAAGCAGCGATTCCCTGGCCCCCACGGTTTCCCCGGCTTTCCGGAGAATGTGCCCCGTCATCAGTACGGCGCAGAGACCCGCGGCCAGCCAGGAAAGCCCCGCACGCTTGAAAAGCGCCCCCGCCAGCAGAATCACGCCGATCAGCAAAAGATACAGAAAAAGCAGACGGCGCACAACCGAAATCCGCGGAACGGAAAAACCCGTAAGTTTGTCCAGAGGCTCAACAAAGGAATTCCGTTCCGAATCGAAGTTCTGGCCGGCAAACAGGTACTTCAAAAGATTCTCCCAGGTGACGCGGTCCGCCGAAAAATGCGTCTCCGACGGCGCAAAGGCAATCATTTTCACCGTTCCCAGACCAAATGCGGATTCCCGGATCAGCGGCGCCGCATCCTGTGTCAGAAGGGTTACGCCTCTTCCCTTCGGAACGGAATCCAGGAAACGGATCCGCGCTCCGGGGGGAAAACCCTGAAAGTCAGGGAACAGTTCCTTCAAAGCCGGGATTTCCTCCGTCTCCCGCACACGGAGAGGTTCGACGGGAAGAAGCGCGTTCAGCGGAGTCCCGGCCGCCTTGAGAATCGTGTCGGGATCCGCAAACAGTATACGCCCTCCGTTCGCGACATATTCCAGTATGGCGGCATACACATCCGAATGGAATCTGGAGAAGTCCGGTTTGTAAACGATCAGCGCGCGGTAATGTTCCAGCAGGTTCCTGTCCACCGGCAGCGTGTGTGAAGAAAAGACCGTGGAGTAAAGTTTCCCTTTGAAGCCGGGCAGCTGGACAAACGCGCCCATGGATTCATCACCGTCATTCAGAATCGCAACCTGGGATTCTCTCGGACTGAGCAGGCGGATATTGTATTCGCTTTCCTGAGAAAAAGGCAGGCGGTTCCCGTCGACAAACACCTCCGCATTGAATTTTTCGGAATTTTCAATCAGGAGCGGCATTTTATAGTCCACCACGGTCCGGGGGGGTATTTTCATGGCGCGGGAAAAAACATTCAGTTGCGGCGCCCCGTCCTGCGCGACCGAACGGACCACCACTTCATGAGCCCTGTCCCCGCTGTTTTCCACATGGCATTCAAAATTTCCCCATGCGTAACGGGACATGCGGAGCGTGAGTCCGGAACTGATCCTTGCGCGGGTGACACTCACATCCGCCGAATGCAGCAGCAATGGACTCCAGACGGAAAGGAAAAGCATCAGGAGAATTCCCCCCGCACCCCCTGCGGACACCCGGGAAACAAAGAAAAAACTGAAACAACGGGAAAAAAGGGAAAAAAGGGAAAAAGCGGAACAGGACAAACCTGAAGATAAAGATGATAATGATGATGACGGCTGCGGCGTTTTGATTATCACGGCTCAGACTCTCCAATCAGCTGCAAGATCAATAAACAGACAGCGTTCCAAATTTTCAGGGACAAGAAAAAAACATCCCGCGGCCCGGCGGTTTCCCGGCAGGGACGGCCCACATTCCACACAATATAACTCTCCTTTCCGACATTGCCAGTATTTTTCATCATTTTATCACGATACTCCTTTGATAGTTTTCACTTCGGGGTGTATCTTAACAGGATGAAACGTTCGGAATCTCATTTGGACAAGGACAGGACAAAATGTCAAAATTTCCCATTGAAACACTCAGGCACAGTGCGGCCCACGTGATGGCGGCCGCGGTTCAGGAACTCTATCCGGATGCGAAATTCGATATCGGCCCCGCCACGGAGGACGGATTCTATTACGACTTCGATCTTTCCGCCCGGCTCAGCGCGGAGGATCTGGAGAAAATCGAAGAGAAAATCGCGGAAATCGCAGCAAAGAGACTTCCGTTTGAAAGGATCGAAGTCCCGCGCGAAGAAGCGCAGAAACTTCTCGAAGGGAAAAAACAGCCGTACAAGCTCGAACGGCTTGCAGACATTCCCGAAGGGGAAGTCATCAGCATGTACCGCTGCGGAGATTTTCTGGATCTCTGCCGCGGGCCCCATGTGGACAACACGTCCGAAATCGGCGCGGTCAAGCTTCTGAGCGTTGCGGGCTCCTATTACCGGGGCAATGAAAAGAATCCCATGCTCCAGCGCATTTACGGGACGGCGTTTCCCGACAGGAAGGAGCTCAAGGCGTATCTTGTCCGCATGGAAGAGGCGAAGAAACGCGATCACCGCAGACTCGGGAAGGATCTGGATCTGTTCAGTATTTCGGAAACCGTCGGTCCCGGACTCGTGCTTTGGCATCCGAAAGGCGCCTTCATCCGCAATGTGATTGAAAGCTACTGGAGAGCGGAGCACCTTGCAAACGGATATGATCTGCTGTATACGCCTCACATCGGGCGCAGCCAGCTCTGGGAAACCAGCGGACACCTCGGCTTCTACCGCGAAAGCATGTATTCCCCGATGCAGATCGACGAAATTGATTATTATGTCAAACCGATGAACTGCCCGTTCCATATTGAAATCTACAAGAGCCGGATCCGCTCGTACCGGGAACTTCCGCTGCGCTGGGCGGAACTCGGGACGGTCTACCGCTATGAGAAAAGCGGCGTTCTCCACGGACTGCTCCGCGTCAGAGGCTTCACGCAGGACGATGCGCACATCATCTGCACCCCGGAACAGATTGAAAGCGAAATCGAGGAAGTGCTCCGTTTCTGTCTGAAAATCTGGAAGACTTTTGGTTTCAAAGAGATCAAGGCGTATCTTTCGACGCGTCCGGAGAAGGCGGTCGGGGATCCCGCGCGCTGGGAACAGGCGCAGTCCTCGCTGGAGAACGCCATCCGGAGCAGCGGGCTGGCGTATGAAGTCGACGAGGGAGGCGGAGCCTTCTATGGGCCGAAAATCGACCTGAAAATCAAGGATGCCATCGGACGCGAATGGCAGACATCGACCATTCAGTTCGACTTCAATCTTCCGGAACGTTTCAAACTCTATTATGTCGGTGCGGACGGCCAGCATCATCAGCCGTACATGGTCCACCGGGCGCTGTTCGGCTCCCTGGAGCGCTTTTTCGGGATTCTGGTGGAACATTATGCCGGGGCGTTTCCTCTCTGGCTGGCACCGGAACAGGTTCGCTTCATTCCGATTACGGAACGTCAGCACGAATACTGCCTGAATGCGGCGAAGGAGCTTCGGAAAGCAGGTTTCCAGGTGGAATGCGACATCCGGAGCGAAAGCATGGGCGCCAAGATCAAAGACGCGCGGAACCAGCGCATTCCCTTCCTTGCGGTTGCGGGAGACCGGGAAATGGAGACAGGGAGCTTCGCCATCCGCTCCAGAAGAGAAGATCAGCTCGGCCAGATGACACTGGAAAGTTTTGTCAAAAAACTTCAGGAAGAACTTGAAAAGCGTCTTTGACGCATTATTTTAAGAGTCCATTCTCCGCAGAGGACGGGGAAGACGGCCTGTCGGTCGTTTTTCTGCAACAGAGCATAAAAAAATGGAGGGCGCGATCATCGCCAAGTTGCTCAAATCGAATGATAAGGTGTACGCCGAGCGCAATCTTCTCGTAATAGGTGCGAACGGCGAACAGCTCGGTGTGCTCAAACTTGCGGCGGCCTGTCAGGCGGCAAGGGATGCGAAACTGGATCTGGTGCTGGTTGCGGAGACGAGCGATCCGCCGGTCTGCAAAATCATGGACTTCGGCAAACTCTGTTATGAACAGAAGAAGAAGCTGAAGGACCAGAAGAAGAACCAGTCGGCGCAGAAGGTGAAGGAAATCAAATTCCGCCTGCATATCGACACACACGATTATTCCTTCAAGATCAAGCACGGGATCGAGTTTCTGCGGAGCGGCTGCAAACTCAAGATCACGCTGACCTTCAAAGGACGTGAGATGGCCCATACGGAAATGGGTTATGAACTGATCAATAAAATTATCGAGGACCTGAAAGAGGACGGTGTTGTGGACAGTCCTCCGAAACTTCTCGGCAAAAGCATATGTCTGACCCTCAATCCGAAGGGCAGCCACTGAGGGGCGGCCGGCATCTGCCCCCCCGGAGGAAGAACCCAGTAACAGAAGGAGACGAAACGATGCCTAAAATGAAGACGAGGAAGTCGATCGCCAAGCGCGTGAAGCGGACCGCAAGCGGCCAGTACAAGTTCAGCAAGCCCGGACGCAGGCACCTGATGACCGGCAAGGGCGGCAAAAGAAAACGCCAGCTCAGAAAAGACGGGGTCCTGTCCGCCGGCCAGGAACAGAGACTCAAAAAAGCTCTGCCTTACGGCTGAAACAAGTCAACAGCGCTAATTCGGGAGATCATTTGAAATGAGAGTCACAGCCGCAGTTCCTTCGAGAAAACGCCGCAAACGGGCATTGGAAAGAGCCAAAGGTTTTTACGGTGCGAGCAGCAAGAGAATCCGTACCGTTTATGACGCCATAGACAAGGCGGATGCCCATGCCTATGTCGGCCGCAAACAGAAAAAACGCCAGTACAGAAGACTCTGGACAGTCAGGATCAATGCCGCCTGCCGTCTTCAGGGCTTTTCCTACAGCAAAATGATGAACGGTTTGAAGAAAGCCGGGATTCAGGTCAACAGGAAAGTGCTTGCGGATCTTGCGGTACAGGATCCGGCCGCCTTTACGGCTTTGCTTGAAAAAGCCAAAGCCGCCTGCTGAATCCGTTGACCGGGACTGGAATTGTTCCCCTGCGCGGGCCGACTTTGAAGGGTTGGTCCGCGTTTTTTTTATGGTGATACGGTGAAACACATTGACAGGAAGAATCTTTCATTGTCTTCTGCACGGGACAAAGGGAGAGAAGAGGCGAAAGCGGAAGAAGGAGAAAACGACCGCTTTGTCAAGGACCTTCCTCCCCGCGTCCGGCATCGTCATCATGATTCACCGCTGATCCGCAGCCGTTGACCACAGCCAAGGAGATAATGGAAGATGCTCGAAGAACTTCTGAGCCGATTGAAAGAAATCACGGCGGAGGCGGAAGCCGCATTGAACGCGGCGAAAACCGAAGCGGATGTTGAAGGAGTGAAGAACCGGACCATCGGCAGGAACGGAGCCGTTACGGCGCTGTCGCCGATGATGGGGAAACTCCCTGCGGAGGACAAACGGGAAGCAGGGAAAGCCTTCAATGAAACGAAAACCTTTCTGCTGAATGCCCTGGAAGAGGCGCGGAAACGCTTTCAGGCCGAAGGGAAGGCCGGGGAACACATCGATGTGACTCTGCCCGGACGCAGATGGCCGATCGGACACAAACACCCTGTCAGCCAGGCCATCGACGAATGCTGTGAAATCTTCCGGCGGATGGGCTTCATCGCAGTCAGCGGACCGGAACTGGAAACAGTATGGAACAACTTCGACGCGCTGAACGCACCGCTGAACCATCCCTCCCGCGATCCGCAGGACACGTTTTATCTTCCGGACGGGCGTCTTCTCCGCACCCACACCTCTCCCGTGCAGATCCGGACCATGATGAGCCGGAAGCCACCGGTGCGGATTGTCTCCCCCGGGCGCTGTTACCGGCGGGATACTCCGGATGCGACACACGGAGTCCATTTTCACCAGATTGAAGGTCTGTATATCGACAAGGATGTGTCTCTTGCGGATCTGAAGAGCACGCTGATTCAGTTTGCTTCCGAATATTTCGGGCAGAAACTCAACGTGCGGATGCGCCCGCACTTTTTCCCGTTCACGGAACCGAGTGTGGAATGCGACTTTTCCTGTGTGATGTGCGGCGGACGCGGCTGCCGCGTGTGCAAGAATTCAGGCTGGCTGGAAATTGCGGGTGCCGGGATGGTGAATCCGAAGGTGCTGCAGAACGTGGGATATGATCCGGAATCGGTGCAGGGATTTGCCTTCGGGTTCGGTCTGGAGCGTCTGGCCATGCTCAAACACAGGATCAACGATCTGCGGATCTTCTCGGAAAACGATCTGCGTTTTCTGAAACAGTTCTGAGCAGGTGTTTTCATTCGCCGGAAAATCAAGGAAATCATCAAAAAAACAATTCCAGCAGAAAGGTTTTGATCTGATATGAAACTCTCACTGGACTGGCTGAGCCAATATGTGGAATTCAAACTTTCCCCCCGAGAGCTGGCGGATACGCTGACGATGGCCGGACTTGAGGTGGAGGAAATGGAAACTGTCGGAGCCGTTCCCGACGGAGTCATCACGGCGAAGATACTTTCCCGCCGGAAGCATGAGAATTCCGACCATCTTTCCATCTGTGAAGTGGACAACGGGTCTGAAGTGCTTCAAATTGTCTGCGGCGCACCGAACTGCGATGCGGGGAACATCGTGCCCCTGGCCATGATCGGGACCGTCTTCCAGGACGGTGACGGGCAGTTCACCATAAAAAAGGGGAAGATCCGCGGAGTGGAATCCTTCGGGATGATGTGCTCCGCGCGCGAACTCGGACTCGGAAACGATCATTCGGGGCTGATGATTCTTCCTCCGGAAACGAAACTCGGACTTCCGATGAAGGAACTGGTGAAGGCGGATACCGTCTATACGGTGGAAATCACGCCGAACCGTCCGGACTGGCTTTCGCACTGGGGCGTGGCGAGAGACGTCTCGGCGCTCTGCGGCGGAGAACTCCGCTTCCCGGATTTTTCGGAGACGGCAAAGCTGGATGCGCCGAAAACGGATCTGGTTACAGTGGAGGCCTGTGATCTCTGTCCGCAATACACGGGAAGAGTCATCCGCGGAGTGAAGGTCGGGGAGAGTCCGGAATGGATGAAGAAGGCGCTGAACGCTGTGGGGATCCGTCCGATCAACAACATTGTCGATATCACGAACTATGTCATGATGGAGCTGGGGGTGCCGCTGCATGCGTTTGACAGACGTTTCCTGAAAGACGGGAAAATCGTGGTCCGCCGCGCAAAAGACACGGAAAGCATTGTCGCGCTCGACGGAAAAACCTATCCTCTCAGTTCCGCGATGCTGGTCATTGCGGACACGGAAAAACCCGTTGCCATCGCGGGAGTCATGGGCGGAGAATATTCCGGCATTCTGCCCGACACAACGGAAGTGGTTCTGGAAAGCGCCTTCTTTGACCCGGCCTCCATCCGGGCGACCTCGAAAAAACTCGGTCTTTCCAGCGACGCCTCCTATCGTTATGAGCGCGGTGTGGATCCGGAAATGGTCATTCCCGCCGGTCTCCGGGCTCTGCAGCTCATTCTGGAACTCGCCGGTGGTGACTATACCGCATATGGAGAGGCCGGAGCGGAGGAAAAAGCTCCGCCGCGCAGAATCAAAGCCGAATTCAAGCGCATCCGCAGTCTTCTCGGAATGGATGTGACCAACAGGGAGATCATCCATATTCTTGCGGGACTGGGCTTCCTGCCGTCGGAACCGACGGAGGAATCCTGTGTGTTCACGGTGCCCTCCTGGCGCGCCGCGGATGTCTCGGGAGTCGCGGATCTGGCAGAAGAGGTCGCACGCATTCACGGGCTGGACAAGCTGCCGGATCTGCCCATCCGCGCCATTCACGCCGATTTCGCCGATGATGCCTGCAGCATCTTTCAGAAACTGCGCGGGCAGCTCACCGCGGCCGGACTCGATGAATGCGTCAGCAACAGCATGATGGATGAAAAATCCGCCACGCAGGACGGATTCTTCCAGGCTCAGGATCTGATCCGCATGAACAATCCCATCAGTCTGGATCTTGCTGTCATGCGGCCCTCGCTGCTGCCGGGAATGCTTGCAAACGTCAAGCGCAACATTGCAAGAAAGAATACCGATCTGGCTCTCTTTGAAATCGGACGCGTTTTCTGTGCCGATTCCGGAAAATTCCCCGAGGAGCGCGACGAACTGGTCATCGCACTCACCGGACGCCGCCATCCCGAACGCTTTTCCGCCGAGCGAAGCGAACTCATGGATTTCTTCGACCTCAAGGGAATTCTGGAATCCGTCGCGGATATCCGCAGACTTGAAAATGTGACGTTCGCTCCCGCTGAGGATCCGCGCTTTGTCAAAGGCGCCTGTGCCGAACTCCTGATCGACGGAAAACGCGCCGGCTTCCTCGGCGAAATCGCAGACTCTCTTTCCAGGGGAATGCATTTGCAGACTCCCCTTTACATCGCCGTCATTCAGTTGCCGGCTCTCCTCAATGCAAAGGAAAAATCGGCCTATTATCTGCCGATTTCTCAGTTCCCGGCAACCACGCGGGATGTGGCTTTCCTGGCTCCGCTTTCCATGGAAAACAAAACGGTCATCGACTTCATCAAAAAGGCGCATCTGCCGAATCTCGAATCCGTCGAGCTATTTGACATCTTTGCCGATTCCTCGCTCGGAAAAGACAGAAAAAGCATGGCCTACACCCTGATCTTCCGTTCCCCGGAGCGCACACTCACGGATGCGGAAGTCAACAAAGCTCATGAAAAACTCAGGGCCAAGCTGCAGAAGGAGCTCGGTGTGGAACTGCGCTGAAGGAATCACTCCCCTGAAAGAGGAGCGAATTCAGAGTCTTCCGCCGCCGGGAATCCTCCCGGCGGCGTTTCTTTTTCCATGCACTCCTTAATCTGACTGATTTCTGAGTTCCTGAGTTTCAGAGTTTCAGAAAAGAAAAGAAAAGGATCAAGATAAAGACCGGAATCTGCAAAAAGAAAACGAAATAGAAAAGAAAGCAAAAAAGAAAAAAAGAAAAAAGGAAAAATGGAAGGAAGATACGGGAAACACCGTCTCGCAGCGAAGAGGGAAACCTCTTTGAGCGGGCGGCCGCGCGCACACGCCGCCTTTCATTTCTTCCATGCGTCCCTTGCGGTTTTGTTTTTCCCCATCCATGTATATTCCCTCTCTCTCATCTCTGTCAAGCTCTCCCGCCGCCAGTACAGCGGGGGAATGAAACGGGAAAGAGAGAGGGGGGGGGAGTTTGTGATCTCACGGGGAAGATGTTTTATTCAAGTTCTCTCAGCAGCAGGGCGTCAAAGGGAGGAACGGCGACGGTGTTTCCGCTGATGCGCCCCATGGGATGAAGGAGCTCCTCAACGTGTTTTTCACGGAGCCCGATCTCGGAAAGATTGACACTCATTTCGGAATCGGTATCGTTGACGACGGCCACGGCCCTGCGTCCATCCACTGTCCCCGTGAAGATCTTTGCCCAGACACAGAGATCCCATTGAAGGGGCATGACATTTCTCATGCGGTATTTTGCTCCGCGTCCGAGAAGTTCGATCCGCTCGGGATCCATTACGGCGAGATTGTCGCTTGTGATGGCGATTCCGGTCAGGATGCCGCCGAGGACGGAAATGCGGGATTCGCCGATGCTCTGGGTGCCGCGGTCTGAGCGTGCGATCAGGACGTCGGGATCCGCGCGGAAAAGACGGTCGAACATCCACCAGCGCGACTCCAGCATGTGCCAGACGTTCAGAATCGGCCCGCGCGAGGCATGAGTGTCACACGTCACTCTGGCGGAGTCAATGTATCCGAGACAGGCCATGAAGGGCGGACAGCATCCCAGAATCGTGGAATCCGGCACTGCCTCGCGGATGGTTTTCATTCCCAGACGAAACGCGCTCACGGCGGTGGCGGACGGATCGCTGCGTTTTCCTTCCATCAGTCCGAAACTGAGACCGTCTAGCTTGAAATAGGAATATCCCCAGGAACGGAGGGTCTTGAAGATTCCGGCAAGGTGTTCCCGGACGGCGGGCTGAGTCGTATCGAGACAGGCCCACAGATGATCCGGAGCGGGTGACCAGCCGAGGCTCACCTTGGGTTCTCCGTTTTCGTCTTTGACAAACCAGTCCCGGTGTTCCCGGAAGACGCGGCTTGCCGTGGAAGCCTGGAACGGCATAAGCCAGATGCCCGCACGCATCCCCCCGGCAATCGCTTTTCCTGCAATTTCGCTGAGCGGGGTGGGCCAGGAGGGGTCCTGATCGAGCCAATCGCCCTGGAAGGTCTGATAACCGTCGTCAATCTGGGCGATTCCGGCGGAAAAGGGGGAGGAGCGTTTTGCTTTCAGGGCGTCCACGTTGTCGATAAAATTCTTTTCCGTCACATCCGCGTAATAATAATACCAGGAGCAGTACCCCGTCAGATTTTTTGATGTGTCGAAATCAGGAACGTTCATTTTCCGTTTTACGGTTTCTGCATATTGAATGAGCAGTTCCCGCCAGTCGGGTCCTTCCAGAACGATGACTTCCTCCGGGGTTTCACCCTCCATGATATCGGGCTGACGCATGAGAATGGAGTGTTGAAGTCCGGCTCTTTTGATGAGGGAAAAATAGGTGAGGGAGCGGAATGCCGTCACTGCGCCTGCGAGAAGGTATTTCTTTTCCTTCGGGCTTCCCACGACGATGACATCCTGGCTGGAAAAATCCCCTTCCGACATATGAGGATCGAAAATCGCGCACGGTTCGAGCATCATACTCATATTATTGGCTTCTCTGTACATGAAATTGGAACCCGGAGGCATATTGAGTTTCCATTCTCTCCGGTAGCAGTTCTTTTCCTTTTCCCAGGATGCGCAGTTCATCTGACTACTCCTTGATTCTTGTTTTTCGTTTCCGGATTTCGGGACTTTCGGTTTTGAATGGAGTAATGTATCCTGGGGAAAAGTTTTTGACAAACAGAAAATCTCTGCTTTCAGCATCCGCGACAAAAAAAACGGCAGGCGGATACCTGCCGGGTGCAGGGGATGCAACCCTGCCGAGGAGTATGAGGGCGAGGAACCCTCATGCTTTTTTACTTTTTTAGATTTCGTGCTCCGCACGGCCAGCGTCTCGCCGCTGGAGTGCGACAAGGTCATGGACCTTGACCTCGAGAAAAATGCACTCCGCATTTTTCCGTATTTTTTTACAAGCCTTCCTCCATGGGAAAGAAAAACTGTTTTTTTCAACGTTTTGATTTGCTTTCCACACTTCTATGGCTATATTAGAGCAGTTATCCGGTCAAACCGGACCTTTCATGGTGTGGTACTCGAATGGCTAAGGGGACGGTCTGCAAAACCGTATTGTGTGGGTTCGATTCCCACCCACACCTCCAATTTCTCCCCTCCCCTGATCAATAGATTTTCCCCTGCTTTTCCCTGCTGTGTGTTTTCCCAGAATAAAACAAATCTTCCCCGCTGTCTCATTATCCTCTTTCCCGTTTCCCGGGAAAAAATAAAGGGACTCCCCCAGAGAAAGATTCAAAAGAAGTCCTTCCGAAGAAAAAAAAACGCCTCGGACATCTTGAAAAATGCCCCGGAAGGAAATAAGTTCCATTCCAAGATAAGAACAAACACCGTTCCCAGCAGCAGGGGAAAATGCAGATCGGTCCCTCTGCCCTCCCCCAGGAACGGATGATATTCAAGAATAAAATAACAGAATGAAAATTGTCAATTTCGGCTCGCTGAATCTAGATCATGTATACAGAGTGAAACACTTTGTCCGTCCGGGCGAAACACTGACGGCGGAATCGCTCCAGCGTTTTCACGGAGGCAAAGGCGCCAATCAGTCTGTCGCCCTCGCCCGGGCTGGAGTCAAAAACCTCTGTCACGCCGGATGCATCGGGAAAGACGGAGTCCAGCTGAAGGAAAAACTTGAGAAAGAAGGAGTTGATTGCCGTTTCCTCTTCGTCTCCGAACAGATTCCGACAGGACATGCCGTCATTCAGGTGACGGATTCCGGAGAAAACAATATCATCCTCTTCGGCGGAGCCAACCGAGCCATCACTGTTGATATGGTGGATCAGGTCATGGACTTCCTCGAAGAAGGGGATTATCTCGTTCTCCAGAATGAAATCAATCTCATGGACAGAATTATGATGCTCGCACACAGGAAAGGAGCCAGGATATTCCTCAATCCCGCTCCGATGAACGGGGACATTCTCTCCTGTCCGCTGGAGCTGGCAGACACCTTCATCGTCAATCAGACGGAAGCCTGCGGACTTGTGGGGGAAAATACGAATACGCCCGGAGATTCCCCTCCTCCGGAGTATCTGCTGGAAAAAATACGGAATCAGTTCCCCTCCGTCTCCGTTCTTCTCACTCTGGGCGAGGCGGGAGCGCTTTATTCCGGAGGAGGCAGGTTCTCAACTGCTTCTTCCGGAGAAATTCTCCGCATCAGAGCCGTAAAAACCCGTGCAGTCGATACAACCGCGGCAGGTGACACTTTCACAGGATATTTCATAGCCGGACTTTTTCAGGGAATGCCGCTCCGGGATTCTCTTTCCCGCGCGGCCAGGGCTTCGGCAGCCGCAGTCTCTCGCAAAGGGGCGCAGAGTTCCATTCCCCGTCTGGCCGAACTGAAGGAAGCAGACACGACGTCCTTTTCCCCGGAAAACACGCATCATGCCTGAATCATTTGATTGAAAAAATGAGAAGGCAAGTAAGATTTTGAAACGATTCAGTATATAGTATGATATGAATACGCGGAAAGTGTCCCCATGCGGAAGCATCGGACACTGTGACGCATGGACAAACACAACTGGAAGGAAAAAAACTGATGAACAGAATCACACTGCTTCTGTCCGCATTCGTACTTGGAGGAGCCGCCACGCTCTCCGCGGGAGTACAGGATGAATTCAGGCAGACGTATCCGCTGGATGCGGAACGGGTTCGTGAAAATGCACGGAAAGTCGCCAAGGATCTGGAAACACTGCCGGGAGAATGGAAAAACGCCAAAGCCCTCTACTACGTGGTCCCCCCGATGAGCGACATCCCCCGCATGCCAGACTGCTACCCGGATGACGGCATTGCCGCCGGCACTCTGAACCTGATCGCAGCCAAAGGAGAATACGAACCCGCCTCCCTCCTCTTCTACCCCCGCGAAAACGTGGACCGCTTCCTGCTCAAGGCAAGCGACCTGAAAAATGCAAAAGGGCAGACGATTCCCGCCTCGGCAGTGGATCTGAAACTGATCAAGATCTGGTATCAGAGCGGCGCCGCCTGGTACGGGTATTTTGCAGATGCGCTGGGACGCAGACTCTGCCCGGAACTGCTTGTCAATGACGAGAATCTCGTCCGTGTCGATCCCTCCACCAAAGACAATTACGTCCGCTACAGCAACGAGGACGGCTCTCAGTCCTGGCAGTGGATGAGCGCCGATTTCTCCACGGTCAACTACTCCTTTGACAATCAGGCGCAGCAGGGCCTGATCGCCGATGCCAAAACCCTTCAGCCGGCAGTCCTGAACAAGGACGAGTTCAAACAGTTTTTCGTCACAGTCCATGTCCCTGAAAATGTCGCGGAAGGGCTTTACAGCGGCGAAATCGAAATGATTGCCGACGGACGGAAAATCGCCTCCGTCCCGCTCCGCCTCCGCGTCCTGCCCTTCGCCCTGCCCCAGCCGAAGACAAACTACAATCAGGACAAGGGCTTTTATCTCTGTTTTTACGGCACCGGCACGCGCAATCCTGCAATCCTTCAGAATCTGGCGGCACATAACGCGCTCAACCCGATGGGATTCCCGAAAATCAACGTATTTGACCCGGATGAATTTAGAAAAGATATTGAACTGGCGAACAAATACGATCTGAACACCAGGCCGATCTTTTCCGGTTCCGCCGGCGTCGGGGTCCGGACGCAGAATCCGCCCACGGAAGCCGACAAGAGAACTCTCGCCGTGCTGCAGGACACCATCGCAAAAACCGCGGAACTCACAAAGAAGGAACTCGGACACACTGATTTCTACAGTTACGGAGTCGACGAGGGCGGCCCCGCCACAATCCGTCTGGAACGCAACGCCTGGGAAATCGCCCACAAGGCGGGCGGCAAGGTCATGGTCACGAGTTATGCCTGGCGCGAACTGCTCTTCGCCCTGGATTTTCTGATCATCCCCGGCGTCCCGACCGAACAGCGGATCAAGGAAGTGGACCTCTTCCACGCCTCCAATCCGGACGCCCTGACCGGATGGTATGCCAATCCCCACACCGGTCCCGAAAACCCGAACTATTTCCGCCGCATTCACGGCATGATGGCCTACAAGGGCAATTACGACGTCTCCAGCAACTACTGCTGGTGGCGCAACAACTGGAACGACATGGCCACACCTTATGAAAACAACCTCCGCAATCTCGTGACCGTCTACGGCACCCGCGACGGCGTCCTCGACACCCTCGCCTGGGAAGGCATCCGCGAAGGTCTTGACGACATCCGCTACAGCACTCTCGTCAAGGATCTCGCACTCAAGGCCTCCCGCAGCAGCAACGGAGAAGTCCAGCTTCTCGGCCGCCGCGTCCTCAGCTTCCTCACGTACTGGGATGCCGGCCATGCCGACCTCGACGCATACCGTCTCGAATGCATCCGCTACATCCTCCAACTCAGCAACGCTCTGAAGGGAGACAAATAATGACACTCCATTCCATATCCTCTTCCGCCTCCACCATTCTGCCCGCCTTCGTTCTGCTGGCGGCCTCCTGCGCATTCACGCCCATGGCTCTCCATGCGCAGAACGCCGCGGCCGCCGCGGGGAACAACGCTCCGAATAAAACCGAAGCCGTTTCCGTTCTCACAAGAGATCAGTTCAACGCACTGGTCAAAGACGCAGACGATCTCTGGAGACGATACAAGTGGAAAGACGCCCTTCCCCTGTATCAGAAAATCTACAAGGAAAATGAAGCACGCCTCAGCGACAGCGACCGCCTGACCCTGCTGGAAAAATTCCTCCTCGGAACTTCCGGCGATGAATACAAGGAAATGAAGGCTCTCTTCGATCAGGCGCCTCTTCAGAATCCATCTGCAAAAGTCGGTAAAGCATGGCAGCTCATCCGCTCCATGAACTATCACAAGATGCTGGACAAATCCGAAGCTCTCTATCAGGAATACAAAGACCGTTTCAATTACAGTCAGAATCTTTCCTCCATGAGTTCCATCGGACTCGCAGCCGCGGCGGTGGATTCCGATCTCAAGCGTTTCCAGAAGTATTTTGACGAAATCAGAAATTACAAGGCTCCCGCCCCTCCTGCCCCCGCCTCCGGGAAAGCCCCGGACAAAGCTGCAGCTGAAAAACTGCTCCAGCAGGTCGAAACCCAGAAAAAGCGCGAACTGGTCGGCATGATCCAGAAGATGATTGAAATCAATCTGGAAGAAGGAATCCGGCTCTTTGAGTCCAACAGAAACCTTCTGGACCAGACGGCCATGGCGGGAATTTACAAGAATCTCCTCAATACCGCAGTCAAAAACGACGACCGCGCCTTTTTCGACAAGCAGCTCGCCCTTCTGCAGGCCATGCCGCTTTCCAACGACAAAATCAACGCCCTCTGCGCCGTGGCGGAAGAACTCAAGAGAAAAGGCTCCATGGACCTTGCAGACGGACTCATGACCGGACTCCTGGCACAGAAGGACCTGACTCCGGAACAGAAAATTCGCGTCATGCACCATCGGCTCTACCTCTACAGAGACGGTTTGGGATTCAACTACGGCTTCCATACTCCGGATGCCTATCCGAAATGGAAAAAACTTTCCCAGGAACTCCTGAAAACCCAGCAAACCCTTCAGCCCGGCAAACCCAACAGGCAGATCCTGACGGACATCTTCCGCATGGCATACGATTTCGGCGATTACGCCTATGCCCAGGAACAGCTTGACTCCCTGCTCAAAATCGCCCCCGGAGACAGAAACATCCTCGATTTCGCCATCAACAACGCTCTCCGCAAAAAAGACTTCAAAGCCGCGGAGGCCTGTTGCTCTAGCATCCTCGAAGACAAACGTCTCAATCAGGATCAGCGCGAATTCTACACCGCGCTCCTGTATTTTCTCCAGGGCGGAGACTGCAAGGAATTCGATGCGAAATTCGCGGACCAGAAGTATTCCTCCGAAAAGAAACTCTTCTTGCTCCGGAAAATCAGCCAGCGTTATTTCCAGGGCAAACGTTTCGATGAGGCGCGCGCCGTCACGGACTACATCAATTCCACGATGTTCAAAGCTCCCCGCACCGATCTCACCTATTCCGTAAAGTATATGAAGAACGCTCCCATGACCGCCGAAGCCTGGGCGAAGTCGCCCTTCTACGGGAAATGGGAACTGATGGAAACGAGATTCATTCCTTATGGGAACGGTTACAATCTCGACCATAAGACGGATGTCAAATTCCATCTGAAAGACGCGCCCGAAATTCCGCTCGATCCCGCCAGAATGACTGGCATTCACATGATCTTCGATGAAGAGGGATTCCATATTTTCATCCAGGGGCAAGTCCCGAACATCCAGGATGTGAAACTGGGCAAGGACTTTGCGGAAAGCCTTGAAATGCTTCTCCGTCCCGGACAGGACAAGGCCTACCATTCCTGGTATCTGGAACGCATTCCTGCGAATGCGGATCCCCATCAGGTCAACTGGGCGACTCCGTCCCGGAACTACCGGAACACCTATGAAATGCTCAAGTGCGACACGACTCTTACAAATGACGGATATGTCGCACACACCTTCATTCCTTGGCTTTCTGTCTATGACCGTCTCCCGGTCGACGGAAATATCTGGTGTTTCGGCGTTCAGGCCTGGAAAGCGAACAGAACCATTTCCGGTCTTGTTCATGAACTTGAACGAGCGCTGAAACTCCGTTTTGAGTTCACTCCGAAGCAGTTGACCGACCTCAAGCGCAATCTTGCCATTGCGGCGTTCAACCGTTACAATGCCGTCAGGAGGAACGAAGGCGCCTTTATTCAGACCTGGAACGACCCCCTCCTCGGCGATCCCGAATTTTACAAAGCGGAACTTGCCCCGCTTCTGGAAGAACTGGACAAGGCGGGAGAACAGCTTCTTGCTCCCGCTCCGGATTCGCAGATCGAAGAGATTTATGCAAAATACGTTCCACTCTGGGCGGAAATCCAGTATGAGGTTGCCGACAGACGCAGCAAGTGGCTTCGGGACAGCCTTATGAAATAAATCCCCTCCCTCAGAAAAGTAAAAGACAAGCAGTCTCCCGACAGACTAGACTGTCGGGAGACTCCATATCAAAATTCGTCAGAGGAACTCTTCCTCAGGCCGCCGTACAGGCGGCCCTTTTTTTGAATTCCAGATCAGAGGACAATTGAAAACTCTTCGTCGTTCTCATCTTGAAAGTTGGTTCAGCGGCAGAAACTGAGTTTGTGATATCTCTGATCACCCATGGAAAAATATCACATAACACGGGGAAGACACACTGCCATTTTCAGAAAGCAAATCTCACAGAGGGACGGGGGGGTCCTAGATTCCAATTCGTGCCCGGGCGCTTTCAACGCCTTTTCCGGAATATGATATAGGATATATATCAGGTAAGCCTGCGGCTGTCTTCCCCAAATTACAACGCTGTCCCCCTGTTTGAAGGAGAGACATCAATGGAAGTGAAAAGTCAGCATCACATCTTGAAAAAAACAGTTAAAAGATTATAGTATTGAATACATTGTATATCCATTGTATCCTGCTGTGATCGGGATGAGCGTTGTCTTGTTAAAACCACTTTCCATTTTGTCATATCATGGGGAAAAGATTGCTCTAACCAACCTGTCTGGAAATGATCATTTTCATTTTTCATCTAAAAAAGTCTACAAAAGTTTGATTTCTCCGGAATACGGAAGGTTTTTCTAATGCTTTTCTGTTCATATTATTTTCTTTTTCTGTTTCTTCCAGTGGTTCTCATCGGCTATTATTCGCTGCTTTTCTTCAAGCTTTCAGATTGTGCTAAAATATGGCTTGTCATTGCCTCCTTGTATTTTTACAGCTTTTTTAAAATAAGGGCGCCTCTATTTATTTGAGGGGGAATTGAGTTTGTAACAGGAAAAAGAATG
>CAJMAW010000041.1 GCA_905211485.1 uncultured Lentisphaeria bacterium | reverse complement strand
CGACCCCAATATGCCACTGGGAAACCGGGAAGGGAGCCAAAGTGTCAGAGCGATCAGTCGGGAGACCTGCCTTTCGCAGTACAGGAACGAAAAAGTTCAGGCCACGAGGAATTGGCAGTACGAAATGGATCACAGAACTGTATGTGGTATAATACAGTTTTATTTTCGTTGTCTTCGTTTTCTGACGGAGGCTTTTTTCTGTCCGTTGTTGAAGTATTTGACGAGATCGGGATCCGGCGGGGGCACGTCCATGGGGACATTGCCGTTCCGGATGGAGTAGGACCCGAGGACTCCGGCTGCGACCGAATTTCTTGCCGCGATGGGTGAATTGCTCGGGATGCTTCCTTCGCCCTTGGCAAACGTGACGAAGGACGCGACGATATCGGGATCCGCACCGCCATGACCACCGACGGTGGGAGGCATCCGGATGATGGTGTCCGGATCACCGAATCCGCAGCGGGTGGTGTAGATGGCGATTCTTCGTTCGTCGATGTTTTCAATTCTTCCGGCGTCGCCGATGAAGGTGTAGTTTCTGCATGCGTCGGGAGCGTAATGGCACTGCATGTAGTTGGCGAGGACGCCGTTGTCGAGCTGCATCATGAGGGTGCTTTCGTCTTCGACATCGATGACCGGGGAGATGCCCTTCTGCGAGAGGGGCGGCCAGTTGTACTGGCTCCAGGATGCGTTCCCGCGTTCGGATGCCTTGCGGCGGTTTTTGCAGCGGTTGTAGACGGAAAGTCTGCCCATGCCCACCACCCGTTTCGTGAAACCGCCGGAAAGCCAGTGGATGACGTCGATGTCATGGGCGCCTTTCTGCAGCAGGAGTCCTGTGGTGTATTTCTGTTCGGAATGCCAGTCCTTGAAGTAGGCGTCTCCGCCGTAATTGATGAAATGGCGGCACCAGACCGTCTGAAGATTCCCGATGGTTCCGGCTTCAATGAGTTCCTTCATCTTGATGATGAAGTCCATATGGCGCATGTTGTGGCCGACGAAAAGTCTGGAGCCTGTTTTCTTTGCTGTTTCAAGAACCTTGTCGCACCCTTCGATGGTGATGGTCATGGGCTTTTCGAGATAGACCGCCTTGCCCGCTTCCAGCGCCGCCAGGGCGAATTCCTCATGCAGGTAGTCGGGAGCAGTGACAAAGACTGCGTCGACATCCTTGCGTTCCAGGAGTTTCCTGTAGTCGTCCGTCAGGAAGAGTTTTTCTTTTGCCCCGACGAATTCCTGCCAGTCCTTGAACACTTCGCTGCGCACATCGCAGAGTGCGACCACCCGCGATCCGTTGCCCGGTTTGTGTGCCGACTGTGCCAGCCTCCCGCGGCCCCCCGCCCCGATCACGCCGATTCTCAATTCATCATTGGATTTGACTGTTTTCCTTGCCATTTCTTCATCCTTAAAAAAACATGGTTTTACGTTTGTTGATGCCTGGATGGAAAAATCCATGAAACATATAAAGATACATCTGGCGTTACCGGAAACAAGATCTTTTCCGAGGAAAAAAGGGATTTTTCCCCGTTTCCCCGTTTTTTATCCTTGGATCCTTTCTGCTGTTTCCCGCGCTCTCTTCCTGTGTCGGGGGGGAGAAAAGGGAGAATTCCTCCTCTTCCGCACCATGATGCAGGGAAGGATGGGGGAAGGGAAAAACGGGAATCCGGAAGGAGAAGACGCCTTCCGCTACTGAAGGCGCATAGCGGGATTCTGCAGATAGGGGCTTTCCGGAATCACCGTATCCACGGGCAGAGGGCCTTTCGTATCGACAAAACCCCAGCGGCGGGAGACCGGCCAAAAGACGTTCAGAGCCAGTCCGATCATGTTGTGGCGGGGAATGAACCCCCAGTTGCGCCCGTCGAGACTGTGTCTGGTGTTGTCTCCGAGGGCGAAGAGAGAGTCGTCCGGGACTGTGATTTCCCGGCTCGGTGCCAGCAGCCCGGAAGCGCCGTGTCCGGCGTATCCGCCCTGGCCGGAATAGACTTTCCGGAAGGCGTCTGAGAAATCTGTCGCTGCTCGGAAATCTTTTTCGCCGCGGGGACGGATCATCAGGACTCCGTCTGTGATTTTCAGCGTGTCTCCGGGGAGTCCCGCAAGACGTTTGATGTAGTAGTATCCCCCGATCGGCTGAGTCGGAGAGGAAATGTTTTCCGTGTTGAAGACGATCACATCGCCCCGGCGCAGCGGACGGAAGTGCAGGGATACCCGGTCCACGAACAGATGGTCGCCCGAAGACACGTACCCGTCACAGAAATTCTCCCCTGCGCGATATTCCCTGAGCAATGCGTCCGGATCCAGATACGGCAGAATGTGATTTCCGAGAATTCCCGGAACCGCGTAAACGGTTCCGCCGATCTGAAACACGGATCCCGTCAGATACAGGCTCCCGTCCCGGAGAAAATTTGCGATCACTTCCCCTGCGGGAATGCTCCGGGTCCGGAATCCCGAATGGAAGAATCCGTCCTCCCTGACTTCCACTTTCGCCGCGGAGGCTCCCAGCGGCCTGAAAAAACGGGTCAGCGCAGATGTGTACGGTTCCGATTCCTTGCGGTCGATGTAATGGATTCCGAACAGGGTCGGCTGCATGCTGCTGGTCGGAATCTGGAACGGCTGCAGATAAAGCGCGCGGATCCCGAATGCCACCGACGCGGCCACGGCCAGGACATCCAGATATCCGCGCATGGTGAAGAAAAAGCTTTTCCTCGGGAGGAGGGAATCAAATTCCGCTTCCATCCTCCCGAGTTCCCCTTCCTCCGGGGGGGCGGGGTGGTTTTTGCCGCCCATTGCGGAGAGACGGGTGTCGAGATCCCGGAGTTTTTCGCGTCTGGCGTCGGAAAGGATATCGTCATCCGCCTTCAGGGTGTGGCGCACGAGAAGGAGAAGATCCTTGTATCTTCTTCTGAGTTTCCGGTTTCTGAAGAAAAGTCTGCATTGTTCCGCGGCGTTCATCATGCTGGTCCGTATCTCTTGTGCATCCGTCTGTTCTGTTCGTTTCCGAGCGGCGGCGCGGTTTCTGTATATCTATCCGGTTATTCCTCCGGTTATTCCTTGCCGGATTTGAGAATTTCGACAAACGCTTCCTGAGGAATGTTCACGCGTCCGATCTGTTTCATTCGCTTTTTCCCTTCCTTCTGCTTTTCGAGCAGTTTTCTCTTGCGCGTGATATCGCCTCCGTAACACTTGGCAATGACGTTTTTCCGGAGTGCCTTCACCGTGTCGCGCGCGATGATTTTCCCTCCGACGGCGGCCTGAATGGCAATCTGGAACATCTGCTGGGGAATGACCTCCGCCAGACGTTCCACAAGAGCTTTCCCGCGGCTGTAGGCGTGATCCGTGTGAACGATTGTGGAAAAGGCGTCGACGGGTTCCCCGTTCACGAGGATATCCAGTTTCACAAGCTTGTCCGCCTGATATCCGGCGGGTTCGTAGTCCATGCTTCCATAGCCGCGCGTGATGGATTTGAGTTTGTCGTGAAAGTCGATGAGAATCTCATGCATGGGCAGACGGGCGGTGATCATGACGTGTTTCCCGTCCACGCTTTCCGTATTGGTGCAGATACCCCTCTTGCTCATGACCAGATTCATGATGTCCCCGATATACTGGTTGGGCGACATGATGTGGGCGTGAATGACCGGTTCCTCAATCCGTTCGATTTCGGAGGGATCCGGAAGAAATACCGGATTGTCCACCCGGATCATTCCGCCTCCCTTCATGTACACGTGGTAGATCACGCTCGGATACGTGGCGATGATGTCCATGTTGTACTCTCTGCGGAGACGTTCCTGAATGATTTCCATGTGGAGCAGCCCCAGGAATCCGCAGCGGAATCCGAATCCGAGTGCCGCGGAGGTTTCGGCCTGATATACAAAGGCGGCGTCGTTCAGCTGGAGTTTGGCCATGCTGAATTTGAGCTGTTCGTAGTCGGCCGTGTCGATCGGATAGATGCCGCTGAAGACCATCGGCTTGATTTCCTGAAATCCGGGGAGCGGATCGGAACAGGGATTTTTCGCATCGGTCACGGTGTCTCCCATTCTTGCGTCCGAAGGGCTCTTGATGTTGGGGATCAGATACCCCACGGAACCCGACGTGAGGCCCGGGACGGCCTTCATTTCCGGTGTGAACACGCCAGTTTCCTTGATTTCGCTTTCCAGTCCTGTGCTGAACAGACGGAGGCGGTCCCCGCGTTTCAGAGTCCCCCCGAACATGCGCACATAGATGACGACTCCCCGGTAGGCGTCATAAATCGAATCGAAGACCAGTGCCGCCGTTCCGTCCGCGCTCCGGTCTTTCGGAGGCGGAATGCGTTTGACGATTTCCTCCAGCACTTTTGGAATGCCGATCCCTTCCTTTGCCGAGACGGCGATGGCGTCTTCCCGCGGGATGGCCAGGATTTCCTCCATCTGCTCGTAACAGGTTTCCGGGTCGGCGGCGGGCAGATCAATCTTGTTGATGACCGGAATGATTTTCAGATTATGCCGGAAAGCCAGATTCACATTGGCCACGGTCTGGGCCTGCACTCCCTGGGTGGCGTCGATTACGAGCAGAGCGCCTTCGCAGGCGGAGAGGGAGCGGCTGACTTCATAGGCGAAATCCACATGCCCCGGGGTGTCGATCAGGTTCAGTTCATATTCTAGTCCGTCCGGGGCGCAGTAGAGCATGCGGACGGGGTGGGATTTGATGGTGATGCCCCGTTCCTGTTCCAGATCCATGGCGTCAAGCAGCTGGGCATGAACGAGATCTCTCGGCTCAATGGTGTGGGTGGCTTCCAGAAGACGGTCGGCAAGCGTGGATTTCCCGTGGTCGATATGGGCTATGATTGAAAAATTCCGTATTCTGCTGATTTCTGTCATGTATGAATCTTTCCAGAAGATGCGTTGCGTGAAATGAATCCGGCGCGTAATATACTTTGTTTTCCGTTTTTTTTCCAGAGATTTGTTTTTCAAAGCGCTTTTTTTGTGATATAATACAGAGGCGGGTTTTCCGTGATATGTCATGAAGAGTCCCTGTCTGACGCGATTCCAATTCGGGATTCGGGGCGCGGGTGTGATTCATGTTTTTCATAAGCCTTTCACACCCTCCCGTCTTCCCGGAAGCCGCGGGAAAAAGGGGGGCGGAGACGGGAAAAAAACAGGCCCCTGAACAGAAAAAACGGAACAGAATTTACAAAACGGGAACGGAACACAAAAACGGAAAAAGAGAAGGGGGGGCGAAGAAGACACCTGCCTTTTCTTTCCACTTCCACTTCAACCGATCCCGGAGCCCATTGTGGAGAAAGTGCAGGACGAAAAAGTGAGCAGGAATACAAGATCTGGGAAATGCAAGCATCCTGTCCGCTGTCCGGGGGAGGAGCGGAGTTACGGTTTTTCCCTTTCCCGTATCCTTTTTTCCTTTCCGCTGCTTCTCGGGGGCCTGACTTTGGCGGGGATGGGCCTGCGTCTGCTGTTTTCGATGGAAGTGATTGCTTCGGATCCTTTTGCGTCATCACCTCCGCTGGAAACGGATATGGCGACGTATTTCAAACTCGCGAAGGAAATTCTCTCTGGGAATCTGCCTGAGACATTCTTCTACCAGCCGTTTTATTCTGCGGTGTTTCTGCCTTTTTTTGCCATCTTTGTCCCGAGTCTTCCATGGGCTGCCGCCCTGGGGCAGACGCTCTGTGCGGGAGGAGTCATCTGGTTTGCCGGTCTTTCCGCCGCGCTGCTGAAAGGCCGCCGTGCCGGCCTGACTGCGGCGTTTCTTGCGGCGTTTTCCACCATGCTGGTATTTTATGTGCCGTATGCGCTGATTGAAATCCAGCAGTGTTTCTGGATCACGCTTCTTTTTTATCTGACGCTGCGGGGAATGCGCGAAATGCGGAAAATGCGCTCTTCCGGAGCAGAAGAAGGGAAAGGAATCGTCTGCCATAGTCTGTTTTTCTGGATTGCGGCGGGGATGGTGCTGGGGGCTTCCATTCTTTCCAGGGGGAGTTCATGGTGTTTTGCTCCGCTGATGTTTCTTGCGGCGTTGTACGGGGGCAGCTTCCGTCTGCGGGGGTGGCTTTACGGGGGACTGACTCTGCTTGCCTCGGTTCTAGTGCAGCTTCCGTTCATTCTCTGGAACAGTCTGGCGCTGGGGAGGTTCTCCGGGCCCAGCACCGCGGGACCGACCGTGCTGGGGCTCGGGAACAATCCGGAGGCTCCTCCGGGATACCTGGTCTATACCGATCTTTACAAGGACTGGATGGCGTATCAGTCGGAAACGGCGATTGTCCGCAGGATTGCGGACTGGGCTTTTTCAGAGCCTCTGGCGTTTCTGGAACTGTACTTCCGGAAATTTCTGCTGTTCTGGGATTCTCTGGAGATTCCGAACAATCTGGTGCTCGGGGTGAACGCCTCAAAAAGCGACTGGTTTGACGCGGCGTTCATTCCGACGTGGCTGATTGTGATTCTTGCTCTCGCATCGTTTCTGCTTCTGCTGTCGCGTCTTCCAATGAAGAAGGGGATTTTGCTGCTGACGCTGTTCATTGTGCTGTATGCGGGAGCGGCGGCGGTGTTTTATATTCTGGCGCGTTTCCGGGTCCCGTGTCTGGGACTTCTCTGTATTGCGGCGTCGCTGTGGGTGGCCTGTTTGCTCTCGGATCTGCGGAAACGGCGTATCCGGCGGATACTGCTTTTCAATACGGGGGCTTTGCTCGGGGGGATCTTCCTGACGCTTCTGGCGTATGATTATTACCGGGTGTTTCTGGAACCCTCCGTCATGCGCGCTGCCCGTCCGTACGGAGTGAGGGCGGAGTTTTCCGGCGGACGGCGTGTGTATGACAACGGACCCCTGATGCTGGGAGGATGGCGGATGCTTCCCGTGCGAAGCGGTCTTCTTCTGACAAAAAATTTTCATGAAGAGGC
This sequence comes from uncultured Lentisphaeria bacterium, assembly GCA_905211485.1. Taxonomy (GTDB): domain Bacteria; phylum Verrucomicrobiota; class Lentisphaeria; order Victivallales; family UBA1829; genus CAJMAW01. The sequence goes on along the minus strand of CAJMAW010000041.1, from coordinate 15,408 downwards.
CTCTGCCGCCTTTTCGGACGCCGGGAAGCCGCTTTTTCTGGAAATCCATTTCTTTTCCTACAGATACAACGAGTTTACCGTGACCGTGAATGGGATGTCGCACCGGGTGACGCTGGTGCCGAAGGCGCCGGCGCCTTATGAGGACGTCGTCCGCATTCCGCTTCGGCCTCTGGAAAGGGCGGGGGGGGAAGTCAATGAGAATGGTGGAGAGGAGATGATGTACCGGATTTCCTTTTCCAATGTCGCCGATGATGAGGCGACGGCGCTGGCAATGGATTTCCAGCGTGACTACGGCCGATCTTCCCTGAATGGAGAAGTGATGCCTGGTGAGTTTGTGATTTCCCTTTCCGATCTTCCGGAAGGCCCGTCCCCCTTTTCTTCCGGAGGACGGTGATTTTTCCGTTGGGGGAACTTGTATTTTCTTTTTCTCCGGGCTATCTTCTCTCCCGGCTCTTCTTCCGGAGGGGCAGGAACATTTTTTCCCTGCTCCCCCTCTTGTCCAAAAGAAAACACCCGAACCCGGGAAAAAATGAAAGGGGGAACCCCGTCCATGAAAAACAAATCCAATTCTCAGTCGGAAACGTCGGCGAAGACCAGGAAAACAAAGGTTCTGAAAATTGCTTTTTTCGACACCAAGCCTTATGACCGGAAGTCCTTTGAGAGCCTGAACACTGATTTCGGCTTCGAGATTTCGTATCACGAGGCGAAACTGGGCCCGGACACAGTTTCCGTTGCGGACGGCGCCGATGCCGTCTGCGCATTCGTGAACGACAATCTGGGGGCGGAAACGATTGAAGGACTGGTCAAACGCGGGATCCGCCTGATTGCGATGCGCTGTGCGGGGTACAACAACGTGGATCTTCCGGCGGCGTCCGGACGGATAGACGTGGTGCGCGTTCCTGAATATTCTCCCTACGCCGTGGCGGAGTATTCACTGGGGCTTCTGCTCTGCTTGAACCGCTCGTTGCACCGGGCCTTCTGCCGGGTCAGGGAAAACAATTTTTCCATCAACGGATTCCTGGGGTTTGACCTCCATGGGAAGACGGTCGGCATCATCGGGACGGGGAAGATCGGACGGGCCTTTGCAGGCGTGCTCCAGGGCTTCGGAGTCCGCATCCTCGCGTATGACGTCTATCCGAACGCGGAGGCCGCGAAAACTCTGCACATGGAATATGTCAATCTGGAAACCCTGTACAGGGAGAGCGACGTCATTTCCCTGCATTGCCCGCTGACTCCCGACAATCTGCATATGATCAACGCCTCTTCCCTCGCCATGATGAAGCACGGCGTCATGCTGATCAATACCAGCAGGGGCAAACTCATTGATTCCTCCGCTCTCATCAATGCGCTGAAGACCGGTCAGGTCGGCTCCGCGGGACTCGATGTCTACGAGGAGGAAACCGATTACTTCTTTGAAGACCGCTCCGACGCCGCCATTCAGGATGACATCCTGGCCCGTCTGATGACCTTCCCGAACGTTCTCATCACTTCTCATCAGGCATTCTTCACGCACGAGGCCATTCGGAACATCGCGGAAACCACTCTCGGGAACATCCGCATGTATTTTGAAAATGGTGACATGCCGAACGGCATCTGCAACCATTGCAGCGGAGGAAAATGTCCGCAGTGCCGGAAGACGAAGACGAAAAAAGCAAAGTCCGGGAAAAAAGGAAAGATCTGACTTACCCCTTGCCTTTCCTTTCCTTTTTCCCCTGTCATGCGGCATTCTTTTTTTCTTCTTTCGCCCCCCCACCGGGCGCTTCCCCGGTTCTTTTTCTGTCACTTTGCGTGCCGTTCTTCCTCCTCCTCCTGAGTGATCCCTCTCCCGGAGGGAGCGCTCAGGATTGAAGGGACAAGCTTCCTGCGACGGCTGGGAAAGGGAGGGAAGGAAGGGGGGATGTTTCAGCAGAGATTGCCCAGATAAACGTTGGGGAATCCGCGTTCCAGCTTTGCATGGGCCTGAATGTCCTCCAGCATGGAGAGGGGAGTCCGGGGGCTTTCATGATAGAGATATGCGGGATGATAGGCGGTGAAATGGACGGGAGTATCCCTGCCGAGCTTGTCTTCCACCCAGTCGAGGAAGGAGTCGATCATTTCGCGGGAGCTGTTTTTCCCGGGGATGACGAGATTGGTCAGCTCCAGGTGCCCGCCGATCTGTTTTTTGTAGAATTCGCAGGCCCGTTTGACGGGTTCGAGAGAGCCTTTGCACATGCTTTGGTAGAATTCTTCGGAAAATCCTTTGACGTCGATATTTGCGGCCTCCATGAGCGGATAGAGCTTTTCCGCCGCCTTGAGTTCGATGAAGGCGTTGGAGACCAGCACGGTGCCGAGTCCGGCGCGTTTTGCCTCTTCCGCCGCCGCCATGGCGTATTCGAGCCAGACGGTCGGCTCGTTGTAGGTGAACGAAATCGAGTCGCATCCGTGACGGATGGTGAGATCGACCAGTTCCCGCGGCTCATAACGCCGATAGTGCAGTCTCGGATGATAGATTGCGCGGGAAAGATGATCGTTCTGGCAGAAGCGGCAGGCAAGATTGCATCCGAACGTGCCGACGGAAAAGGTCCTGGTTCCCGGGCGGTAGTGCTGAAGGGGCTTTTTTTCGATCGGATCAATCTGCAATGCGACCGGATAGCCGAATGCAAGACTCCGGAAACTGCCGCCTGAGTTTTCCCGGACCCCGCAGAATCCGCAGTGCCCTTCGGAGATGACGCATTTCCTGGGACAGACTCCGCACCGGATCCGTCCGTCTCCGAGAGTTTCATACAAGTCCGCGATGCAATTCCTGTCGAGTTCAGACATGATTCCGAGGGTCTCCTTTCGTTCCGGACACAGCTCCTGATTTGATTCCGGATTCTGCTCAGGAGCTGTTTTCTTCTTTTTCTTTCTTTTCTTCCTTTTCTTCCGGGGTCCGGCGTTTTCCCGTTCCTGTTGTTTATTCCCGGCGGCGGACAACGGCATTTTTCCCTTTGTTTCCAGTCCGGAGAGAAGACGTCGGCTTCTTTCTCCCCTGTTGTTCACGGATATCCGCTCCATTCCATCCACAAAAACAACCCGTATACCATACCACGCCTTTTTCCTTTGCGCAAGAAATGCGGCATTGGGGAATTCCGTAATCCGGAGAGAACGGAAAAGGGACGCGGGAAATGAGAATGATGCAGTTTGCGGAGATTGAAATTTACAGAAGCGCGGGCATATTAACGGCAGTTTTTTTCTGGAAAAACGAAAACGGGAGAGGATCCCCCGCTCATGCTCAAATGGATGAAACTGAAAAATCTTGCACTGGTGGACGAGGCGGAAATCGAATTCGGCCCCTCCTTCAACGTCATCAGCGGTGAGACGGGAGCCGGGAAATCCGTCATCATGGGAGCTGTCGGACTTCTTCTGGGGGCGAGGGCGGACAAATCCTCGATCCGTTCCGGCTGTTCCCGCTGTGAGATCGCCGCGGAGTTCGCAATCGGGGAAAAATCCATGACTCCTGAGCTCAAGACTCTTCTGAGTGAATCGGAAGCCGTGGATGAGGTGGACCCGGGAATGATACTGATCCGGCGCGTCATCACGCCTTCCTCGACCCGGAATTTCATCAATTCCTCTCCGGTGCCGCTCCAGACCCTCCGGGCGCTGGGCGAACGCCTGGTGGACATTCATGCGGCGAATGAAAATCAGAGTCTTCTCCGTTCTTCCGAACAGCTTCATGCGCTGGACCGTTTTGCCTCGGCAGATTCTCTTTTGGCGGAAACGGCCCGCGCCTGGGAACGCCTTTCTGTGCTCCGGGAGGAAAAGGAGGCTTTTCTCGCTTCGATGCCCTCGGCGGAGGAGGTGGAGGCGATGCGCGGGGATGTTGCGGAAATAGAGACGGCCGCGCCGAGACCGGGAGAGGACGAAGAACTCAAGGCTCGTCATCTTCTCGCTTCCAATTCCCGGCAGATGCTGGAGATTCTTTCTTCGGCCGCCGCTGCGCTGGAGGAGTCGGAGGATTCCCTGAGGGACCGTCTGCTGGATCTGCGGCGTCTTCTGAGTTCTCTGGAACGTCTGGATCCCGCGGGAGCCTCCGTATTTCCGGAACGCTGCCGGGATCTGGCGGAACAGATTTCTTCTCTGGCATCCGAGCTGCGCGACTATGGAGCCTCCGTCGAGCTGGATGAAGCTTCTTTTCTGGCCATGGAGGAACGGATGCGGACTCTTCAGAGTTTGAAACGGCGTTACGGTGCTTCACTGGAAGAAGTGCTTTCCCGTCTGGAAGAGCTCCGGCGCACCGTGGACGCCTTCGACAATGCCGACTCTCTCCGGCGCGATTTCTACAGACGGGAAAAGGAGCTTGTTGCAGCGTATCATGATTCCGCCGGGCGACTGAGCGCCGCGCGGCAAGAAGCCGCCGGCCGTCTTCTTGCCCAGCTTTCCTCGGAGACTTTGAAACTTGGATTCAAAAAAGCCGCGTTCGACATTCAGTTCGAGCCTTCGGAACCCGGGCCCGGCGGTTTCGACCGTATTCGGATACTTTTCAGCGCGAATCCGGGTGTTCCCCTCAGGGCTTTGAGCGAGGTGGCCAGCAGCGGAGAGATTTCCCGCGTCATGCTGGCAATGAAAACCGTCCTTGCCGAAGCCGATTCCATTCCCGTGCTCATCTTTGATGAAATTGATGCGAATATCGGTGGCGAGACTGCGGCGAAGGTCGGTTCCGAACTGGCAGCTCTGGCGAAATTCAAACAGGTGATCTGCATATCCCATCTCCCGCAGGTTGCCTGCTGTGCGTCCACTCATTTCCGGGTTTGCAAGACTTCTTCTTCCGGCGCTTCCGGGGGGATGACGGTCAGTTCGATTTCTCCGGTTTCCGGCGCGGACCGCGTAGAGGAAATCGCCCGCATGCTCGGCGGCGGGGAGGCGGCTCTGGCCCATGCCCGCGCGATGCTGGAAAAGGCGGATTCAAAGAGCGACAGCAATTCCTGAACTTTTCTCGTTTTCTTATTTTCTGTTTTTCTGCTTCCCGGCTCTGCTTTTTGTTTTCCCGGGACTCGCTTCCCGGAGAGGAGAGAGAGGGGGGGAGGACACCACAGCATGCCTTGATCCGGGGGACATTCCTATCAGGGACATTCCTATCAGGGATATTTCTTCTTTATTCAGTTTTATTCAGTCTCCCTGGATCAGTTCGGGAGTCGTGATGACGGAGATGCGGTCTCCTCCCGGCGGCAGACCGCTGATTCTCCGCAGGAGTTCCTCCATTCCGAGTCTTGCGACGGATCTCGGCCCCAGATCGATGGAGGCGGGGCGTGGATAAAGCCCGGTGAGATATTCGGGGACGTGGTTGCAGGAGATGATGTCCGGCCATTTTTTCCGGATTTTTCTTCCTCCGTATTTCCGGAGGGAACGGTGGAGAATGGCGGTCAGGCGTTCTTCCGGAGAGAAGATTCCATCCGCCGTTGAGAGAGTGGAAGAGGGATCTGCGAGCTGTCCCGCGAAGAGTTGCTCCAGCTGTTCGTCGGAAGCCTCTTCCCAGAAGCGCAGTTCCTTCGGTGGAGTCAAAACACAGCTCCGGCAGGATTTTCCCGCTGCGAAAAATTCAAACCGGAACCCGTCCGTTCTGGACGGGAATCCCGGATTCATGCTGGGGGCGATTTGCAGCCAGAGCGGGTTCCGGCAGGAGCGGCGCATCAGATAGCGTGCCGCGAGTCTGCCGGCGAATTCGTTGCCCATCATGACATTGCTCTTTCCCTGATCCAGATCATGGGAATTCATCCAGACATGCGGAATTCCGGAAAGGATTTTTTCAAACCCTTCTGTTTTCAGGCGGTGCCCCATGAGGAGCAGTCCGGCGATTTCCCCCTTCAGGTATTTCGACTCCAGTTCCAGGGGCATGATTTCGGGAGAGAGCAGAAGAAGATTCCATTTTTCCGGGAGCACTTTCAAAGTGCCGGTGAGTTTTTCGAGAATGACTCTGGGTTCCTTGTCGGACTGCGGGAAGAGAAGCATTCCTATGGTTTTGCCGCGCTGCTGCTTCCTGAGTCCGGGGAGAAGCTCCGGACTGATTTCCTGAACGGCGTTTTTCACCGCTTCGCATTTTCCGTTTCCGACGCCGCGGCCTCCGTTGAGAACGCGTGACACCGTGGCAGGCGAAACTCCCGCTCTCCTTGCAATTTCCTTCACGGTGATTCCTTTGGACATCTGAACTTTCCTTTCGCGCTGTTTTCTTTTTCCGGGGGGAATATAGAAACATTTCAGAAAGTTTCAAGTTTTTGTTGCGGGAAAATAATCAGGAAAACATTGCCATGCTCGAAGAGGGGGCTTATAGTGAACGGCGGAGAAGAGAAGAGCGATGCCGGAAGTGGATCCCCCCCGTGGGGGCCATGTGACAGGAACGCGGGAGGACTGCCTGCATATTTCCTCTCCATCATTTCCCGGCTCCATCTTTCTCTCCTTGAAAAAGAAAGCCTGTAGGGAACAGTTCCCCGGAAACGGGGAAATGCTGCGGGAAAAGAGCTGCCGGGACACGGAGAAAAAAACTTCCGAATCGCAGAAATGCGGGAATGCGTGGATGATCTGTCGATGAGAAATCAGAAGAAACTGTTTCTGGGGCTGGACTTCGGCACGGACAGCGTGCGCGTCCTTGCTGTTTCGGAATCCGGGGAGAAGGAAGCCTTTTCGGAACGGTCTTATTCCCGCTGGTCGGACCGTCTTTACTGTGATGCCGCGGATTTGTGTTTTCGGCAGCATCCGCTGGATCATCTGGAGAGCATGGAAGAAGCTGTTCTGGACGTTCTCCGGGACTGTGATGCGGATCGTGTGGCTGGAATCGGCGTGGACACCACAGGTTCCACGCCGTGCGCTCTTGACGGGCAGGGACGCCCCCTGGCGCTTCATCCTGCGTTTTCGGAGGATCCCGACGCGATGTTCCTTCTCTGGAAAGATCACAGTTCCGTCCGGGAAGCCGCCGAGATCACATCTTATGCGAAGACCTGGGGCGGGATCGACTATACCGCGTATTCCGGGGGGGTCTATTCCCCGGAATGGTTCTGGAGCAAGATTCTTCACGTGCTCAGAAGGAATCCTTCCGTGCGTGGAGCCGCGGTTTCGTGGGGGGAGCATTGCGACTGGATTGCGGCGGAACTGGCCGGAACGCCCGTCATTCGCCCCGGCAGATGCGCTGCCGGACACAAGGCCATGTGGCACGCCTCCTGGGGCGGTCTGCCTTCCGAAGAATTTCTCGCGGGGGTGGATCCGCTTCTGAAGGAGCTGCGCGGAAGACTGTATTCGGAAACGTTCACCGCGGATGTTCCAGTTGGAAGGCTTTCCGGGAAATGGATGGAGCGTTTTCATCTGAAACAGCAGGCGCCTGTGGTGGCGGGGGGAGTCATTGACTGTCATGCGGGAGCGGTCGGAGCGGGAGTGAAAGCGTTTCAGCTTCTCAAGGTGCTGGGGACATCCACGTGTGACATTGTCGTGGTGCCGCATCTGGATCACTGTGTCCGCGGAATCTGCGGGCAGGTGGATGGATCCGTGCTCCCCGGCATGACTGCACTCGAAGCCGGGCAGAGTGCGTTCGGAGACATCTACGCATGGTTCCGGAATTTCCTTTCCTACGGCGGCGGAGATGTGTCGATTGCACGTCTGTCTGCCGAAGCGGAAAGGATTCCGCCGGGCGCTTCCCCCTGCCTCGCTCTCGACTGGATGAACGGAAGACGGACTCCGGACCTGAATCCGGAGTTGAAGGGGGCTCTCTTCGGACTCACGCTCGCGACGGAAGCACCGGCGGTTTTCCGGGCGCTTGCGGAAAGCACGGTGTACGGGGCAAGAAGAATTGCGGAACGTCTGGAAGAGGAGGGCGTGCCGGTGCATGAAGTCGTTGCCCTCGGCGGCATTGCGCGCAAATCTCCGTTCGTCATGCAGCTCTGTGCGGATGTCATGAACCGGGACATTCAGATTGTCCGGGAGGATCAGGCCTGTGCTCTGGGAGCGGCCGTTCTGGCCGCGGCGGCGTCCGGATGTCATCCTTCCCTGGAAAGTGCGATGCGGGCCATGAGTTCGGATGTTGAAAACGTTTATCACCCGGATCCGGAGAGAGTAGCGCTTTACGAAAGGCTGTACCGGAAATATCTGGCCTGTGCCGGGGCGGTGGAACGTCTTGAAAACACGGAAGACTTTCTTTGCAGTCGGCAAGTTGAAACAGAAAAATGGGAGGAGAAGAGTATATGAAAAGATCAGACACTGCTTTTTCCCGGAAAGAACAGAGATCATGTTTCTCCTCCCCTGGGTTCCGTTCCCGGGAACGGAGCCGTTTCCCCATTCGCGAACGGGGGAGTAGTATGTCGGCAGAGCAGGTTCTTCCGTTTCTCGGGCGCAGGTTCACTCTGGTGGAGTTGCTCACGGTGATTGCCGTGATCGCGCTTCTGGCCTCGCTTCTTCTGCCGGCTCTTGCCCGAGCGAAGGGGACGGCGAAGAAAATCGTCTGCACCGGGAATCTGAAGCAGGTGGGGCTGCTGAATCTCAAGTATCTCCAGGATTACGGATATTATGCGCCGGAAGGATATTATCAGGGCGGAGCCAACTGGGGATGGCATTCCATGCTCGGAAAGCTCGAGGGGTGGAAAGCTTCTCCTCCGACTTATTATATGTTTGCGATTTACCGTCCGAACGGAAAGAGCGGGACTCCCACGATCTTTGCCTGCCCCGAATACGATCTCGGGCGCAACGACGAAATGATGAATTATTTCCTTTATTATGTGACAACCAATCGTGTTCAGTATGACGTCTGGGGAATCAATCCTTCAGCATCATTTTATCTGGGAACCAAGGAATCCATGGTCAAGCGTCCTTCGCAGACGGTCTTCGCCCTGGATTACGGCGGCCGCAAAGGCGGCACTGGAAACCGCTGGATCCCGGGCACGGGCAGATTCGACTACAATGATTCGCAGATGGCTGACTCCGTCACATGCGGGATTTCCAGAGACTATATGGAAGGCCGTCACAACATGCAGAACAACTTTCTTTATTTTGACGGTCATGTTGAAACCATGGATTCCCGTGCCGCCGCCGCCATTTACCGATATCAGGAGCCGAGGAATCTGGTCCAGTGGGATGGATGATGAAAGGGGGGGAGACACGTTTCCGTTTCTTTCCCGGACACAGAGATAAATCCGACCCCGGCGGCAGAGATACCGGCGTCCATCCCCCGTCATGAGCCGCCGTGTTCCGTTATGCGCCGCCATGCACTGCCATGCGCCGCCATGAGCCATGATGAATTCCGGGAATATCATCCATTCGAGATAAAAAATATTCAGGATCAACAAGATCCATAACAACAGCAATATTCATGAAACAGGAGGTATTTGATGAAATTGAACAATCTGGAAATCTTTCTTGAAAAGATGAAATCCGGGAAAACCGCATTCGGCACCTGCATTACCTTTCACGACTCCAGCATGACGGAACTGGCCGCGGACGCCGGGTTTGATTTCTGCTGGATCGACTGGGAACACGGTGTGATGTCCCAGCCCGATATCATGCATCACATCATGGCGCTGAAAGGGACTTCCTGCGCTCCGCTGGTGCGCGTGCCCTGGAACGAACACGGAGTGATCAAGAAAGTGATTGACCTGGCTCCTGCGGGTATCATCGTCCCGATGGTGAATACGGCGGAAGACGCCGCAACGGCGGTTTCCGCGTGCCGTTATCCGGAAGCGGGAACGCGGGGATGCGGTTTCCGGCGCGCCATCCATTTCGGGGCGGATTCCGTGGAGGAGTATCTGGAAGTTTCCAGAAAGGAACCGCTTGTCATTGTGCAGATTGAGCATTATGAGGCGGTGAAGAATCTGGAGTCGATTTTATCGGTTCCGGGCGTCGGGAGCATATGCATCGGGCCTTACGATTTGTCTGCTTCGGTGGGGAAGGCGGGCCGGCTCCGAGATCCGGAAGTGGTGGCGCTGATAGACGAAATCTGCGGCAAAACCCGTGAGGCTGGTGTTCTGCTGGGGGCTTTCGGATCGGATCTGCCGTTCTGGAAGTCGCGCGGCGTAAACTGGCTTTCGACGGGGAACGATTCGGATGCGCTCTTCCGTTCCTACCGGGCCATACTGGCTTCGGCGAATGCAGACTGATTGCTGTTGTTTTCCGTGCGATAAGGTTTCCCGTCAGCTTCGTTTGCGTTCGAGCAGGACGAGCGTTTCCAGGTTCATGGTTCCCGGGAAGAGATCCAGGGGTACGGCTGCGACGGGGGAATAACCGTTTGCCTTCCAGATTCCCAGCTCTCTCGGGAGCATGTCCGTCCCGCAGAAGATGTGCAGAACGCGGAAGGGACGGCGTGCCACAAGGCGTTCCAGCACGCCCGGGGCCGTACCTTTCCGTGGCGGGTCGAGCACGGCGATTTCTCCACCGCCCCTTTTTTCCGTGCGCGGCAGATGCCTTTCCAGGCTTTCCCCGGTAATGGAGGAGGCAATGAATTTGATTTTCCTCCCGGGAAAATGATAGACTGCATTGGCCGAAGCGGCCTCGATTGCGGGGCCTTCGGCGTCCATGCCGATGACTTCAGCCGAATGTTCGGCAGCGAGCAGACCGAAGAGTCCGTATCCGCAGTAAAGGTCCAGAAAGCGTCGGTCGGGATCGGGTCTCAGGAGGCGGAACGCCTCATTGACCATCAGCGGCAGCATGGCTTCATTGATCTGGGAAAACACCGTGGGCGGATAAAGGAACTTCCGGTTCCGGATTGTGATGTCCAGCATCGCGGTCCCGCAGAGTTTTTTGAACGGAACTCCCTTTTCCGGACGCCGCGATTCCAGATAATATTCAGACCGGGTTTCATCCAGATACATGAAACAGCCGATGATTCCCGGATCTTCTTCTCTCAGTCGTTCCGCAATCCGTTTGAGCGTGCCGACCACCTGCCCGTCGGCGACGGACGTATTGAAAATCACGGCGTATTTTCCCCAGGCTCCCCGGACAATGCAGTAATTCAGCGCCTCCGCCGTGGCACGGCAGCGGGGCAGATTCAGGATGGTTTCCAGCTTGTCATAGATCTTTCCATGTGCCTCAGGCTCAAGAAGGGAATGCGGGAGCTGCTGGGATGCGCCTGTTGTCTTCCGTCCGCCCTCCAGATGTTTCCGTCCGCCGCCGTAGCCTCGGACGAAGGAAAAGCGTCCGGAGCGCGGGTCGATGTATGCGCTGCGTTTGGAGAGAGCCCGGTAATGGCGCGGCATCGGAGCGGGGAGAATTGTCCCTGGAGAACCCGGGATGTTTCCGGCTTTCCAGAATCTCTTGAGCGCTTCCTGTTTGAGGGCGAATTCAGCGTCATATGGAAGAACGGCGAGGGCTTCCGGGTCGGAAGCGTCAAAGGCGGAAGCGTTCACCAAATTCTTTTCCAGCAGGGTGCGCACGAGTACAGCCGAGAAGGCCAGCCCGGATTCCGGCGCGCGGCACTTGTTCAGAGCGCCTTTTTTCCCCCTTCCCTTCCGGAATTCCTTCTCTTCGCGCTCTTCGCGTGATCCATGGCGGGCAATCAGATCCGGAGAACGGAGAGAAGCGGACGGATTTCTCCTTCCAGCGCTGTCCCCGGTCTTGGCTTTTTCTTCAGGCATTTCATGGGCTTTCCCTTTCCCTCCGTTATGATTTCCGCGATTGCCTCTGCAGGAGGCGGAGCCGTTTCCACGGACGGGGGAAGAGGAGGAAGAAGAGGAGAATCCTCCGGAGCGGGAGGAAGAAGAGGAAGAAAAAGAGGGCTTTTTTTCCACAATGCACATCCTGTCTGCGTTTTTTCCAGATACGCGGAGGGAAACTTTAGCTTATTTTGCCGCAAATTCAAGAGACGCGCTGTTGCGAATTCAAAAATCCTTGCTATACTTTAAAAAAAACAGACAATCCGGGAAGGGGAGACGAAAAGCTCCGGAGCAGGCGCTCCCCCCTTCTTCTTCACCTTCTCCTTCCCGGCGGCAACCCACAAGACAGGATGGATTCGGAATGAGGGAAACGCGGAAAAACACAACGGATGTGATGAAAAAAACAAAATCCCTTCTGCCGGAGCGCTCCGCTTTGAATGCTCTGCTTCAGGGCTCCATCGGGGACCCCCATTCCATTCTCGGGCTGCATCCGGACGGAACGGGGGGGGGCCTGATCCTCCGCGTGTATGATCCCATGGCGGAGAAAGTCTTTGTGCTGGAAAACGGGACGCGGTCCGAACTTCTCCGGATTCTGCCTGAGGGGCTTTTCGCCCTTGCATTTCCGGGGAGAAGAGAATGTTTCGCCTATGAACTGGAAAAGGTGTATCCGGACTCGGTTTCCGTGTCTGCGGATCCCTACCGCTTCCTGCCGGGACTCGGGGAAATGGATCTGTATCTGTTCAATCAGGGGGAACACCACAGGGTGTACGATGTGATGGGAGCGCATGTGCGCTGTTTCGACGGGGTGTCCGGAGTGGATTTCGCCGTGTGGGCGCCCAATGCCGGACGCGTCTCCGTGGTGGGGGATTTCAACTGCTGGGACGGGCGGCGCCATCCCATGCGCATGCTGGGGGCTTCCGGAATCTGGGAACTCTTCATCCCCGGGATGCGCGCAGGCGATATTTACAAATATGAAATCAAGACCCAGGCGGGCGACGTGTTCACCAAACTGGATCCCTATGCCCAGCAGACGGAACTGCGTCCGCATACTGCGGGAGTCGTTCCGAATCCCGATCCCTTTGAGTGGACGGACGCTTCATGGATGGAGCGCAGGGCGCAGACGGATCCCCAGAAAGCCCCCATGAACATTTATGAAGTTCATCTGGGATCCTGGGGCGGTCCGGGACTTCCCCCGCTGTCCGCGGGACAGGAATTTCCGAATTACCGGGATCTTGCCCATGCGCTGGGGGCGTATGCGGCGGAAATGGGATATACGCATATCGAGCTTCTTCCGGTCTGCGAACATCCGCTGGACCAGTCCTGGGGATATCAGGTAACGGGGTTTTATGCGCCCACGGCACGCTACGGTTCGCCGGAGGACTTCGCCTATTTCGTGGACTACATGCATTCTCTCGGGATCGGCGTGATCATGGACTGGGTGCCGGCGCATTTCCCGAAAGATTCCTTTTCGCTCGGTCGCTTCGACGGAACCGCGCTGTATGAACATGCGGATCCGCGCCAGGGAGAACATCGCGACTGGGGAACCTACATTTTCAACTACGGCAGAACGGAAGTGAGGGGATTCCTCACCGGAAGCGCCCTGTACTGGATGGACCGTTTCCATATTGACGGGCTGCGTGTGGATGCCGTCGCCTCCATGCTGTATCTGGATTATTCCCGGGAGCCCGGGCAGTGGATCCCGAATCGTTTCGGAGGAAATGAAAACCTGGAGGCCATTGCCTTCCTCAAACACCTGAATGAACTGACGCATCAGCTGTTCAAAGGAACGGTCATGATTGCGGAGGAATCGACTGCGTGGCCCGGAGTGTCCCGTCCGGTCTATCTGGGGGGACTGGGATTCACGTTCAAGTGGAACATGGGCTGGATGCACGATACGCTCGAATATTTCGCGCTCGACCCCATCTACCGCAGCTACAATCACGGGAAACTGACTTTTTCCCTGCTGTATGCCTTTTCCGAGAATTTTGTCCTTCCTCTGAGTCATGACGAGGTTGTGCACGGAAAAAAATCCATCATCGGGCGCATGCCTGGGGATTATCAGCAGAAATTCGCCAATCTCCGCGCGCTCTACTCCTATATGCTCACCCATCCCGGGAAAAAACTGCTTTTCATGGGCGGCGAAATCGCGCAGATGACCGAATGGAACTGCAATCAGGCCCTGGACTGGAATCTCCTGGATTTTCCCATGCACAGGCAGTTCCGGGAAATGATGAGGGAACTCAATCTCTTCTACCGCTCCGCACCCGCGCTCTGGGAGGACGATTTCACTCAGAACGGGTTCCAGTGGATCGACGGCGGCGATTACAGACAGTCGATCATTTCCTACATCCGCTGGGATCGGGCTCACCGGGATCCGCTGGTCGTCATCGTGAACCTGACTCCCGTGGTACGGGATAATTTCACGCTCGGCGTGCCTCTCCCCGGGACCTGGAGCGAAGTCTTCAACAGCGACGATTCCGCCTATGGAGGCACCGGGCTGCTCAATTCCGCGCCCCTTCCCGCCGAACCCGGACTGTATCACGGCCAGGCCCAGCATCTGACGCTGCGTCTTCCCTGGCTGGGAGCGGTGATCCTGAGGCGGCATTCCTCCTCTTCCTGACTGAAGAAAGCGGAACCGGATGATTCCCCTTCCCTTTCCCACATCTTCCCCCCCTGTTTTTTCCTCTCCTTACCTCATCCTTTCCCGGAACAGGGGGGGAAAAATTCCAGGGAGGAGGAAGAGTTTATTTTTACTCTCCCCGCGTTTGATCCCTCGTTCTTTCTCTCCCCTCCTGTCGCTTCTCTCTTCCGGGAAAAGGGAGCGGAAAGGAGAAGCGAGGAGCCGGGGAGGACGGAAAAACATCCGGAAGAAAAAGTCTTCGCGGCGAGAAGAATGCCTTATGGCGGACAAAACTGCGGAAGGGCAGGGGAAAAAGAGGCAAAAACGGCTGAGGAAGAGAAAGAGAGAAAGAAGTAAAGGTATAGAGTAGTCGTTAAGGAAGAGGAAGAGCGCTATTGATAAAAAGTGAGATGGAGGAGGAACTGGGAGCGGGAAATATGGGAAATCATCGTCTGCCGCGCGCGACGCCGGAATCGCAGGGGATCGCTTCGGAAACGTTTTTCGGGATGCTGGAACGGCTGTCGGAATTGAAATTCATGCACAGCGTGATGATTCTCCGCCACGGGAAGGTGTGTCTGGAGGCGTTCTGGGAACCCTATCGTGCGGAAGAGCCGCATGCGGTGTTTTCAGTGAGCAAGAGTTTTGTTTCGGCGGCGCTGGGATTGCTTGAGTCGGAAGGACGTCTGAAACTGACGGACCGCCTTGCCGCTTTTTTCCCGGAATATCGGCGGTGGATCCATGATGCGGGAATCGCTTCTGTGACGCTGAAAGATCTTCTGACCATGCGCAACGGTCACGGGACTTATCACGATTTTCTGGAAATTTCCGAATGTCCCGGGGACTGGTGTGCGGGATTTTTCGCTTCTTCCACGGAATACCGTCCGGGGGAACGCTTTGTATACGATTCCTCGGGGAGTTACATGCTTTCGGCGCTGGTCCGGAAACTGAGCGGGATGAATGTGCGCGAATATCTGAAGGAGCGTTTATTTGATCCGCTCGGGATCCGTCCCGGCCGCTGGGAATGCTGTCCGCGCGGGATCAACTGCGGGGGCTGGGGTCTGTATCTGAGGACGGAGGATCTGGCAAAATTCGCCCAGCTGCTTCTCCGGAAAGGCGAATGGAACGGCACACGGATTCTTCCCGCCGATTATCTGGCCGCCGCCACGGTGAGACATTCTGACAGCTCCTTCTATCCCGCTCCCGACTGGCAGG
>CAJMAW010000040.1 GCA_905211485.1 uncultured Lentisphaeria bacterium | reverse complement strand
CACGGTTGGTCGCCGCAAGAACGATCACGCCTTCCTGGGTTTCCAGACCGTCCATTTCCACGAGCATGGCGTTCAGTGTCTGTTCCCGTTCGTCATGCCCTCCGCCGATTCCGGAGAAGCGCGAACGCCCCACCGCGTCGATTTCATCAATGAAGATCAGGCAGGGAGCATGTTTCCTCGCCTGTTCAAACATGTCTCTCACACGGCTGGCTCCGACGCCTACAAACATTTCCACAAAATCCGATCCGCTGATCGCAAAAAACGGCACGGAAGCCTCTCCCGCCACGGCTTTTGCCAGAAGCGTCTTCCCCGTTCCCGGAGGTCCGGTCAGAAGCGCTCCACGCGGGATTTTCCCGCCGAGCATCTTGAATTTCAGAGGATCCCTCAGATAGTCGATGATTTCCTTGGTTTCCTCTTTTGCCTCATCGCATCCTGCGACATCGTCGAAACGTTTTCTGTGTTCATCGGGGAGAATCATTCTTGCCTTGCTTTTCCCGAACTGCATGGCTCCTCTGCCGGCATTCCGAAGCTGGCGGGAGAAGAGAAAATAAAGGAAGCCGATAATGATCAGCCCGATCAGCAGATTGACCAGCAGATCCTTCCACCAGTTGTCCCGCTGAAGATACGTGACTTTGGTTTTCTGGAGCTTGGCCATCATCGAGTCGGTGGCGTAAACACGAGTCGTGTAGGTGGGGTTGATCTGGCGCCCTGAGGAATCCCTGGAGACGGAGAGGTCCTGACCGCCTTCTTTCTTGTCCCGTCTGAATTCGCCTTCAATGAGGAGAATGGTGTCGGATTCCGGCATGATTTTGGCACTGAGGATGTTGCCTGCATCCAGCTGTTTTTCGAATTCCGTCTGGTCCCAGTTTTCTCTGCTGGTGGAGAAGGCAGGACTGAAGAGAGCCAGAGAAAGGCCTACAAGAAAAATCAGAAGCCATGCAAAAAGCGCAATGAGCGGCCTTCTGGACGGCAGACCGCTTTGAGACTGTTTGTTTTCAGGTTCGTCGTTCATTTGATTCCGTTTCTGTGAATTGAATATACTATGCGGGACAGTGTCTTAGACAGCCCCCTCGGCGAAATGTGCTTTTTCCCCCTAAAAAAATCTCCGCAGTCTGATTCTGATAAAGAAGAAGACGGAATCCAAGCATTTCCCCCGGAAACAATCTTACACCGTGCCCCTGACGTATTCCGTTTGAGAAACTGAGGAGGGAAGGTGCATCGACGTTTCCTGATCACCTTTCTGAGTCTGGTAGACCAGCACCGCAATCAGCGCCGCCACCATGAAAAGCAGAAGCAGGATGATGATGAAAAGCAGTTTCTGACTGAATTTGTTTCTGGCAATCTCTTCATTCTGAGTCGGCGCCAGTTTCTTGATCGTGGAGATTTCCCCCGCATCAATGTTGATTCCTGTCTGCGTTCTCATGACTGTGGTGACGGATTTGTCATCGCAGTCATACAGGAGTTCGACTCCGCCGATCTGCAGGATGTCGCTGTTCTGGAGAACCTGTTCCGTGATGGGCACGTTGTTGACTCTGGTGCCGTTGGTGCTGCCCTGGTCCTTGAGAATATAGGTGTTCCCGTCGCGGATGAACGCGCAATGGTAGGTGCTGATGGTGGGGTCCTTGATACAGATGTCCCGTTCGTCCACCCTGCCTACGGTATGAAGATCTTTTGTCAGTTCAAAAGTCCTGCCCCTGAGTTGTTCAGAGAGGATAATCAGCTTTGGAACTCCAGCCATTTGCTTCTCCTGTTGCCGTTTGTCGATGTCCATCCGCTCCCGTCCGGGGGCTTGCTGAATACAATCATCTTTCAATTATACTCTTGCAATATACACTCGTTTTTCAGCTTGAAAAGAGTCTTCCGAAAGAAAAACGAAAAAAAAAAGAAAAAGAGATGCAAAAATGATGTTTTCCTTTCTGGAAATCCGCCGGAGGAACGTGTATATTGCTTCTTTCACAGGTTTCCAATGCGGGATTGTATAACGTACAGTATAATAACATAAAAACTCTGAAAGAGGTAGAAAAATGGCCGATTCCCTGAAAAATGCAATCAGTTTCGAGCGGGTGGAGACTGCTCCCTGTTCCTACAAAGTGGACTTCAAACTCCCCGCTGACGCTGTGGACAAAGTCTTTGCAGACGCGCTGAAGGAGGCAGGCAAACATGCCGTCATCCCCGGTTTCCGCAAAGGAAAGGCCCCCGCCGCGCTTGTGAGGGCGCGCTATGGGCAATATATCGCAGAAGATGTGGAAAAACAGATCCAAAATGTTGCATTTGAAAAACTTTCGGAGGATCCTTCCGCCGATATCGTCTCTTTCGGTTCGATGAATGCGGAAAAACACCCGGAAGCGGGGGCGGACTATGCGTTTTCCCTGGAAGTGGAATTCGCTCCGGAAATCAAAGTTCCTGAATACAAGGGAGCGGCACTGGAAGTTCCCGCTGGGGAAAGTGTCGAGGAAATCCTGAAGAAACGTCTGGAACACATGAAGAATCTGTATTCCGACTATCTCGAAATCGAAGAACCTGCGAAGGAAGGGGATCTGCTCAAAGTTTCCTATGAGAGCGATTTCGTTCTTCCAGAAGACGCGTCTGCGTCGCTCCGCCGCAGCGTGAAGGCGGATGAATCCTGGATCTGGCTGAACCAGCCGGAACAGTTCCCCGGTGTCATCGCCGCTCTGACCGGTGCCGTGAAAGGCGGGGAATATACTTTTACTGCCGAGTTCCCCGCCGACTGGAGGGAAAGCGGTCTTCAGGGAAAAAGTGTGAACTACCGCGTGAAAGTGCATGAAGCCCAGCGGAAAGTGCCGGTTTCCGACGAGGCGAAATTGGCGGAAAAGCTTGGTCTTGAAAATGTCGAGAAAATGCACGAGGAACTGAAGAAGGCCGCCGAACGGGAAGCGGAAGCTGCCAGGAAAGAAGCCCTCCGCACCAAGGCGCTCGAATATTTGCTGGAGAAGACGGAGGCGTTTCCGCTTCCGAAGGGAGTGCTTGCGTCTTCCACGGAACGGGAGTTCTCCCGTATCGCCGAACGTCTTGTCCGCAAGGAGGAGGATGTCGAAAAATTCAAGGCCGAAAAGGAGAAGCATCTGGAAGAAGCCAAGCGCCTTGCGGAGGAATATCTGCGCAAGTTCTTCATTCTCCGAAGAATTGCCAGGGATGAGAAGGTGGCAGTCTCCCGCGCCGAACTTGATGAGCAGATTCATGCCATGAGCCATTATATGGGATACAAGGAGGCCGATGTGCGAAAGATGCTGGAACGCAACGGCGGAATGGCTGAAATTCAGGCGGATATTCTGATGAACAAGACACTGGATGCGGTTGCCGCCGCGGCGAACGCCGTCTCCTGAGGATGTGTTTCCGGGAATTTTTTTCCTCCCGGCGCGTTTCTTCGTGAAAGAAAAAGATGAATTCAGATGGAAGGACAATGCTGATGATAAGAAATTCCATGCTCGTGCCCATGGTCGTGGAGCAGACGGGCAGCGGCGAACGCGGGTATGACATCTATTCCCGGCTTCTGAAAGACCGGATCATTCTTCTGGGAACTCCGATAGATGATTCCGTGGCGAATCTGGTGGTGGCTGAACTTCTGTACCTTCAGTCCGAAGATCCCAAAAAGGATATCAGCATGTATGTGAATTCCCCCGGAGGATCCGTGACGGCGGGACTTGCCATCTATGACACCATGCAGATGCTCAGCTGCGATGTCCGCACCTATTGCGTCGGTCAGGCGGCAAGCATGGGCGCAGTGCTTCTCTGTGCCGGGACGAAGGGCAAACGTTATGCTCTTCCGAACTCCCGGATCATGATTCATCAGCCCAGCGGCGGAAGCGAAGGGATGGCTTCGGATATTGAAATTCAGGCGAAGGAGATTCTCAAGATCAAATCCCGTTTGAATTCGATTCTGGCGTACCACACCGGGCAGACAGCCGCGCGGATTGCGAAGGATGGAGACCGGGATTATTTCATGTCTGCGGAGGAGGCCATGAAGTACGGTCTTGTCGACAGCGTCCTCTCGCACAAGACATCCTCCGGAATCAAGTCCTGAGGAACATGCTTGAAGGAGAGAAGGAGGATTCCGCATTATGTCTGATCATAAAAGCGATGTCACAGGCGGAGGCGAGGAGCTGCGCTGTTCCTTCTGCGGGAGACCCGCATCCGATCCCGCCGTGGGACAGTTGATTACCAGCCCGACTGGCGCCGCCGTCTGCCGCAGCTGTGTGAACATCTGCGCGGATATTTTCAAGAACAATTCTGAACCCGGAACCGCTTCTCAGATGGGAATGGCCGATTCCGTCGGCGCATTCGTCCGGAACCTGAAAGTTCCGGTTCCCGCGGAGATCAAGGCGGGACTTGACAACTACATCGTAGGGCAGGACAACGCCAAGAAAACTCTTGCTGTTGCCGTTTACAATCATTACAAACGTCTTCAGGTCCAGGCCGCGGGTGGAAGCGGGGACGGAGTCGAGATCGAGAAAAGCAATGTGCTTCTAATCGGTCCGACCGGTTCAGGGAAAACGCTGATTGCAAGGACACTCGCAAAAATGCTGGATGTGCCCTTCTGCATCACGGACGCCACAACGCTTACGGAGGCGGGATATGTCGGAGAGGATGTGGAAAATATCATTCTCCGTCTTGTCCAGGCCGCGGACTACGATGTGGAACGGGCTCAGATTGGAATTATTTACGTCGATGAAATCGACAAGATCGCAAGAAAAAGCGAAAATGTCTCCATCACCCGGGATGTTTCCGGGGAAGGGGTTCAGCAGGCGCTCCTGAAGATCCTGGAGGGGACGATTGCAAACGTCCCCCCCAAGGGCGGCCGGAAGCATCCGCAGCAGGAATATCTGCATGTGGATACGACGAATATTCTGTTCATCTGCGGTGGAGCGTTTGTCGGACTGGACAAGCTCGTTCAGAGAAGGGTGGGGCATCATGTGCTGGGCTTTTCCTCCTCCTCCTCCGAAGGGAACGCACCCGAAAACGGAGATGCCGGAGCCGGCGGAATAACGGAAAACGCATCCGGAAAGCATTCACAGTCTCTGAAGAAAGAAAACATCCTCGCCTCCACGGAGCCGGAAGACCTGATTCATTACGGCCTGATCCCGGAATTCATCGGGCGTCTGCCTGTGGTGACGGCACTTGAACCCCTTGGAAAAGAAGAGCTCGTAAAGATTCTTACAGAGCCGAAAAATGCGGTTGCCCGTCAGTTCGCGAAGCTGCTCGACATGGAGGGTGTGAGACTGAAGTTTGAAAAGTCCGCTCTGGAGGCTCTTGCCCAGAAGGCCTGTGAAAAAGGAACCGGCGCGCGCGGGCTGCGTTCGCTCCTGGAATCCCTCATGACGGACATCATGTACAAGGTGCCTTCGGAAAAGGATATTTCCGAATGCATCATTACTGCAAAAACCGTCAATGGCGGCGAGCCTGTCCTCCGACGCGGCAGCCGTGCCAAAACCGTGCAGAAAGCCTGACTCTGACTTTCCGCTTGATTCTCATTCCCGTTCCCGCCGGATTCGGTGAGAACGGGATTTATTTCTCCTTCTTTCCGCACGAGGATTGGGAAGGAAAGGGGATACCGGAAAAAATGGGATGCCGGGAAAAAAGAGGAAGAAACTCAGCCTGTGAAACAAATCCTGAGGCGGGCGGGACCTCAGGAGCCCGAAGCCGTCAGGAGCATGGACTCTTTCACCTCGTGGAGCGGATTTTCCCCTGCCAGGATCCGTTGGAAATCAGAGAGGACGAAATCAGCCATGCGGCGGAGTTCATCATTCAGAGATCCTGCGATGTGGGGAGAAAGATGCACATTCGGGAGAGTATACAGACGGGATCCGGGGAGAGGAGGTTCCGGCCAGGTGACGTCCAGAAGGGCGGTGAGATCGGGACGGCGTTCCAGAACATCGCAGAGTTCGGATTCGTTGACCTGCCGTCCGCGTCCGGTATTGATGAAGACAGCGTGATCGCGCATGGAGGAGAAGAGTCTGCCGTTCAGAACGCCTGCATTGTCGTCGCGGTCCGGGAAATGGTTGCTGACGACTTTTGCCGTCCGGAAGGCCTCTTCCAGCGAGACCGTCCTCTTTTCAGGATGCGATGGGATGACAAGTACTTCCAGATCATAGTTTTTCAGCAGTTCCCGGACCCTGCTTGAAATTGCTCCCGCTCCCAGAAGAGCCACTCTTTCCCCGTACGCGCCGCAGCCCGCCTTCTGATTCCGCCAGTCTTCCGGACTGCCGATGGACAAGCGGAAATAATTCTTCAGGGAAAGAATGATCTGAGCCACCGTGAATTCCGCCACAGGCAGGGCGTTGGCTCTCCACGCGCTGATGACGGAAATTCCGTGTTTCAGAAGCGGACGGCAGAAAGCGTCCGTCGCCCCGGCCGCATAGAAAAGCGCCTTCAGGGATTTCATGCGCTCAAGCTGCTCTTCCGTGAGAGAAAACATGCCCCAGGTGGAAAAGAGAAACTCGATCCCGCTTATGTCTGTTTTTTCAATGCTTTCAGGCGTAATGATTTCTGGAAGAAAGTCCGCCATTGCCTTGAGTTCCCGGATCCGTTCCTCCCCGTAGACCCGTCCGATATTCGACGGATCCGCGCAGAGAAAAGCCGCCTTTCTCTTCTTTTCTTCTTTTCCTTCTTTTCTTTTTTCTCCAAGTCCAGTTTCCGGAGGATGAGAGTCTGCATCCATGTGAGAATCGTCATTGTCTGGGTGGAGGAAATCTTGTACGGAGTTCATGATGGGGAAAATCCTTGATTTGTCGTTTTTCTGTGAGCTTGCAAAAAGGGGACGGGGGCGCCGTATGAAGAATCCATTGCATGACACGGGGAAAAAGAAGCGGAATCAAGGGTAGCGCCGTCCCCGCCACTTTTTCCGCCGCTTTTTTCCGTGTTTTTCTGCCATTTTTTTACTTGATTTTCAAATTGTTTTGACTTTTTTTTCTCCAGACCGTCACTCTGTATTCGGCGTCATGAGGGGCGGGCGGGAGAATCCGTTCCGGCTGCGGGAGAGAAAATCAGGCGGCAGGCGCCAGAGTTTCCCGGGAGAAGGGTAAGGCTGATCCGGGTGAGCTGATCGCCCCAGGACTTGCGGATGTTCGCATCGTTGTGAACGAAGGGGGCCAGTTCGACGGAATCAAAAGAGGTGGCGTCAAGACGAATCTGGCCGTCGAAGAGCAGGAATTTATCCGTGATGCTCACGGGTACCGGTGTGAACAGAGTGATCAGAAGCGCCGGAGAGCTGGGCGCAGTGACGGAAAACTGGTCTGAAACCGTGCAGACTCTGCCGTCCGGAGAGAGCGAGAGAGTCCTCCGGAAGGATTGCAGACCCGCTTCGGCAGGGTAGGCATGGAGCAGATCCGAACTGAGACACTGCGTGCCGTCCTCCAGCTTCTGAAATTCAAGCGTAGCGGAAAAAGATTTTCCGGCAGTCTCTCCGATTCCGCTGAAGAACGGGGCGTTGTGCCCCTGAGCGCCGTGATAGAGCGATTCATAGCGTTTCCCAGAGAAGGTTTTTGCCGTATAAACATCCGTTCCGAGGTCGATGACGACGGGCGTCATGCCGTGGAACAGCGTGAAATGTCCCAGATCGTTGTGATTGTGCATTTCACCGTTGTGACCTCCTTTGAGGGAGGCGCAGAATCCGTCCTTTCCGCTGCGCAGAATGCCGAGACGTCCGGGATAGAAGGTGCTTCCGTTTTCCTGGATACTTCCGGAAGCGCTTTCCGGAGAAGAGGAAGAGCAGTCGTCGCCTGGACTTTCCTCTCCCCATGGACGGGGCGTGAAGAAGAATTCCGCTGTCTGCTGGAAAAAGTCGCCTGTGTCCAGATGAATTCTGGTCTTTGCCTGCATGCGGTAGGGGGGAAGCGGAAGGGCGGAACTCATATCCTCCTGAGCAAGAGAGAATTGCTGTCTTGCAAATTGCAGGAGAAGTTCGGATCCGGTTGCCTTCCCCGCCGCGGCGAGAAGGGGGAGGGGAAGTTTGATCCGGGAGCCGGCGTCGGAGAAATTCAGCAGACGGTCCGGAGCCATCCGGACACGTGCGGGAAATTCAAGCATGGCGCGGAATTTCGGTTCCGCATAGAGTTTTTTCATGGATCCGGGGAAGGCCTTTTCAAGATGATCTGCGTAACGGAAGAACTCGGCCGCGGATTTGATCCAGTATCCGGGGCCTTCATCGCAGAATCCGTCGTCGAAGGAAAAGTCGTAATAACGGTCGGCGATTCCGTTGAGTTCGTCGATCAGGCGGATGAGGTCTTCGGGATCCTCCAAAAGAAGCAGCCCCGCGTTCAGAAGCGATTCGCTGATCCAGATGGACCAGTTTCCCTGCCCGTTCTGCCAGAAATACGGTGTTTCATATTCGTGATTCAGGAAAGGACGCAGAGTCTTCCGGATGGTTTCCTGACGGAAGAGTTCGGCCATGTTCGGAGAAAGGTGCTCAATCTCCGAGCCGATGATATTCATGACATCCGCCACGAGCGAGGCGGTCGAAGAGGAGAAAAGGTCCAGACGTGTCCGCGTGTCCGCATCGGGCGGCAGGACGTCCTTTTCCTGATAGAAGGCATGGGCATGGATGCACCAGTAGCGTTCGTTCACGATCGCCCAGAGATGATTGACGAGGGAAGGCAGATATTTTTCCGTATCGCCTGTCAGACAGAGAGCAAGGCTAAGACGTCCGAGATTGCTCCGCCTTCTGAAGTACCCCGCCTCGTAGTCCGTGCGGTTTCCCCGCAGACGGTACGCAATGTAATCCATGACAGGCAAAGGAGGAATCTCTTCCGAAAGAATGACTTCCGTATCCATGAGAATGCGTTGCGCCATTTGTTTGTTTTCGGGTGCCCGGGTGAGCTTCTCCCATGTTTCCCGGTCGCTGAAGGGAGGGTAAAACTGCGGACGGCGGAATTCATTCCGGATGCGTTCTTCCAGATTTTCCGGGAGAAGGTCTTTGAATCTTTTTTTCCTTCCGCCGTTTTCCTCTCCGGAATTCCGCTTTTCTGAGCTGTTTGCGGAAGTGCCGGCCCCGGATCCGGAAGCTGGTTCCGGGGAATGGAAAATACGGAAAACCTGCATCTGTTTCCGTGTCTGTTTCTGGATCCCGTGATTCATGGAGAACTCCTTTTTTTTTCACTGTTCATGATTGGTTTCAAGGGAATAACGGATGAGCTGAACGATATTGAAGATCAGATCCGGATTTTCCGTGCATTCTTTTCTGTGTCCGGGCAGGAAGCTGAGGATCTTTCCGCCGGAGGGAGAAATGCATTCACAGCATTGGGGAAAGGTCTTGCCGTTGACGTCGCATGTCATGAGCGTCATGATGGGAGCGGTTTCCTCAAGAGCGGTATAGATTTCGTCTTCCGGCAGGGAGAAATCCCGGAGCAGGGAGGAGGACAGTCTGTGACGGGTTTTCGCCCGGAGCACCGTACAGGGAGCGGAGGGATGACAGGAAGCCGGGACTCCGTCCGGATCCTCCGGGCGCACCCAGCGGAGTCCGGCGGCCTTCCGCCACCATCCCCATTTCCAGAATGCGGCGCTGGAGCCGTGCAGCAGCAGAATGTTGTTCCCCTTCCCGTAATACTCCCTGACGGCTTTTTCCGCTCCGGAGTCCGGATGCGGATTTCCGCAAGTCCCTCCGATGAGATGAAGAATCAAAAGTTCGCAGTCCTCTTTCCAGGATGCGTTTTCGAGGAGGGAAAAATCGTCTTCAAAGAAACGGATCCGGGCTTTGAGCTCCCCCGGGAGGGCGCTGAAGATTTGTTTCCCGGGATGGACTCCGTAATGATTGTCGGCAAAAAAATAGATCATGAAATTCTGCCTTTCGCTCTGAGTTTCAGTTCCTTCAATTCCTCCGCCCCGGGAAGGCGGCGGTAGAATTCATCCAGGGGATAACAGCCGGAGACAAGTCCGGCGCGGGGGGCGTTGGTGCAGTCGCCGAAGGTTCTGCAGATTCTGCGGCGGTCGGGACTGCGTCCGGCGAGAATGTCCGAACAGAAATCCGGATAGGAGAGCGCCATCCGGCCGATTCCGACAAAGTCGGTGAGTCCGTGCGCCACCGAATACTCCGCCGCGTTCGGGAGATACTCCTGCAAACAGCTGTATCCCGATCCGACAAAGCGGATCTCAGGAGAACAGAGTTCCCGGATCCTTTTCACCGCATCGATGTGGCGGGCAACATTGAGAAGAGGATGCTCCGGCGGCAAATATCCGTCCGACACCGCATAGTAGGCGGGACGCTGAAGATGCACATTGTAATAAGGGCTCCCCACCGTCGCGCAAATCAGATCCACTCCGTATTCCTGATGCGCCATCCGGATGAACTCCGCGGGTTCCCGGAGATCCGGATCCATCCCTCTTCCCGTTCCGTCTCCACCGAAGGCGAAGGGATAGGATCCTTCCCAGTCCATCGGGACGCCCAGGCCGTTCTGCTCATCCTTCACGAACGGAATCAGATCGAAAAGACTCAGACGCATCGCCAGATTCAGCCCCGGACAGGCTTTCCGGATTCCGGAGGCGATTTCCCTGAAGAAGCGTGTCCGGTTTTCAAAGGCCCCGCCGTAAGGACCTTTGCGCTCGACGGCGCTGAGAAACTCGTGCGCCAGATACCCGTGCGCGTGTTTGATGTCGACGAAATCGAATCCTGCCTTCTGGGCAATGACGGCACCCCTGACAAAAGCCTGTACGATTTCCCCGATTTCCCGGTCCGTGAGCACATTTTCCTTTCCGCAGTGGAATTTTTTGTCCAGCAGCGGATGTGCATAAGCTGTGGAAGGCAGAGCCTTCTGTGGATCGTCCGGATGGGAGAATCTGCCGGAATGAGTCAGTTGGAGTCCGATCAGGAGGTCTTTGTCCGTTCCCGAGCTTTCCCGGTGGACCCGGCGCATTTCAGAACAGAGGCTTTTCAGCGCATCCAGCGTGTGCTCGCTGACAAGAAGCTGCCGCGGATTGCTTCTCCCGCGGTGCATGACCGCAGCCGCCTCCGTCCCGCAGATGAGTTTTGCGCCGGATGAGGCGAAACGAAGCCAGCGCCGTCTTGTGTATTCTCCGGGTGCGCCGTCTCTGGTGCAGTCCCAGCCTTCCATGGGGAGGATCGCCCAGCGGTTCCCGGGCGTCCTGCCGCAGCAGGAAAGCGGAGAGGACATGACTTTTCCGGGAACGGCGTCGGACGCAAGCCCGATTTGGATTCCCTCCCGGAGAAGTCCTTCCCGGAAGCCGGAAAGAGTCTGGAAGGAGGAGACTTTGCTGTAGAATGCAGTGCAATGACAGGAATGAAATGATGAGGAGTGCATGGCTGACGGCGGACCTTTCAAAAACGTTTGGGTTTCTGCAGATGGACAATGACAAGTTCCGTATCTTCAAGCGCTTCGTAACGGTGCTGCAGAAGAGCGTCGAACTGCACGGCCATGCCTTGGCGGAGGAGAAGCTCCTCCTCCGGCAGGCTGAGGCGCAGACAGCCGCGGAGCACCCAGCAGAGTTCGTAATCGTCCCTGTGCAGTTCGGGTGTGGAAAGTCCGGCTCCCGCGGCGGCTTCCGCGTGCATGCAGCGCAGATTGTTGTAAGATACGCGTTCAAAAAGAAAATCGCCGGATCGGTACTGCTCCGCATGGACGGAATGGGAGCTTTGCCTTTCCGCAAGACAGATGAGATCCGTCAGCGTGATTTGGAAAGTATGTGCGATGCGGCAGAGTGTATCTGTTTCCGCGGAAGTCCGGTTCCGTTCCAGTTTTGAAATCACGCTTGCGGAGACCCCGCTTTTTTCAGAGAGTTCCGCAATGCTCATGCCTTCTCTTTTCCGGAGAACGCGCAGAATGCTGAAGTCAAGCGTGTTTTCCCGCTCCCCGGAGGAGCTTCCTCGGGATTTCATGAGTCTATCCCTCCTTCCGTATGGATCATATTTCCTGCATTTCCAGAACTTTCAGAACTTTCAGAGTCCGCAGTGGCTTCGGAACCTTTTTCATTCTCCGGGCGGCCCTCCCTTTTTCCCGTTCCGTTCGCTGAATGAATCTCCCGATACTTTTTCCAGAGCGTTTCAAACCATTCATTCTGCTCCGGAAGGGAACGGCAGGGCTTCCATTCGGAATGGACTTTTCCGTCCCGGTCCGGAAGAGTTTCCAGAACACAGTTTCGGAAAGCCGGATCTTCCGGGAGAATTTTCCATTCCGGGAGTCCGGGGAGCGGAATCCCGGCGGGCGAAAGCACAACGCTTCCCCCGCGGGAGCCGGAAGCGCTTTCCATCTGAGCCAGAATGGCTTCCAGATAAACAAGCTGCGCTGTCAGAAGCTGGCGGTTCCGGAGTACTTCGGCCAGATCTTCCGCGTGAAGGAATCCCAGGGGAGAGTTTTGATGCGCGGAAAGCTGTCCGCGTGTTTCCTGAATGGCGGAGCGAAGGATTTTCTCTTCCCGGACGAAGCATCCCGCGCGGTCCATGCGTTCCCGGAGGATTCCGCGCTGCCTGCGCCAGTCCGCCTCCGCAGAGAGACAGGGAATTTCCAGACGTCTCTCATATTCCTTCAGAAGCACTTCCGCCCTTTTCTCCGCTTCGGTCTCTGCCACCCAGTCTGATCCTGCCTGGGAAGATGAATCCGAATCGGCCTTTTTTCCCGCTCGGGAACGATTCCGCATGTTCTGGGTGTTCAGGGAAAGGGCGATTGCCTCAGCGGCGCGGAAGGCTCCGCATTGTCCCGCATTCAATGCGGCTCCACCGGGGCGCGCCAGCCCGTGCGAACCGTTGACTTCTCCGACGGGATAGAAATTCCTGAGCGTCTCCGATTCCCAGTTTCTGTCTCCGGCAAGTCCTCCGTTGTTGTGCTGTGCGCAGACTGCCACTTCCAGAGCTTCCTTTCCCAGATCAATTCCGTGTTCCGCAAACAGTTTCCATGCCGGTTCATTCAGCGCTTTGAGGCGCTTCAGCGGGGAATCGCCCTCCGCACGGCTTTTCCTGAGATATTCCCTGAGTTCGGCGGAACAGCGTTCGGGTCGGAAATCCGGCGGATCGCTCCGGTAGTCCAGACAGACTCTGCGTCCCCGGAGCACGCTCTCCCTGTACACCAGAAGATCAATGACCGACGATCCCGGCAGATGCTCCGCGGAAAACGGCCATTGATATCCCTTCAGAAAAATGGCGTTGTACATTTCCTCCGGAGTCCGGAAATATTCCCGCAGGAATTCCCTTTCATCTGAAACTCCGTCCCTTGCGCAGGAGACGAAACGCGGAAGAGCCTGCAGATAACTGCCCGAGACATTCCAGCGGAATTTGACCGCCGCCAGGCCGAACTGGGATTCCGGAAGATTCCTTCCCTTCGCTCCCGCTTCAAACGCCAGCCCGATGGCTCCCGTATGAACTTCAGGATAAACGCTTCGTCCATAAAGTCCGCCCGGCCCACCGACGGCAAAGACGGTATAGCGGGCAAAGACCGTCCTGAAAACAGGAAGAGGGAAATCCGGGGAATCCGTAGAATCCGTGGAGTCCATGGTTTTCATGGAGTTCCCGGCGTGCCTGAAAGACGCGGAAGACTGGGGGAACGACTGGGAGGATTGAGAGGATTGGGAGGAAAGTCCTTTCCCGCTCAGATCGGCGAAGACGGCTCCGTAACAGGTCCGTCCGTCCGAAAGCAGATCTGTGGCGATCAGCTGTTCGGCGACGGGAATGCGCCTGCGCCTGAGTTCCCGGATGAGCGCCAGACACATTTCGCGTGACGTGTAAGGTCCGCAGGATGTGGCGCGTCTTCTCGGATCGTTATCCGTCTTGTACCCCGGATAAGCTCCGTATTCGTCATGGGGGAATGGCACCCCCAGCGTCGCC
Source organism: uncultured Lentisphaeria bacterium (assembly GCA_905211485.1). Classification (GTDB taxonomy): domain Bacteria; phylum Verrucomicrobiota; class Lentisphaeria; order Victivallales; family UBA1829; genus CAJMAW01. Next base: position 9,328 of record CAJMAW010000040.1, on the reverse strand, counting down.
AGATGGGAAAAGGCAATGACCGAAAGTGATGCTTCCGCAAGTGCCAGATCCCCATGCACGCCGCCTCTTTTCATCAGATCCGAGGCAAGGAGGAGGGGGGAATCCGCTTCGCTCCCGTACAGACCGAGTTTGTAATAGGTCTGCTTGTCGCTTCCGGTGTTGATGCTGGTCCCCATGTGAAGCCCTTCTGTGCAGAGAAGGATTCGCCTGACGCCGAGAGCATGGAGACGTACGGCGGCGGCGAGACCGGAAGCGCCGCTCCCGATGACGAGAACATCGCAGTACGTTTTAATCTGCTTCAGCCCGGATCTTTTTTCAATCGCGTTTTTTGTGTGCGGTTTTGTTCCCATGACTTTTTTTTGCCCCCTGTTTTTTCTTTTTCCGGCACTGAGCTGTCAGAAGCGTTCGATTAGCATTCCCCCGTCGACATTGAGGACCTGTCCGGTGGAGTAGGCCAGATCGCCGGAAAGAAGCATCCGGACCGCTCTGCCCACATCGGAAGGGAGTCCCCAGCGTTTCTGGAGAGTCAGGCCTTCTTCGATCAGGCGGTCGTATTTGGCTGTTACGGTTCGTGTCATGTCGCTCCGGATGATTCCCGGCCGGATTTCGTAGACGGCGATTCCTTCCTTTGCGAGCCGTGCCGTCCAGAGTCTGCTTGCCATGGCCACTCCCGCCTTGGAAAGGCAGTATTCTCCCCGTTCGATATTCGCGCAGCGGGCGGAAACGGATCCGATATTGACGATGCAGCGGAATTTCCCCGTCCTGTTCTCCAGAAGCGCCTTAGCCGCCAGCTGCGTCAGGAAAAACGGTCCCTTGAGATTGATTTCCATGACACGGTCAAAACTTTGCGGCGTCATTTCCAGCAGATCGCAGCGCTTTTCCGGCGCTACTCCCGCGTTGTTGACAAGAGCATCGAGAGTGCCGAATTCTTCCAGAAAGGCGCTGATGAGTTCCCTGCGTTCTTTTTCGGAAGAAATATCACAACGATGAAACAGGGCGTTGCCGACTTTCACGGAAGACTCGCCCTGAGAAGACAGCTGTGAGGGCGAAAAAGAAGGGGGAAAACCGGAAGAAGTGGCTGAGGAAAGAGGAGAAACAGAGGAAGAAAGAGGAGATGTTTTCTCTTCCGCTTGTTCCGGAGAAGACTCCGCCGCGGGGCTGCTGCGAGCGCAGTACATGACGTTGTGCCCGGCGGAAAGCAGTTCCCGGACAATTCCCGCTCCGATTCCGCGGGTTCCCCCTGTTACAAGAACATTCAACTTTTCCATGCTGCTGATTCCTTTCTCTTGCCCCTTCTCCGGATCTCCGGATTTTCTTCTTTTTCTTCTTCTTTCTTCTATTGCGTTTCTTGCGTCTCTTGCGTTTCTTGCGCTGCTGTGTGCCGCCGACTGGTAGCAGATTTTTTTTCTCTTATGCTATATTTTGATTGAAAATATATTTTTTAAGAAAGATTAATCAAGTATTTTTCAAAAAAAAAGAAGAAAAAAGGCAGGTTTTTTCCTGAGAGCAACGGTTTTTCGCCCCTGTTTTTTCTTTCTCCGGAATTCAGATGCAGAAAGGATCCGGAAATGAACAAAGCGGATTTCGAGTTCCTCCCTGAATGAATTTTCACGGGAAAGAGGAAAAAGAAAAGGAAGACGAAAAAGGACGAAAGAGTTAGTTGAGCTGGGGGGGAGGGGAAGGGCGAAGACGGATGAAGTTTTCCGGAGAAAAGAAGGAGAAAGATATCTGATAGCCGGGGACTCCTTCAGTGTTTTTCTCTTTTTTCCCCTTTCTTCCCATTTTTTTGCGCCGAGACTGCGCAGAACCCGCTTTTTCAGTGATTTCACATACACATTATGGGCTTCCGGACTTCCCTGCTTTTTTCTTGCATTTCCGTCTTGAAAGTCTTTGTCTTTCTTCCGTTTCAAGGCAAGAAGAGGAGAGGTGCTTTCTTTTTGAGATTCGTTCCGCTTGAGATTCGTTCAGGAATTTCTCCCGGAAGAGCAGGGGTGTCTTCCGGGGAAAATTCCTTTTTTTTGCCCGGCGGAAAGGATAGATCATGAACTTCCTATGAATCATTCCTGAAGCAGAGACTGGCGGAGGTATTCCGTCCGCACGGAGTCCACTTTGCGAAGGATGTTGTGCCAGAGAGGAGCCTTTTCCCTGAGGAGTCTGTCCAGAGTTCTGGAGTCAGCCTTTTCAATTTCTTTTCCGGCCTTGTCGAGATCCTCCAGGATGGGCAGGAGTTTTTCCAGGTAGAATTCGGGGTCTCCGAGGAGCGGAGTGCTCCAGGCCATGATGGAGCGGTTTCTGTCATTTCTGAGCCGGCTGTAGCGATGGAAAGTCTTGGTGCAGATGCGGCGTTTGACGGCGTCCGCCTGTTCCAGAGTGAAGTGGAAACGGAGCCTCAGCATTCGTTCGAGTTCGTGGACGTGTCCGGAAAGAGTTCTTGAATCCCCGCACCATCTCTGCATGCCGTAATACCAGTACGGATGAGCGTTCTCATCCAGGGGCAGGAAGGAAAGGAAGTATTCCCATGGGATCAAGAAATGAGCGACAGCGGCTTCCCGGGTGACGGCGGCGTCTTTCCCGAGGAAATCATAGGTCAGTGCATAATTGTCCGTCGGCGCCTTGAAGTCGACGTGGTGTGGATCTTTTGTTTCCGGCAGATCATTGCAGAACCACATGTGGTACGCCGCATCGTAGGAAGGCTTGAAATAGCATTCCAGTCCGCCCGCGCTGCGCTTTCCGGAGATGACTTCATCCATCGCGGGGTCGTTGCAGCGGACATAGATATGCAGTCCGTCCGGGTCGGCGAGGAAATGGATTCCCGTCCGGTATTCCTCCTTGAGCGTTTTGTGTTCGACGCCTTTGAGATGCTGCAGGTCACAAGCTTCGCTGACCAGATACTGGTCGGAATAAGGGAAGAAGCGCTGTTCCATTTTGTCCCAGTCGTTGTAATATTCCGATGCGATCCATGCTCCGGCGGAGGAGGGGGCGGCATCGACGAAGGCGACATCGTAATATTTCGTTTCGACCGGGACGAAGAGATCCTTGCAGATGTTTTTGTCAATGGTCTGGGCCAGGTCATAGCAATGGGCGTCCATGAGCAGGTTGCTGGCTTCCCGGATGACGGAGAGTTTTTCCCGGGGGGAATCCTTCCATTCCGGGAATTCGGAGTCGAAACGGGAAAGACTGCCCTCTTCCCGCAGGAGAAAGCGGAGAACGTTCAAGGCAGCGTTTCCCTTTGCGTCGTTTTTATTCCATTGCGCGATAGCCTGGTCCACGGCCTTGACGGCTTCCGTTTTGTCTTTCGCGTTCATCAGACCGAGGAGAAGAAGAGTCCGGACGTCGCCCGCCTTTTCCGCGGCTTCCGCAGCAAAGGCAAAGTCATTCCGGCTCATTGCGTGTTCGGCGAAGGATCGGTGGAAGGCTTTGTCGATTTTGTAGTCCGGGAACTGTTCTGAGCGGAGTGTTTCGAGGTTCTTGTACTCATTTTTCGCCCATGCGTAATCGTATTTATGACCGGTGTAATTGTTTCCGAGGAAAGTGCGGAGGAAGGCGATCCGGAGCTGGAGAATGTCCTTGTCCGTCAGATCCGGAGCTTTTTCAAGATATTCGTGAAATTTCTCCAATGCGAGCTTCAGTTCAAATTGTCTGAGGCATGCGATGTCGCCGTTCCTCCGCATTTCCTTCGGAAGGCGGAGGAAGTCCTGGAAGAGGGTCTCCCAGACTTCCCTGTCCTGGATATCCGCCGCCGTTCCCATCAGGAAACGGTATGCCTGGGAGACGTGCGCGGGGAGGATTCTCCCGTCCTTCCGCATTGCGTTGAACTCGGACCGGGCGAAGGGGTGATCCAGTTCGGAGAGTTTGCGCAGGATCTGGACGCGTGCGGAACTCTTTGCGTCGTTGAGCGTGTTTTTCTCCTGAGTCTTTGCGTTTTCGGGGAGGGAGATTTCCTCCAGGCGGCGCAGCGTTTCGGGGTAGAGCTTCCGGAAGTCTGCGTCAGCGGCTTTGAAATTGACCTTGAGAATCTGCTGGATTTCGTTCCGGAAATTTGTTTTCTGAGCATAAAGCGGCGCAGCGGGAAGGAGATGGAAGAGAAAAAGAAGAAGGAAAAGGAAAAGAGAACGGATGAAGTTTCCTCCGCTGAAAAAGGAAGGAAATGTTCTGCGGGAAAGAGATGCCGTGAAAAAAGCTTGTTGTTTTGTCATGGTGCTTATTGCTCCTGATTCGGGTTCATGGCATTGCGGAGGCTCAGGATGAGGGATACTGCGTCCATCCGGACGGCGTCGGCGTCCCGGCGCAGGAAATCCATGCAGGCGAGTTTCGTGAGAATTTTCCTGGCGAGGATCCGGGTGTCGGGGTTCGGGTCTGCGGAGGCCTGCTCTGCGGTGAGACGGAGCAGCGTGACGTAACGGATATCGTCGATTCCCTCCCGGAGTCCTTCCCAGGCGAGTGTGTCCACATAGTCGTCCCGGGTCGGATAGACAATGGAATGAGAGCGGCGGTCGGACTCATAGGTGTCTCCGAATTCGTTCCACATTTTGACATTGTGGTTGAGCATGGCGTACTGCATGTTTGCATCGAATCCGTTTGCGTAGGGGACGAGTCCGTAGAATCTGCGGGTGAAGTCCGGATTCTCGGGTCCCGTGTGGGGATTGGAATACCATGCCGTGACGGCGTCCGGATTGGCTGCGTGAATGCGCCGGACCGCTTCCGCCGCAGCGGGAGAGTGGGGGGAGAATGGCAGATTGACCATGTCCAGATTGAAAAGGAGTTCTCCTCTCGGATAGGTCGTCACCATGGTTTTTCCGCCCGCCTTCCGGACGAGTTTCCAGGCTTCCTGCTGTGCCCGGACGGTCCCGGCATCCCCTTCATCCACTCCGTATGAATAGAAATTGGTATGCCCGTAAAGACGTTTCGTGAGTTCCGCAAGCCGGAAAAGACGCGTTTCCAGATTCTTCAGCTGCGCTTTCTGAGCCACGGTCGGATTTTCCGCGACGGTCATTCCACATCCCACGCCGGCGGAAAAGAGCGCTCCCGTGTTCATGCCTGTTTTTTTCGCGATTTGCGCGTCCAGTTCCGCCCGCTCCTTCTGGAAGGGATTGGTGGAAGGATAGCCGAGGAGGCTTTTCACATTGTGATCCGCACAGTTTTGCGCGCGTTTTTCATTGAGTCCTCCAGCTCTGTGCGAGCCGTAGAAGCTGACATGGAAATCTTTTTCCAGATTCGCGGCCGTTTTTGGGGAAGGCAGCGAAAAGGGCAGGACCCGGAGACGGATGGGGAGAGGCGGGATGTCTGTTTTTCCGTCCGCTGTAAGTTTCAGCTCTCCAGTATAGAGTCCCGCCTGAGCGTTTTCCGGGATCTTGACAGTCAGGATGATTTGTTTCAGTTCGTCCGGATTCAGGACCACGCCCCGGAATGTGGGTGCGTCGGTGATGAGTTCATAATTGGGTTCATTGGTTTTCCAGTTCCGGGTCTGGATGCCTCCGCTGGCCCATTCATAGCGGCAAGATCCGTCTGGGGAAGTCATGAGGAGGTAGTTTTCCTGTTTTCCCGGATCGGCGTAAACAAGATTTTCATCATTCAGCAGCAGCTCCGGGATGAGCCTTCTCCGGAGGGGATCCACAAACATCCCATACCAGGCGGAACCGCTCTTATACCAGAGTTTCACCATCTTCACGTCGAGATTTTCCGCAGGAATCTCCGCTCCGGATTTCCTGTCCCTGAGTGTTCCGGGGACGATCTCCAGACGATCCATTCCCTGACGTGGATAAATCAGGAACGAAGCCGGTTCAAACTCCCCCTTTGCTCCGATGATTTCCAGTTCCGCAAAGGCTTTTGCCTCTTCCGGAAGCTCATCGGGCAGATACGGTTCCGCACCGAGCGGCGGGACCGTAAAATACGCAACGGGCGCATTTTTCCAGTTCTGCGGCGCTGAATTCAGCGCCTGATCCAGACGGGCACGGTTCCGTTTGACTTTGGCCGCATCCAGCGGATAACTTTGCCTTCTGAATGTGCTGCTTCCATTTTCATCGGCGGCAGCGTCATTTCCGGCGGAACAGGCAAAAGCCAGAACGCCTGTGAAAAAAAACGCCGCAAGACGGGATTTTTTCCAGAGATTCATGATTTTGTTGACTCCTCTCGTTGCTTGCGGCGGAGAAAAAATAAAGGAAGCGCCTGTCAAAGGATGCACTTCCCCCTTCCGGTTTTTCCCCGCTCATTTTTTTATTTATACAGTTTGCGATGCCGCGTCCTGTTTCATCAAGAGTTTTCTTCCATGGAGTCTCCCTCCACCGGAGGACCGGGAGAAAGAGGCCTGTCCAAAGGGAAAGCCTGATTTTATTCCTTCCACGGATTGAAGATGTTGCGCGTGGAGGCCCCGTAGGACTGGAAACGCGCGGCGCTGTCCGAAGAAAGAATTGAGGCATGACCATCGAAAAAGAGCAGACTGATGGTTCTCAGATGCCTTCCATTGAAGAAATCGTTCATGAACTCCTCCTGGGTCGGAGGACCGAGCGGAACGACGGGAGAGCGGCCGCTGCCGGGAATATACCCCTGTCCGGTTCCTCCGCCGAAATTGTTGCCGTCTCGGCAAAAGACCTTGTCCGAAGGAAGTTTGATCCTGTTTGCTGAAATTCCGTGATTGCTTTCCCATGGGCCGTTCATATACAGTTCCCCTGTCAGGACGGTGTATCCGCCGGCCTGGTAGAAGTATGAGGCGAAATACTCCTGAGTTTTTCCTTCGGCCAGAATGCCGGAAGGACACATGAAAATGCTTTTTCTCACATCGCTGATCAAATTTCCTCCGGAGGAGTAAAGCGCGGTTGACGGGAAAGGCTTCATCGGTTTCATTCCCAGTATTTCGCCGAGTGACGCATACCAGTAGCGGTTGGTTCCGGCATGGTCTTCGGGTGTGGGCAGGTTCCTCAGAAGCTGGGAAATGTGATATCCATAGGATTCGACATAGAGCGCATTGCCTAGTCCGCACTGCTTGAGGTTTCCGAGACAGCCGGAGCGTTTGGCCGTTTCCTTTGCCTGCTGCAGGGCAGGGAGCAGCATTGAGGCCAGCAGCGCAATGATCGCGATGACGACAAGAAGTTCAATCAGGGTGAATTGTTTTTGCAAGTATTTCATCAGAAGAACTCCGGGATACAATTTATCTGCTGACATTGAACATGTTGTTCTTATCACTGAATCCCATTCCGTAGAAATGTGTTCCCACGAGGAAGGGGCTCATGGCTTCCGAATGGCCGTCATAGAAGGAGAGACAGAGAAGGCCGGCATGTCTGCCCTTGAAGAAATCACGCTGATAATCAGGATCATCCGGATTCAAAAGAGATTGGGTGATGACTTTGGAGTGCTGATATCCGGAATTCCCGATTCCTGGGATGTATGCGCTGGAATTGTTGTAACATGCGGTGTCCAGAATGAAGACCGTGTCACCCGGCCTGCGGAGAGTGGAGTTCTTCATCCCTTTTTCCGATCCCCCGGGGCCGATGACGGTATTCCAGCGGCCGTTCAGGACCATGCTGTAACTGTTGACGAACCAGAAAAGCGTGTCTCCGGATCCGCCCCAGCGGTTCGGACACTTCAGAAAGGAGGCTTTTTTCCCATAACTTTCCCACGGCGTTCCTGAAACCATCTGGAGAAAATCGAAGAAATAGAGCTGTCCGAAGTTGATTCCTTCGTAAGCGCCTTTGTAATTGGACGGAACCAGATAAGCGAAATTGTCTGCATAGACGGTCTGAAGCATTCCGCACTGCTTGAGGTTTCCGAGGCAGATTGCGCGTTTGGCTGTTTCCTTTGCCTGCTGCAGGGCAGGGAGGAGTATCGAGGCCAGCAGGGCAATGACCGCGATGACGACAAGAAGTTCAATTAAAGTGAAAAATTGACACCCCCGTTTCATTTTTCCCAGTTCTCCTTTTTTTCCTTTTCTTTCTTCCTTGAGTTCTTTTCCCTCTGTTGTTTCCTTTTTGCTTTGGGGCTTTTCTCCGTCTTTTCCCGTTTTTTTTTCTGTTTTTTCGCTTTTTCCGTAATCTCTTGGAATCAACAAGTCTGTTTTTTGTGCAGATGATGAAGAAACGTTCTTCTGAATTTTCTTTCAGGTTTTTTTTCTCTTTTTTGTGTCATTCCTTCTGATTTTGCGGATGCAGGATTCCCGTATGACCAGACGCGGCGGAATCAGGATTTGCTTCGGTGCTTCTTCGGGAGCACGGTCCCCTGAGATTTTCTGGCAGAGCGTGTCGACGAGTGCCAGTGCGATTTTATCCACCTGCAGATCCAGTGTGGTCAGGGGAGGCGAACAGTAGGCGGCATCCGTGATGTTGTCGAAGGAAACGATGGAAATATCCTCCGGGACGGAAAGTCCCAGTTGGCGCAGACCCTGAATTGCCGGAATTGCCGTGACGTCCGACTGAGTAATCAGTGCATCGGGGAGAGGGCCTTTCGGATCCATTTTCAGGATGGTGGAATAGGTTTCATGATAGGTCGCATCAATCAGCCAGGATTCCATTGGGTGCATGTTTCTTTTTTCCAGGGAGGCGAGGAATTCGCGGGCTCCGATTTCGTCTTTCAATCCGATGAATCCGATATTTTTGTGTCCCATGCTCTTCAGATAATCCAGAAGAATATGGATTCCCGTCCTGATGTCTGCCATGACGGAATCATACATGCCCGGTGTGTAGGAATAGAGGACACTTGGGAGGTCTTTTTCCTGAAAAACCGGATTTGGTTCCCAGGTGATGACTCCATCGAAACTGTAAGTCTGGAGAGCACGATGTATGCGCGCATTTGCCACATCAAGGGAATCTCGGTTTCCCCACAGTACAAACATGCTGGCAAAGCCGCGTTCTGCCAGGAGTTCCTGCTGTGCAATTGCAATTTTGTCATAGAATTCGCTTCCTCCGATGGGCATCATGATGGCAATTGTGGAAGTTTTTCCTTTGCTCAGGGCCCGTGCCGCGGTATTGACCCGATATCCAAGAGCGCGTGCAGTTTCTTTCACGAGACGCACTTTTTCTTCCGGAGTCCTGTGATTTCCTGTTCCGTTCAGGATATAGGCAACGGCGCTTTTGGAAACTCCGCAGGCTCTGGCCACATCTACAATCGTTACCGGTTTCTTTTTTGCTTCCATGAATGCCCCATGTGCTGAGAGGAGTTATTTTCTTTCATACTTTTTTTGGAACGATCCAATGGAAAGTATAATCAATCTTTTCTGATTTGTCAATACTTTTTTTTATAAACTGTCAGGAATAAAAGGGGAAAGTGGTGGAAAATCCGGATATGATTTTCTTGAGGCAAGGTCCGTGAGCGTGCGCGGCCCGACGGCGGGACGCTGGCC
>CAJMAW010000039.1 GCA_905211485.1 uncultured Lentisphaeria bacterium | reverse complement strand
CAGCGGCGAAACGCTGGCCGCCGGAGGCAAAAAATAAAAAAAACATGAGGGCTGCTCGCCCTCATACACCTCGGCAGGGCTGCATTCCCTGCACCCGGCAGGCACGCCTGCCGTATTTTTTTATTTTTTGGGGAATATTCCTTTCAAGGCATCCGCAGCAATTTTTTTCACGTCCGCTTCAAAATCCGACTTGATGATCCAACGCAGAAAATCCGGATTGTCCACGGCAATCTTCGCCAGAGGAATTCCCGCATTCCTTCCGAAACCGATTACCGCAACTCCATTCCGCCATTTGAACTTCCCCCCGCGGTCGACCGCATCCGGATTCTGCTGACAGCAGAAGGCATGCAGAGAATCCAGGTCGGTCGGAAAAAGCTCGACCGTTTCGGGGAGTTGCGACTTTTCCAGTTTGGAATAGCGTTCCATCTGAGCTTCAAAGATGTCCACTGTGGCAAGAGTGTCCGCCTCCGCGCTGTGTGCATCTTCCATCTTTTTACCGCAGAAGAACTGATAGGCGGCCGAAAGGTTCCTGGGCTCCATTCTGCAGAAAATCGTATAGACATCAATAATACGACGCCCCTCCAGAGAAAAGGAAAGCCCGGCGCGCGCAAATTCACGGACAAGCACCGGGATGTCGAAACGAGCGATGTTGTATCCTCCCAGATCACAGCCTTCCAGACAGATGAACAGATTTTTGGAGATCTGACGGAAAGTCGGCGCATCTTTCACATCTTCATCACTGATTTTGTGAATAGCCGTTGCTTCTGGGGGGATCGGCATTTCCGGATTCAGGCGGCGCGTCTTCACTTCCCGTTCTCCATCGGGATACAATTTGACCAGGGTTAATTCCACAATTCTGTCTGTCAGCACATTGGTTCCCGTGGTTTCCAGGTCGAAAAAAACCAGGGGGCGGTCTTTGATCAAGCCGTTCATGAATCTTCTCCTGTTGCAGTCGTCTTCTGATGCTGCTGAAACAATACATCCGCCCCGTCCAAAAGGAAAGTCCGTTTTCCGTGATTTTCCCCCTCTTTTTCAGCGTTGCTTCCGCAAGTTTTTCCGTTTCCGTTCTTCTTTGACTTCTTTCCGTCATTTCCAGCGCTGAGCGCAGGAAAGGAGAGAAAAGGAGGGAAAGTGAGGGGGAAGAAGCTGATGAGAGGCGGGCGAGAAATCAGAAATCAGGAAGAGGAGGAAGAAAGATTCAGAAGAGGCTGATAATATTCTCCCTCAGCCTTCCGGCGGTCCTGTTCCGGGAAATGGGAAACCGTCACGCCGATGAGTCGGACTTTGCGTTTTCCCGCTTCGCTGCTCTGGAGGAGTTCTCCGCAGATTCCCGCAATCAGTTCTGCATCGTTTGTGAAGAAATCCAGGCTTCTGCTCCGCGTGATGGTTTTGAAATCGAAGAATTTGATTTTCAGAGTCACCGTTTTTCCGGAAAGGCGCCGTTTTTTCAGTTCGGAAGAGACTTCCCCGGCCTGGCGGCAGAGCGTTTCATACAGGAAGACGGTATCATCCACATCATATTCAAACGTTTCTTCCGTGCCGAGTGATTTCCGTTCATACTTTGCACAGACTTCCCGGCGGTCGATGCCTCTGGCGATTTCATAATAAAAATCGCCGTTTTTACCGAAAAGTTCATGGAGTGTCACACGCGTGAGTTTTTTGAGATCGGCGCCGTTCCGGATGCCCATTTTGAGGAACTGTTTTTCCGTCACTTTCCCGACGCCGTAAAACTTTCCGATCGGCAGGGTGTCCAGAAACGCGGAAGCCCTTTCCGGGAGAATCACGGTAAGTCCATCCGGTTTTCTGTAGTCGGAAGCGATTTTGGCGAAAAACTTGTTGAAAGAGACGCCCGCGGATGCGGTGAGTCCGCCGGTTTCCTTCCGGATTCTTGAGCGGATTTCCCGGGCGATCCGTGTCGCATAAGGAATCCCGGGCTTGTTTTCGCTGACATCAAGATAGGCTTCGTCCAGAGACATCGGTTCAACAAGATCCGTGTAGTCCAGAAAAATTCTTCTGATCTGGCGCGATACTTCCGCATACACCTCCCTCCTCGGCTGCAGGAATACCGCTCCCGGGCAAAGACGGGAAGCCGTGTTGATTCCCATTGCGGAATGAATTCCGAAGCGTCTTGCCTCATAGGAACAGGTGCAGACCACGCTCCGGGTGCCCGGGAGACCTCCCACCACGATTGGTTTCCCCCTGAGTGCCGGATTGTCGCGGATTTCCACGGAGGCATAAAACGCGTCCATGTCCACATGTATGATTTTCCGGATTTTTTTCATTCTGCGGGAATTCCTCATGCGGCAGAAAAGGTTTGATCTGGAACTGAGTTTGAAAGTCTGTTATGCCGAAATCCGCAGCGTCTTTTTCCCTCTGTCTCTCTGCGCGGAGGAGGAGAGCGTTTTCTCTCAGTAGAACGGTCTCAGTAGAACGGAGAAAAAGGATTGTTTTCCACCTTGTTCTGAGGGGCCGTAGGATCCAGTGGACTGCCGTACATCGCTCCGGCAAGCGTGGAGGAAGGAAGACTTTCCGCATGGCCGTCGAAAAACAAGGTGTTCAGCAGAAGTTTGTGCCGTCCGAAACGGGCATCTTCGAGCGCCTTTCTTTTATATTCATCCGCTGTGAAGTCGCTGACGGAAAAGGAGGATCCCGAACAGGAAAGAGCTCCCGGCATATAGATTCCCGGGGTGAAGGAGATCCAACCGTTACCGTTGGTCAGACCCGTTTTCCCACCCTGGACGGAGGAAGGACCGTCCATCATGTAAATCTTTCCCGATGGCTCACGGACCAGCGGAAGTCGGCTGCGGGTCATGTCTATCAGACGGTACTGCCAGAAATAATTCTGCCAGTATCCGTAAGCAAAATCATAATTATTCCAATCCCTGCAGTAGCGTCTCTGTTCGGGACACATCATTTTCAGGTGAATTTTTGTCTTTGACTTGTCCGTACGCTGGTAGAGGATTCCTCCATAGCTGAAACGGGGAAGACGCGGATTCATCCGCAGAAGCAGATATTCCAGATTCGTCCCGGGACAGCTTGGAAGGATGCCGTCATAAGAGCTGACATAGGGCAGAAAACCCTGACTGTCATCCATCATATAACTGATCCCCTGCAGACCGAACTGTTTGAGATTCGTCATGCAGCTGATTCTGCACGCCGTATCCTTTGCCGCCTGCAGGGCCGGCAGCAGAAGTCCTGCCAGAATTGCAATGACGGCAATGACCACCAGAAGCTCAATCAGCGTGAATTTTGCCTGTTCACGAACTTGATTCCATATCCGTCTCCGCATCATGGTCGTTTTCCCTTTTTCTCGGCTTCGTTTTTTCCCTGTTTTCCTGCTGTCTCAGGATTTTCCTTTCCTCTTGAAAAGGAGGCGCGGAATCCTGATTCGGGGGTGATGGGTGCTTTTTCCGGTCTCTGTCTTATAATAATACCATTGGGGGGGAGTCTTGTCAATCCTTTTCATTCTTTTTCCTTTCCCCGGAGCAATGCGGCGGTGCTTCAGACAGAGAATGTTCCGGAGAGTACCGCTTGTGGAGAATGCGTCAGCGGGGAACGGGACCGCTTGTGGAGAACAGCTTTCTTCCCAGTGCGGCGCAAAGACTTTCCGGGAAAAGAGAAGGGCTCGGATTCACCGTACATTCGCTTCCGCCGTCGGCGGCAGGGGCGAACCCTGAGGAACTGTTCCGGAGGAAAAGACGTTTTTCCCAGTCATCGTACGTCTCCGGATTATCGGTCAGGAAGGAGATCGCAATAGCGGCTGCTGCTGAAACGGAGTGGTCCGGTTCCCCGTTTTCTGCCCCTTTCTCCGTCTTCTCCTCTTTTTTCCTCTTCTCTTTCAGGAATTTTTCCGCGAACGCTTCCGCAAGGATCCGGAAATGTGTTTCCTCCGGGAAGAGCTTCGCCGCAAGCACCGCAGCGGGCAGGGCGAAGGTCAGATCACCCGGAGTCAGAGCGGGGAACACTGCCCCGAGAAACTCATGGTACTGCTGCAGATACTGGCGGCAGCGCGGATCTTTTCCCGGTGCATATAGTTCCGCGGCGCCAAAGGCCAGACAGAGCAGAGAACCGTGGCAGGGACAGTCCAGAAATCCTTTCCTGCTTCCTTCCTCCGGATCCACCCAGTGCCCCGGTTCCTTTTCCGTGTAGTTCATGAAAGTCCGTTCAAAGGTCGTGAAGAGCCGTTCCAGGAGTTTCGCCGCGCGTTCCGCCAGGAGGAATACTTCCGCCTCACGAGGGAATTCCTTCAGTAGAAAATAGGCTCCGGAAAGGTCCAGTGCCTCCTTCTGAAATGTGTCCGGAGGGCATAATAATGAGGGGGCAAGGGAATGAGGCGCCGCTTCCATCCTTTCCTGCAGGATGGCGCTGCCGGAAGAGGGGGATCCCGCAGACGGCGGTTCGCCCGAAAGACGGAAGGAGTGGGAATCGGCTTTTTCATGCCATCCGCGGCCGGGGAAAAGCCGGTCCGCCGTCAGGGCGATGAGTGTCCGTACAATGCCGGAGTCTTTCCCGAAACGGATCCAGTCCTGTTCAAACAGCTGCTGGAGTTCTTCCTCATCTTTCTTCGGACCAGTCATTTCTGTCTCCGAATAAGGAGTTCCCGCTCTCCGCCGAAGTCCACGGAAATGAAGTCCGGAGAAAAGCCGATCCCGATGGGCTTCCCGGAAAGGGGGGAGATGCTTTGCGAGGCGGAAGCCCCGAAATCCGCAAGACGGCAGCGCAGTCCGGCCTCCAGTGCATTCAGACGGGCCAGAATTTCCGAATGGAATTTGATGTTCGCTTCCACTTCGTTGGCGACTTTGCGTGCAATCACGTATTTCTCGAACCCCGGAGCCGTCCCGGAAAGCGATTTGTAACGGAAATAGGGAATCCATTCGTCGGAAATGGCCTGACGGCAGTAACGGAGGGCCAGAACTTCGTCCGCATCGACGTCATAGAAAAAGTCGCGCACGGCGCTTTTCACAACCCGCCACGCCCCTTTGGGATCCAGTTCCCTCAATGCGTCGCAGATCCCCGTGAAAAACATGGCATCGCCCAGAACCAGCCTCAGTCCGTTTGTCCGGATCTGTTCAAAACGCTTCAGGACCGCCCTCCGGTATTCTTCCATCAGTCCTTTCTGCGGAATCCGGCATGTGGTTCGGACATGGACAAGTTCCTGCAGAATTTTCTTCAGGGATTCCGAATCCATGCCGGAATGTTCCAGAATGCCGGAAAGGGTCTGGAGTGTCAGATGAAGATAGTCCAGCTGCATGGCGTCCGACTCCGTCAGCAGGGAGGAGAGCCGGAGCATCAGAACGGCGTTGTCCGCCGCCGCACTGAATTGTTCCGTTGCGACATTCGTCTGCATCTGCTTTTCCAGCAGTCGGTAGAAAGTTCCGAAAGGATATTCCTGTTCCGGGAAGAGCCTTCTGAGCGGCAGAGGCTCTTTGGATTCTCTGATGATCCGTTCCACCAGGGCCGCCCCCTCCCGCAGGAGCGGCGCATAGGCGCCCAGACGCAGTTCCACTCCGGGATGATTCAGCAGAAACAGCTGATAATAATTGTAATCGAGCGGCGCGTAACGGTCGTAGTAAATCCCGTAGGAACTCAGGAAAGAGGAATACGCTTCATTTTCCCGTTCCTCCGATTCCAGGAAAACCCTCCATTTTTCAGGAGCCAGCAGTTTCTGAAGGGCGGCATATTCTTTTGAGAGGCCCGGAGAAAAAGAAAGCTCCTGTTCCCTCTCCTCGGAGGAACGGGATGAGACGGCGCGCTGTCCTTCATAGCCCTGTTCCGCATAGATGGCCTGCAGTTCACGGCGCAGCGGACGGTGGGTTGTCCGCATGGTCTCTTCCAGTCCCGGCACATCCAGCCCCAGCGGCTCGGTACGGAACAGGTAAACGCATGAGGGAATGCAGATGCAGAGACCTGCAAACAAGGAAAACAGCTTCAGGTAAAAACTCTTCCTGTGCTGATGATCAGCGGTTCCGGCCCGGTTGTTCCGCTCCTGCGGCCGCACCTGCAGAAGATGTCTGTCCATGCATGCCTTCTTCCGGTTGTCCGTTCAATAGAACCTGTTCCACGCTCCGTGCTTCCACATCTATGATTTCACCCGCGCCCTCCTCCTCCGCACGGCCTCCACGGAAGCCGGAGGCGGACGACGGAAAATTCGGGTGTTTCGGGCGTGTGCTGCTGTGCCAGTTGAATCCCCCCGTCCAGCTTCTCTGCGCAAAAACTGAAAACAGAAACATCAGCAGCAGAAGCACCGGTATCAGGAGCATCAGGACCAGAAGCAATAGCGGAGTCACCGCCAGAATCAGGAGCAGTTTCGCAAAACTTTTCATTTCCATCCCTGTACAAAAAAATTGTTCCCGAATTACATTCGCGGGGAATTAATATATACCCGAATAAGAGATATTCCAGACGCCCCTTGCAAAAACTCGGGCGTCCGGACAAAACTCCATCCTCTTTTTCTCCCCTCTCAGCTTTTCCTTTTCCCTCGTGTTTTTCCTTGTTTTCCCTCGCATTTCTCTGTCATAGCGTTTTTTTCTCCAGCGGGGGCAGGGAACGGAGGGAAAAGAGGAAAGAACAATGCGTCGTGCTGAGCTTCCCTCTTTTTCCAGGGCTCTCTTCTCTTCTAATCCAGTTCCAGCAGAACCGGGCAGTGATCCGATCCCGGGACATTGGAAAGCACTTCCGCCCGTTTGACCCGCGGCAGCAGATCCGGACTCACATAGAAGTAATCCAGACGCCATCCGATGTTGCGCCCGCGAGCCATGGTGCGCATGCTCCACCAGGAATAAGCGACGCGGTCCGGATGCAGACGGCGGAAAGTGTCCACATACCCGCAGGATTCCAGACGGTCCATCCAATCCCTTTCCACACGCAGAAAACCGGAGACGTTTTCATTTTCCTTCGGTCTGGCGAGATCGATTTCCTGATGGGCTGTATTGAAGTCTCCGCAGAGAATCAGCGAACGTTTCAGTTCCCTGCGCAGGAAGTCGCAGCAAGCCAGGACCGCGTCATAGAAATCCAGTTTGTAATTCAGGCGGTCCTGATCTTTCTGTCCGTTCGGGAAATAAATATTGAGCAGGAGGAAGTCTTCGTGATCCGTGATCAGGACGCGTCCTTCCGATTGAAAACGCTCCTCTCCGAACGGGGCGGGCAGTCCGCGTGAATACAGACGGACCTTCTCTCCGCCTTTCCTCACCAGAGTCCCCACTCCGCTGTATCCGCGCCGGACTCCGGACTCCCAGAACCCTTTCCGGGAAGCCGCTTCGCCTTCCGCACTGAGAAGCGGGCAGAGGAGAAGCGGCGGGATCTGATCCTCGGCCGCCTTCGTCTCCTGAAGGCAGAGAACATCCGGATCCTCCGAGTCCAGCCATTCTGCAAGTCCCTTTTTCACCGCGGCGCGGACTCCGTTCACATTCCAGGAAATCAGTTTCACAGAGAATTCTCCTTCAAAAGCAGTGTCCGGTTCCAGAGGACTGCATTTGTTTTGGCATCCTGCAGTTCCGCGCTCCATTTTTGCCCGTTCTTCTCCTCCTCCGTGCGGAAGAGGAGCCGACAGCGGGCGGAGGGAGAAAAGCCGGTCACGATTTTTTCCCTCAGCAGCGCGTACAGGACTTCTTCCCCCATCCCGTTGGCAAGATCTGTTTTCCGGAGAGGCTGAAGCGTTTTCTCCCCGCTGGAGTTCAGCTGGGAAAGCTTCATGATCAGGAGGGTCGTCATCCGGTCGACGGCTTCTTTCCTCGTGCAGGGTTTTTCCCCCTCTTCCGCAGAGAAATCGTTTTCTCCGACCAGAATCCCGTTCGGTGGCGGCAGGTCGTCCCCGCCGAAACCGAAATAAGCGCATCCGGAAAGAAGAAATGTGCCGGATAGAAGCCAGGCGCAGCAGAAAACCGGGAAACAGGTTCCGATGAGTTCATGCAGCATTCCGGATTCCTTTTTCATGGAGATTCCATTCTGTTTGTTGTTTATGTACAGCATCTTACTTCATGGGGGGAACAAGTCTTTTTTTTCTCTTTTTCTCCGGCTTTTCCCGTTTCCCATTTCCTTCCGCCTGCTCAGGCTTCTTCCTCCTGCGGCGGAGATTCCTGCGGAGAAGAAGGCGGAGACGACGGGGGAAAAAGCTGATAAAGACGTTTCATCGCCATGGAGAAAGCCTCCATGGTCATTTCCGCATCGAAAGCCGCGCGATGTGCCGTTCCCGGATAGTCTCCGGAGAGGGCCAGGGACGTTCGGAGGGACTGCAGACTGTAGCTCGGGAGTCCCGGATAGGCCTTTCGGATCAGCGCAATGCTGTCGTATGCCCCTCCGTTCCAGAGGGGCAGTCCGGCGCGGGAAAGACTTTCCTGAAGAAAGGAAAGGTCGAAACGGGCATTGTGCGCGACCAGGGAGGAACCGCGGATGAAGTCCAGAAAACGGGCCCCCGCTTCCGGGAAAAGAGGGGCGTCCGCCACCATGGAGTCGTTGATCCCGTGCACCCGGGAAACGTGGAAGGGAATCGGAACGGCCGGATTCACCAGCGTTTCAAAACGGGAAAGGGAACCGTCCTTTTCCACGCGCAGTGCTCCGATTTCCACGATCCGGTCCCGGATAGGACTCATCCCCGTGGTTTCAAAATCGAACACGGTAAAGGGTCCGAGTCTGTGCCAGAGTTCCATAGTCCTTTTCCTTTCCTCTTTCTTTCCAGCTCTTTCTTGCCAGCTCTTCACTTGACCAGTTTCGCTGTGATCTTCCCCGGGATGAAGAGACGGTCCGCCACAATGAGAAACGCCGCCTCCTTTTCCGGAGCTTTCACCAGAAAGCGCCGGATTCCTTCCGGTGCGTCCGCCCGGGGCAGGACATTGGAATTCGGAATCAGGGAAAGAGAACGCAGATTCCAGTCTTCGGGATCCACTCCTTCCGGAAGCGTGTACTCCAGATGCCAGTCCCCTTTGCAGAAGACTCTGAAATAATGAACATACAATCCTCCGAGCGGGAGTTCCATTCCCGGATGCAGAGAATATTCACTGGAATTCATCAGATCAAAGCGGAAGGGGAAAACCACTGTTTCCGGGGAGTTCTGAGCCACTACCGCTCCCGTGGTGCGGTCTCCTCCGTTTTCCCCGATGAATACGGAAGCGCTTTCTCCGCCGTTTGCGGAGGAGAGGCGGGTTTCCGTCCATCTTTTTGATTTTTTCATGTCCCAGAAAATGGTGGATGCTGCCTTCAGCTCGGCCTTTCTGGCAAGTCCCTCAAGCACTGCGGCGTTGCGGTCGACCACATAATTCCGGTCGGTTTCGACCCGCAGTCCGCCATGCGGCGTGGAATCGTTCATGCTTTCCTGAAAGGATTTCCGCACGGCATTGATGCTGCGGTCGGCGCTGTTGAAATATTTATCCACCAGGAACTGGTCGCTGCGGAGGGTTGAAATCTGGGGAAAGGCTCCGTCCCGCTCGGGCAGATCGCTTTTCTGGACGATGCGGAAGCGTGCGTCCATTTCCGCCATGCTCCGTTCCAGGCCTGCCAGCGTTTCGGCATATTTTTTTTCATTGCTTTCAATGACAAGCTGCTTTTCCGCGGACCGGAGAGCATAGGTCTTCAGCTTCATAATGACTTTCGCAAGACTCAGGGCGAACAGAATGCACGCGATGAGCAGGACGGCAATCGTCCCTTTCATATAAATCTGTTTCATTGGCATGGCTGTGATTCTTTTTTTTCTTTCTGCTCCGGTTTTTCATGCGGGGGAACTTAACTCCGTTTCCGCCGGATGTCAATTGTTTTTCCGGAAATACGGGCAATTTGCCGTCCCCCCGTCAGGAAGAAGGGAGTTTTCCCATGTCATAAGTCGATTCCTTCCAGTATGTTCACTCCCTATGCCTTCCGTATTTCGATCTCCCGTCCATCGTCCCCCGGATTGATGTCGGCAGGAGGATGAATGCAGAATCTCTCCATGGAAATCAATGATGTTTCCACAGGGAGAGAGAATCGGAAGGGAACAGAAAAGGCAGGCTCCCCCTTCCTTCTCTTCCCCTTTCCTCTTTCTTTTTTCTCCCGCATCTGCGAGCCAGGCGGCCGAGGAAAAGAGGGAGTCAAATAGACATTTCCTGTTTTCTGCGTTCCTCCTCCTGATGACGGAATGTTTCCTCCAGCAGGGGGCGCAGTTTGAGTTTCTCCACATAAATCCATCCCAGAGAGGAAATTCCGGAATACACATACAAAACTTCCTCAGCACCTTCCTGGCGAAGATTCACTCCGAATTTTCTGCGTCTCATATCCAGAAACAAAAGGCGGTCCGGGAAGTTGCGGACGGAATTCCCCTCTTCCTCCGCCAGATCGGTCGGTTCCGGCTGCTGATTTGGGGAAGCGCTGCTGCTTCCTCTTGTCTGGGCGATGATTCCTCCGTTTTGATCCAGGAGGAATTTCTCAATCACAAAATCGCCGCGGTTTCCGTGGGAATTCATCATTTCTGTAAAATATCTCACGGAGACATCGATGGCCATGACGCCGTAAAAGGTCCGTTCCATATCCATGATGGCCATGGAGCAGGTGATAACAAGCTCTTTCAAGTTTCCTGTATCGCTGTAAGGTGCTCCCCAGACGGGCAGCCCGTTCTGCTTTTCGGCGGAGCGGTACCAGCTGCGTTTTCTGGCGTCATAATCGGAAGAATACTGTCCGTTGCCGGGGAAACAGAGCTGGAGTCCGTCCTTGAGTGAAAGGTAGGCCCAGTAAACCGGCATGCCTTTGGAGCCGGCCTCTTTCTTCAGATCTTCGATATTGCCGACGGTAAGATCGGAATCGAGCGGACTTTCCAGAATCAGACGGGTCAATCGCTGTTTCAGAGGCGCCAGAAGACGCAGTTCTTTTTCCATTTGACTCTGGTCCGCTCCCGCCGGGATCTGGTAACAGAGGGAATCAAAATCCACCTTTGCGGCGTAAACGGGAGAGAAGGCAAAAGTTTCCCGCGAGGAAGCCTCCTCTCCGGTGTAGACGGTGTAGGGCGGCACCGGCGGGAACTGTGCTTTCCCGGATTTCGCTTTCCCATCCGCGGCGGGATGGTCCTCCTGATTCAGGAGAAACGCCGTTTCCCACGCCGTCGAGGCAAGAGACTGTTCCAGACGGGCTATCTGACGGTCCAGGGTGAAGGACGCCTCCACGCATTTCGAGTAAGCGTCGCTGAGCGCGGCGTCTCTCAGACGGTTGTCTATGGCCTGTCCCATTTTTTCATACATGGTCCATGCGATGCCGCAGGCACCGAGGAAAAGCAGAAAGAAAGTCAGGAGGAGAGTGCTTTTCCGGTGTTTCACCATCCAGCGGAGCATTGCGGAAAAAAGATTGTCCGGATTTGCCGAGACTTCGGCGCCGTTGATGTATTTCCGGAGATCCTCGGCAAGTTCGCTCACATGCTGGTAGCGTTTTTCCCTGTCATAGGCGGTTGCCTTCTGGATGATGGCCTTCAGATCCCGGTCGATCCGGTAGCGGAAGCGGTGCTCGATCTTCTCCATATTGTTGTTTTTGATATTGGACATGACTTCCACGCTGGTATTTCCGGAGAAGGCCGGTTTGAGCGTCACCGCTTCAAAGAGGATGAGTCCCAGGGTGAAGATGTCCGCACGATGGTCGCAGTACTCTCCGTTGATAGCTTCGGGGGAGAGAAAGCGGGGCGTTCCGGAAATCTGCTTCGGGCGTTCCCACTTTGACGGATCGAATCCCGGTTCCCGGATCAGGCGCGCGATCCCCCAGTCCATGACATAGGTCTCATGATATTCACCGATCATGATGTTTTCCGGCTTCAGGTCTCTGTGCATCACGTTGCGGCTGTGCGCATATTCCATGGCTTCGCAGACGCGGAGAAAAATTTCCAGGCGGTTCAGCAGCGATTTATGTTCATCGAAGGCTCCGATCCCGTCCAGTTTGTAATGTGTGCAGATCTGGTCCAGGTAGTCCTTGAAGTTCTGGCCGTTGATGAGCTTCATGGCCAGAAACAGGCCGTTGTCCTGGCTTTTCCCGAGGGAGTAGATCGGGACGATGGAGGGATGGTCCAGT
Source organism: uncultured Lentisphaeria bacterium (assembly GCA_905211485.1). Lineage (GTDB taxonomy): Bacteria > Verrucomicrobiota > Lentisphaeria > Victivallales > UBA1829 > CAJMAW01. Next base: position 11,366 of record CAJMAW010000039.1, on the reverse strand, counting down.
TGAGCGGTCACCTTGGCTTCGGCAATGAAGCTGTTGCGGACTGCGGTGTCGTTGAAGAATTCCTTCTTCAGGGCTTTGATGGCGACCAGGCGGTTCAGAGTGCGGTCGACCGCGGAGGAAATCGTGCCCTGGCCTCCTTCCGCAAAACTTGTCACGATATCATAGGTGTCGCCCATGAAGGACAGGTGTTCCGAGGCGGATTCCGTTCCGGTTTCGACCTCTTTGCGGATATGTGTTCTCAAATGCGAATTGGCTTCGATCAGCTGATCCACGTCCTTGCGCTTGTCGAAGATGGTCCGCGTGATGCGCCCCGTTTCTCCGAAAAAGGCTGACGGATCGTCCAGCAAAGTCGAAATCTTCGCCCGGGTGGAATCCGATGCGGGCTTTTGCACCTGTTTGGCGATCTGATCGATTTCATCCTCATCCAGACGCACGGTCCGGTTGTTGTCCATGGAGGTGACGGAAAGCCTCTGGAGCGCATCCAGAACGGTTTTGTCGGAGAGGGATGATTCCTCGTTGCCTCCTCCTCCTCCTCCGGAGATTCCCGCCGCATTTCTTTCAAAGGTGCCGGAAAGGCTTTCTTCTCCCGGCGCGGGCATGGGGATGGAACGCGCTGTCTGCTCTCCCGCCGACAGCGGGGAAAGGTGTAAGGCTTGTTCGGTACGGCTGCTGTTTTCACTCATGGCGGCAGACTCCCGGGATTCCATGTTTCCGGGCCAGCGGATGGAAAATCCGCCGCCCGTCAATTCCTTCATAAACGCCGTCTTCCCCGCAGCTGTAATCCGGCTGCAGCGGGACTTTCCCTCCGCCGGAGGGAAGATCAATCGCATAGGTCGGCGTGGCGATGGAGGAGAGTCCTGCGCGCAGACTCCTCAGTATTTCCAGACCGCGGGTGACAGGGACGGCAAAATGCGCCGTAGCGCGGATCGGGTCGGCGCTGAACAGATAATGCGGTTTGATTCTTTCCGAAGCCAGTTTCCGGAAAAGATGCTTCAAGGTCTCTGCGTCGTCATTGACTCCCGCCAGCAGAACCGTCTGATTCAGCACGGGAATTCCCCTCAGGCGGATCCGGCGGCAGGCGGACAGACTCCGTTCATCCAATTCGTCCGGATGATTGAAATGCGTCACAAACCAGAGTCCCCTGATTTTTCCGAGAGCGTCCGCCAGGGCGTCTGTGATCCTCTCGGGGCAGGAGAGCGGCGCCCGGGTGCAGAGCCGGAGAGTCTCCGTTTTCCCGGATGCCGAAAGGGTCTGCAGAATTTCAAGCAGCCGTTCATCCGGAAGCGTCAGCGGGTCCCCGCCGGATACGAGCACATCTTTCACTTCAGGATGGGATTCCAGATAGGAGGCGATGTCTGAAAGTTCCTTTCCCGTCAGGTCCCTGCGTGAAGATCCCCTTTTCCAGATCCTTTTCCGGAAGCAGAAACGGCAGTAGCTGAAACAGTCCGAGGCGGCAAGAACCAGAACGCGGTCCGGATAGCGGTGAATCAGGCCGGGGCACGGGCTCTGCGCCTTTTCTCCGAGACCGTCGTCCTCCAGTCCATATTCCAGGGAAAGCTCTTCCGGAGAGGGGACGAACTGACGCCAGACGGGATCTCCGGGGCTCTTCAGAAGATCCCGGCAGTGTCTCGAGATTTTTGCCGGATATACATCCGTTACATTCCCGAGGGCGGAAATATGCTTTTCCAGCTCGTCTGTATCCATGACGTCAAACAATTCTCCGCTATCTGCGGCTTCTTTTTATCTGTCCCGGTCGTTGTTTTCTCTCCGCTATTTTTTCTCTCCGCATGCGGAAAGGAGAATGAGAGGACGGGGGGATTGTCCGGGAGAAAAAAAAGAGTTTGCATCCCTCCCGTTTCCCGGGCAAGCCGGCCGAATCAAGCTTTTCCGGTGCAGTGATAGACCCAGCCCTTGTCTTTGTTCCATTCACGGGAAAGTTTGAAGTGAAGATCTCTCTTGTCCGCGTTGGCGGAAAGCTTTGCGAGGATGCCGTCAAGCTCGTACTCCCGGTCTTCGAGGCCGAGTTTCAATGCGAATTCGGAAACGGTTCCTGAAAAGGCTCCCAGATCCGAGAGTTTTTTCTCCAGGTCCAGCAGCAGCTGGATCACGCCTTTGCTCGCGAGTTTGTACGCCTGAACGCCCGGCTGGTGGAAGGCATTGATGTGGATCAGTTCCGCGTATGCGGCAACCGCCCGTTCATACAGCGCGATGAGCATGCCGAGATTGTATTCGTCGACCTTCTGAAGGCGCATTTCGATCACGGAACGGTCCTTCTGGCGGAGCGCATTGGAAAGCCCCACCAGAAAACCGTGCAGGTAATCGCCCATGCAGATGCCGGGGCCTACGGGATCCTTTGCACTGTCTTCCAGAACTTCGATGAAGGTGACGAAAAAGTCGTTGCGTCCGTCATTGAGCTGCTGGATGAATGCGTGGGCGTCGGTCCCGCCCTTGTTTCCGAAGACGTTCAAGCCCTGATGAACCGTTTTCCCGTCCAGATCCTTTTCCTTTCCGAGGCTTTCCATCACAAGCTGCTGCAGATAGCGCGACATCAGGATCAGACGGTCCGAATACGGCACGATCACCATGTTTCTGTCCCCCTTTCCGTTCCCCGCGATATGCCACATTGCCGAAAGCATATAGGCGGGGTTGTGCAGCAGACGGGGCTGACGTGTCAGGGTGTCCATGTGGCACGCCCCTTCCAGGAAGGTGCGGAAACGGATTCCGGCGAGAGCGGCCGGGAGATGCCCCACAATGCTCGTTTCACTGGTTCTGCCTCCGATGGAATCGGCCATTTCAAAGACTCTCAGCCAGTTCTCCGAGCGGGCAAGCTGATCGAGTTCGCTGCCTGCCATCGTGATGGCGCAGGCGTGTCCGGTGAAATCCAGTCCGGCTTTCGCATAGGCGTCGCGGCAGACCAGCATGTTGTTTTTCGTTTCCTGGGTTCCCCCCGACTTGGAAATGTTCACGATCAGGGCGCTCTCCAGGGGGCAGACATTCATCAGATCGGTCACCCCCGCGGTGTCGGTGTTGTCCAGAAAATAGATCTTGAGATAATTGCGGCGTTTTTCCCGTGAAAGCTCGTTCCAGTACGGACCGTTGACGGCCATCTGGAGAAGCTGGGGACCGAGTGCGGATCCGCCGATTCCGTTGATGATCGCGGAGTCGAAAAGTTTGCCTGTGGAGCTGCGGATCCTGCCGCTGCGGATGTCTTCCACAAAATTTTCCACGGCGGTGAATTCTTCAGAACCGGTATAGACGGAGCGGTCTGTGAAATGCGTGACTTTCCTGTTTTCGTCGGGATTCTTGATTTCGCCGCGTTCAATTTTCTGCATTTCAGCATGGACTGCCGGAAAACGTTTTTCCAGTTCGTCCAGGCTGGATTCCTTGAACTGCATTCCTGCGAAGTTCACCTGAAAACCGCTGTCCCCGTCGATAAAGGTGTACTTATGGCAGCGTTCAATCCAGTTTCTGGCCGTCAGCGACATGATATTCTGCTCCTGTTCTGAAATCTTCTGAATCTGTTCTGAAGAACAGCCGATGCGAACGGCTGTCTGTCATGTTTTCCTTTTTTCTGCAATTCTTCTTAATATATTCTCTTCCCCTTGAAAATTCAACGTTTCCCCCCGGGAAAATCGCTGTTGTTCCGAAGGGAATCCTCTGTCGTGGGCAGTCGCGCTGGAGTGGGGGGGGAGGGATTCTCTTGTCGTCTCCGGATGTCGTCACTGCTGTGGAGCGGGGGGCTGTCCCGTGCGGGAGCGGCGGAAAGAGAACGGGGAAGGAGCAAGCGAGAAGGGAAATGGAGGGATTCCGAGGGGGAAAGGGGTCCTCTTTGTCTGCTCATCCGCCGGGGAATGCGCTTCCTTCCCGGGCATATCCCCGTGAAAATCTTGCTCGTGGAGCTTGATTCTCCGCCCTGACAGGGTTATCTTGAATCCGTCTGTGAATAGTAGTTCATGACCCCGGCACATCATCCCGCGGAGGCGGGGGAAGAGCCTGATTTCCCGGAAATCAGTTCCGAATATCGACTCCGTTTCAGGTTTCAGAGTGAAAGCGGCTTTCCCCGGAAATTTTCCCGCAAAGGGGGAGGCGGGGAGAGGAGGGAGAGGGAGGCATGTTCCCCTTCCCTGTGCCGTTTTCCCTCAGGCATGAGCATGAACGGGAGAAAAGAACGAAAGGTTCTGCCGGAATCAATTTTCATCATACAAAATCATACAAAATATACAAAGCAGTATCCAAAGTGAAAACGGAAGGAAAACAGCGAATGGTCCGAAATCTGAATCACTGGAAACCGGAGGGGGAATTCTTCGTAGGGGATTGCATGCCGTTCCGGATCGGAGAAGAGTTTCATTTGTTTTATCTGCTGGATCAGGGGCATCACAATCATCCGCTTGTCGGGCATCTCGGGGGGCACCAGTGGGCGCATGCGGTGAGCCGCGATCTGGTGCACTGGGAACACCGGGCTCTGGCGCTCCCGCTTGATTTTGAAGAGGGGGAATGCAGCAACTGCACCGGTTCGCTTCTGGAAAAGGACGGGAAGATCTATGCGTTTTACGCATTGCGTTCCCGGAAATTCAAGGGGGAGCAGTTTCGAATCGCAATCAGCGGGGACGGGGGAAACAGTTTCCAGAAATGGGAGGAACCGCTCCTGAAGACTCCTCCGCCGGGAAGAACGGGCGACTTCCGGGATCCCGAAGCGTTTCCGGGCGAAGACGGACTGGTGCATGTTTTCCTTTCCGGTGCCCGGATCCGCAGCGACGGGAGCATCCATTCCCATACCGGCGAACTGCTTCATTATTCGACGCCGGACCTGATTCATTACCGTCAGGAGGAATCCGTTCTGCATTCCTGGGCGGTCCCCGAATGCTCCGACTGTTTCCGCTGGAAAGGACGCAGCTATCTTCTCTATGGGAACCTGAATGAAACCCGCTGCTGTGTGTCGGAACAGCCCGCCGGCCCCTGGGAAACACCGCGTCTTGACGTCCCCGCCTGCGGGCAGTGCAGGGTCATGAAGACGGCTCCGTGGAAGGACGGCAGAAGAATCGGAGTCGGCTGGTCGGCCACTCCGGAAAAGGGCGGCGGGCGCTTCCTCTTCGGCGAACTGGTTCAGGAAAAAGACGGTTCCCTCGGGACGGCGTTTGTCCCGGAAATGCTTCCTGTCAAAAATCGGCGGCCCCTGGACTCCGTGGAGGCGGGAGCTTCCGTAGGCTGCGAATGGAAGGGGCTCGGAATGCTGCCCGATTCCTTCCGGCTCGACGGGACAATCCGCTTTTCTCCGGAAAAGATTTCCCGCTTCGGGATTGTCGTCATGGATGCGGAAGGGGAATACAGGCGTTTCGTGGAATTCGATCCGCATGCCGGAATCGTGGAGCTGGATCGGATCCATTCGATCCGTCAGGTGGACCTGTCTTCCGGAGTCCTTCGCTTCCGTCTCCTCCGCACCCGTGAACTGATCGATGTGGAAATCGACGGAAGAAGGACCGTGGCTCTGCCGGGATGCGATTTCCGGACTGGTGGAGCAGGAGGAGAAGGAGGATGCGCCGTCGCGTTTTATGCCGCAGGGGGAAATGCCGTCCTGGAAAATCCCGTCTGTTTTGACGGTTTGGATACCCCCTGAAGCATCAGATCCCTCTGATCCGCCTGTTTTCCGGATGGAGCGGAGCATGGAGTCCCGGATATTGTCCCCGCGCGCCGCAATCGGGACTCCGCGCCGCTGCCGGGACTCCGTGCCGTCATGGTTTTGAGTGCCGATGCCGATCTGCGGGGAACTCCCGAAGAGACCGGGTGAGGAAAAACGTTCAGAAGGCGGCGCTTTCTGTCAGGAGAACCACTTTCCCGAGATTCCGGCATTCCTCAAGTCTTTTCTGAGCCTCGGATGCGCGTTCGAGCGGGAAACTGCGGTCGATCATGACCCGGATTCTGCCGGAGGAGAGATCCTTCCACAGAAACGCCTTCATGGAACGGAGGATTTCCGCCTTCACCTTGTGCGGGCGGCTGCGCAGGGTGCTTCCGATCAGGCGGATTCTGTTTCTGAAAATAATGTCCACGGGGATTTCCGCCCTGTTTCCGCCGAGGGCGGCGATCAGGATCCATCGACCCCAGGGATTCATTTTTGCGAGATGTTTTCCGAGATCCGGCCCCCCGACGCAGTCGAGAGCCACGTCAATGGGATTCTCCTCCAGGATCCGCCCCAGATCCTCCGTCTTGCGGTTGACCGCGATGTCCGCCCCGAGGGATCTGACGAATTCCGCTTTTTCCGGACTTCCCACCGTGGTGATCACCCTGCACCCGAATTTCTTCATCATCTGAATGGCCGCCGAACCGAGTCCGCTTGCCCCCGCCTGGATCAGCACGGTTTCCGATTTCCGGACTTTCGCCTCCATGAAGAAATTCAGATAGGCGGTGGCGAACACCTCCGGGATTGCCGCGGCCTCCGCCATGGAAAGCCCCTCCGGGGCAGGAAGGACCAGATCCTGGGGGACGGCTGTCTTTTCCGCATATCCTCCTCCCCCCAGCAGGGCGCAGACACGGTCCCCCTTGCGCCATTTCGATCCCGGGAAACTTTCCTCCACGACTCCCGCGACCTCCAGTCCCGGCCATTCCGGCCAGCCGTCCGGAGGAGGATAATTCCCCTCCCGCTGCATCAAGTCCGCCCGGTTGAGTCCCGCCGCGGCGACCCGGATGATGATCTCATCGTTTTTCCGGACCGGATCCGGTACCTCGCGCGGGACCAGATTTTTCCCCTTGTCAATGACGACTGCAATCATGAATGCATTCTCCTGTTTTTTTGATTTTCGTCTTTCTGTCTTTTTCCCCGCTGGAGTGTTTTTCCGGGGGAACAGGCGCCTGCGGATCCCATTCAGTTCTGATCGGGCGCGGCGGCCGGATTGGAAGGGAAGGGAGGAGGGGAGTTTTTTCTCCTCCCTGTCAGCAGGGGACTGTTCCTGAGCGGAGGAACTCGTCCATCCGTTTGTTGACGGGCCACTGGCGGTCTCCGGGGCAGCGGGCGATTTCTTTTTTCAGGCCCTCGTAGAGCGGGGTGAGATCCTCCTGGCTCATGCCCGTGGCGGCCAGAATTTTGGAGTTGTCCATGATCCGCGCGAAGAGACGGTCGTATTCCAGCTGCCATCGTGCATGGAGGGCAAAGGGATCGGGATTGAGAAGGCGCAGATAGTCCTCCTTGTCGATCCAGACGCTTTTCAGCTGACAGATGTCCTTGTAGTACTCGGCGATTTCCCCCCAGGTGCGGTGTTCCGCGGTGGAGACGGTGAAACTTTCCCCGCAGGCGCTTTCCTGAAAGAGAAGGGAGGCGATCATCCGGGCGACGTCGCCCGCCCAGCTCATCGTCGCAGGGACGTTCCTGGCCTGTTCTGGGAGAGGGACGGCTTTCCCGGTAAAAGCGCGCCCGATTGTGTCAGGCGCTTCCAGCGTCACAAGCTGATAGCGGAGAAAGGAATATGTGACCGCGGGGCGGAGAATACTCCAGTTCTTCCGGGGAAGACTGTGAAGAATGTTTTCGCCGCGGGCCTTGTAGATGCAGTAGTCGTCGGAATTGCGCAGCATGAGGTTGTCGGACCAGTCGATCAGGCGCGGGGAACTTTCCTTCACCGGATGTTCCGCGTCCCCGTAGACTCTGTAGCTGGAGAGGTAGAGATAATGATCCGTATGTGCGGAGAGCAGGGGGAGAAAGTATGTGATCTGGGAAGTCGGGTAGATCAGAAAGTCGATGATTCCGTCATACGCATTTTCGAGCAGACGGGTCAGATGTTCCGGGTTTTTGGCGTCGAGCCGGTGGAATTTCACGTTCGGGAGCTCGGGATTGTCCGGCTCGTCCATGGCGACGGCATCGACCCGGTATCCGCGCTCCGCCAGAAGCGGGACCAGATAACGCCCCATGGCGCCTGTCGCTCCGAGAACCAGCACTTTCCTGTAGCTGGATGTCTTCTGCTTCTGTTTCATCATCTGGACTTGTGTTCCTTTCTTTGCCGCCGGAATGGGCGGAGTTTTTTTTCTGATTGTCGGGGGAGGCATTGTTTTTTTCCCCTGATTTCCTCTGCCTTTTTCCTTCAGGGAGTGTCAGGGAGTTTCAGAAAGTGTCTTCTCAGGGAGAAGTGCTGGAAAAAATCCCGTCTTCGCGGTCTTCCGGGAATCCCCGGCAGAGGTGTCCGAGAATCCGGACTCGTCCGTCATACGCGAGATTCCAGTTCCCGGTCCGGGAACTGAGCACCGCGGCGGCGAAACCGTTTTCCGGATCCACGCAGAGACTCTGTCCCGTGAATCCGGAGTGGTAGACCGTTTGAGGGGAAAGTCCCCTGGGCCGATGCTCTGCGGACATGTCCCATCCGAAACTGCGTCTTGCGCCGTTTTTTTCAAAGGAACACGTGAGCAAGAGCCGGTAGTATTCCGGCGGGAAACATTTCCGGCGGAGGAGGTCTCCTGCAAACAGGAGCAGATCCGCCGCGGTGGAAAAACAGCTCCCGCTCCCGAGAGGCCTCTTGTAGCGGAAACAGACTTCATCGTTATGCTGTCCCGGCGGGCGGTTGGGTTCCCAGTGTTCCACCTCATGCGGGCCGTCTCCGGGCGGATCCCAGGTGCTGCTGCGCATCCCGAGAGGGTTCCAGATCCGTTCCCGGGCGAGAGTGCCCAGGTCCGTTCCGGAGAGGCGTTCGGCGATTTTCCCGAGAAGAATGCAGTTGGAGCAGGCGTATTCAAACGCTTCCCCGCGCGGACGGACCGGGAGTTTCCGGAAGAGTTTTTCATCAAATTCAGCCGGATCGCCGGAGAGATACGGTTTGCTGTTGTCGAAGCCGGACGCATGGACGGCCAGATCGCGCACGGTGACAGCACAGCTCCTCCCCAGAACGTGTTCCGGGAGATATTCCGTGAACGGTGCATCCGGGTCGAGCCTGCCCTCCGCGGCCAGCAGGGAACAGCACGCCGCGGTAAAGACTTTCCCGACGGACGCGATGTCAAAACGCGATTCCGCCGTCATCGGGCACTCGGATCCGCTGACGCGCTGCTTCCCCACTGCGGTGATTTCTCCCCCCGCCGTCCCGAACACCATTCCCTGAACCAGCCCCTCTTCCATCTGCTTCCAGGCTTCGCGGACGGCGTTTCCAAGCGCTCTGTTCATTGTTTCTGCATGTCCTTTCCGTTGTTTGCAGGATTGGATTGAATGGAGTCCCGTTTCCGTTTTTTCTTCCGGATTCCGGTCCTGATTCCTCCTTCTCTCATGCTCTGCTTTCTTTTTTCATCATACGCATGCGTTTTTTCTTTTTCCGGGCTTCTTTTCCCCGATGCGCTTCCGGTCTGCGCAAAGGAGGACTTATCGAGGAAGGAATGGCCTCAGCAGGGGAGAAGGTTCATGAAAGTCTTCAGCGAACGGATGGTCGGCTGCGACATCAGCGAAGCGGCTCTGTACTCGTGCACGCCGAAGACCACCGAACAGCCGAAGACCGCTCCCAGAAAACGGTGCTGACGGCTCCAGGAACCGTTGCAGAGATGAATGAAGGGAGTCTTTATTTCCCGCTTCAGCAACAGCGTGGTCCGGATCGCCTCCAGGAATTCCTCCTCGCTGTTGACTCCCGTGACGATTTTCACGATGTCCGCCCCCCGTTTTTCCTGGCAGCGGAGATGTTCGAGCACCTCCTCCGCGCTCCGTGCCTGCCCCATGTGGGAGGACATCACCACCCGGGAGCCCAGCGAATGGATTTCCTCAATGAGCTTCTCCTGTTTCGCGACGGCCGCGGGGTCATGCGTCAGTTCAAAGGGCGACGGATCATACAAATCCCCCATCACATCGATCACATCCGCGCCAGCCCTGGCGGCTTCGAGCAGGAAACTCTGTCTTTCCTCGTCCTTTCCTCCAAGCCACAGGTCGTTGCGGTAGAGGATGAACATGAAGGGAAGGCGGACTTCATTCATCATCCGGCGGAACTGCTCTCCCGTACGGAATTCCGGGGGAAGTTTCCCGAGTTCGACGGCGATTCCGTCGGCGCCGTCGAATTCCGCATTCCGCGCGTCCGCGATGATTTCCTCCGGAGACGCTCCGCCTGTCAGTAGAAAGACGGCCGCCCTGCTCCGTGAAGAAGACGACATTCCTGTTGTCCCATTCCACATTTCCCGACTCCTTGTTTCCCGGCTTTTCCCGACTTCTGTTTTTGGGGTCCTGTTCCGGGTTTCCTGTTCCGTTGATATTGTCCCGGACGGATTTTCTTTCCATCCGGCGGACTGTCTGGATGATTCCTTAAGATTTCTCCATTTTTCCCGCTCCGTTTTCTTCTGCCCCGTGTCCGGTGAAAGGCCGGATCCCGGACGCCGCCAGAAGCACCTCATGTACCAGAAGATCATGTTCCGGAGGCCATGGAGCGGGAATTTCGCCGCGGATCATGGAAGCGAATTCCAGAAGCTGTTCGAGATAACGGTCCTGACGCGGAGGGAATCCGACCCGGTGAATGCCGGGGGTATATGCTTCGTTTCCTCCGGCAAGCGCCAGAGTCATTTCGAGAGCTTTTCCGTCAAAACGTTCGAGGGGGGATAGTTCGATCCATCCTCCGGCTCCGGAAATCTTGAGACGCCGATGATTCAACCCGTCGTACTCTCTGCTGCAGCAGCGGATTACGGCTGTGGCGCGGGGATACTCCAGAACCGCGAGCGCGTTGTTGCACGGCGAGGGGGGATATGTTCCGGAGAGGGATTTCAAAAAGGGTGTCACACGTTCCGGAGCCCCCAGAAGCGATACGGCGAAATCAATCAGATGACATCCCAGATTGAACATGATGCCACCTTTGAATACGCCGAGATATTCCTGATAACGCGTTCCTCCGTAACCATGATTCATATCCATCTGTACTTCCGAAATATCGCCCAGTGCACCTTCCCGAAGCAGGGTCTGAAGATAATTCAGCGCAGGATTGCCGCGGTACATGTATCCCATCTGAAACGGAAGATGTTTCTGTTCACAGAGTTCCAGCAATTCGCGATACGGTTCGAGCGATTCGCCGCAGGGTTTGTCCATGTGCATGGGAATGCCGCGTTCGGCGAACATTTTCCCGATCCGGACCAGTTCCAGATTCGGAACTTCGACCAGAACGCAATCCAGATCCGGATAATTCAACGCGGCTTCGCTGGAAATGAACGGCGCATCCCGGTATATTTCACGGTCGATCGGCATACTGGGCGACTTCAAATCCGTGTCGTCCACCACCCCGACCAGCTCAAAAATATCTTTCAGCAGGCCGAGTGACTGATACTTGCCGGGGGCATGTTCATGGTTGATTCCGTATTGAATGACTTTCAGCTTTTTCTTCATGATCCGTCTCCTGTCAATCACTTATTCCGGGTCAATTCCGGTCCAGTCGAACAGAATG